>NZ_CP046509.1:4395438-4699895 GCF_009738185.1 Erwinia sorbitola | reverse complement strand
AATTTAATGGTGCCGTCACGTTATTGCCGCAAA
The DNA here is from genome assembly GCF_009738185.1 of Erwinia sorbitola. Taxonomy (NCBI): domain Bacteria; kingdom Pseudomonadati; phylum Pseudomonadota; class Gammaproteobacteria; order Enterobacterales; family Erwiniaceae; genus Erwinia; species Erwinia sorbitola. Next base: position 4,699,862 of record NZ_CP046509.1, on the reverse strand, counting down.
CGCCATGTAACAGGATCGCCAGAAGATCCTGCGCGATCCTTGCGCTTTTCACTGGACGCCGTATAATTCTTGCCCCGGCGTGTGCGCCATGGCCGTTTTGGCTGCTTTTTCGGTCACTACGGGCAATCAGGATGCGCTTTTCACGCGAAGTAAATTGACTCTGGACTGTACAATTATTACAATCCCGCCTCTTTATTAAAGACACACTGAGGCGTCGGTCGTTTTTTCGGGCCAGATAACGCGTCACCAAGTGAAATTTTTCAAGTTTAGGTAGAAATCGCCATGAAACGCACTTTTCAACCGTCCGTACTGAAGCGTAACCGTTCACACGGTTTCCGTGCTCGTATGGCAAATAAAAATGGTCGTCAGGTTCTGGCACGTCGTCGTGCTAAAGGCCGTTCTCGTCTGACCGTTTCTAAGTAATAAAAGCTAACCGCTGAGTGGTTAAGCTCGCATTTCCCAGGGAGTTACGTTTGTTAACTCCCACTCATTTCACTTTCGTCTTCCAGCAGCCACAACGGGCTGGCACGCCGCAAATCACTATACTCGGCCGCCTGAACACGCTGGGGCATCCCCGCATCGGTCTCACAGTCGCTAAAAAACATGTCAAACGTGCGCATGAACGCAACCGGATCAAGCGATTGACCCGCGAAAGCTTTCGTCTGCGTCAGCATGAATTACCTGCGATGGATTTTGTGATTGTTGCGAAAAAGGGTGTTGCCGATCTGGATAATCAGGCACTGACGGAAGCGTTGGAGAAACTATGGCGTCGTCATTGTCGCCTGGCTCGCGGCTCTTAATTGCGCTGATACGCGTCTACCAACGCGTCATCAGTCCGCTGTTAGGGCCGCACTGCCGTTTCCAGCCCACCTGTTCTCAATACGGTATTGAGGCATTACGCAGGTTTGGGGTGATAAAAGGTAGTTGGTTGACGATGAAACGCATATTAAAATGCCACCCCTTGAACCCGGGTGGCGACGATCCGGTGCCGCCAAAAACCGACGATAACAGAGAACATTAACGATGGATTCGCAACGCAATCTTTTTCTCATCGCTTTTCTGTTCGTGTCTTTTATGATCTGGCAAGCCTGGCAGACGGACCACGCTCCGCAGCCATTGCAAACCCAGACCACGCAGAACACGACCAGCGCAGCCGGTGATGCCGCCAATCAGGGCGTACCTGCCAGTGGCCAGGGCAAAACGATCACCGTTAAGACTGATGTCCTGTCTTTGAACATCAATACTCGCGGTGGCGATATTGACCAGGCGCAGTTGTTGACTTACCCGGACTCACTGGGTTCAGACAAGCCATTCCTGCTGCTGGAAACCACACCAGGATTCCTGTATCAGGCACAAAGCGGTCTGACTGGTCGTAACGGCCCGGACAACCCGGCAAACGGCGCGCGTCCTCTGTATACCGCAGGTCAGGATCACTTCGAGCTGGCTGATGGCCAGAGCGAACTGCGTATCCCGCTGACCTATACCGCAGAAAATGGCGCAACCTTCACCAAGACCTTCGTGCTGAAGCGCGGTGAATATGCGATTAATGTCGATTATCAGATCAACAACGCCTCACAGCAGCCGCTGGAAGTGTCGATGTTTGGTCAGCTGAAGCAGTCTATCGATCTGCCAAAGCATCGTGATACTGGCAGCAGCAACTTTGCTCTGCACACTTTCCGTGGCGCGGCTTACTCGAGCAGTGAGACCAACTACGAGAAGTACAAATTCGATAAGATCAGCGACAACGAAAACCTGAGCACTACCACCACCAACGGTTGGGTGGCAATGTTGCAGCAGTATTTCGCTACCGCATGGGTTCCGCAGACCGCAGGCAACAACACGCTGTACACCAGCAACCTGGGTAACGGGATTGCCGCGATTGGCTACAAATCTGCACCTGTGACCATCGCACCAGGTTCTCAGCAGCAGCTGGCAGCCACTCTGTGGGTTGGCCCGGAAATTCAGGACAAGATGGCAGCAGTTGCTCCGCACCTTGACCTGACGGTAGATTACGGCTGGCTGTGGTTTATCTCTCAGCCGCTGTTTAAATTGCTGAAATTCCTGCACTCCTTTATCGGTAACTGGGGCTTCTCCATTATCGTTATCACCTTCATCGTACGTGGCATCATGTACCCGCTGACTAAAGCGCAGTACACCTCGATGGCCAAAATGCGCATGTTGCAGCCGAAGATTCAGGCAATGCGTGAGCGTTTAGGTGATGACAAGCAGCGTATGAGCCAGGAGATGATGGCGCTGTACAAAGCTGAGAAGGTTAACCCGCTGGGCGGCTGTCTGCCTCTGGTTATCCAGATGCCAATCTTCCTGGCCCTGTACTACATGCTGATGGGCTCAGTAGAGCTGCGCCATGCGCCATTCGCACTGTGGATCCATGACCTTGCGGCACAAGACCCGTACTACATCCTGCCGATCCTGATGGGCGTGACGATGTTCTTCATTCAGAAGATGTCGCCAACCACCGTGACCGACCCGATGCAGCAGAAGATCATGACCTTTATGCCGGTCATCTTCACCGTGTTCTTCTTGTGGTTCCCGTCAGGTCTGGTGCTGTACTACATCGTCAGTAACCTGGTGACCATTATCCAGCAGCAGCTGATTTATCGCGGCCTGGAAAAACGTGGTCTGCACAGTCGCGACAAGAAAAAAGCGTAATTCGGTAACGAATCGCCGCACCCGCAGGGTCAGGCATTCCTGACCCTTGCTAAAATAGTAAGGCGGTCATCATGACCGCCTTATTTTTTTGCCTTAAAAAGAGAATTCAACATGAGCCATAGCGATACTATCGTCGCGCAGGCGACCGCGCCGGGCCGCGGCGGCGTCGGCATTCTGCGTATTTCCGGCAGCAAAGCCGCCGACGTCGCGCAGTTAGTGCTGGGAAAAGTGCCTAAGCCACGCTACGCCGATTACCTGCCGTTCCGTGACGCAGACGGTAGCACCCTCGATCAGGGTATCGCGCTGTGGTTCCCCGGTCCCAACTCATTTACTGGCGAGGACGTACTTGAACTTCAGGGCCACGGCGGCCCGGTTATCCTCGACCTGCTGCTGAAACGCATTGTGGCACAGCCCGGGCTGCGTATTGCTAACCCGGGCGAGTTCTCCGAGCGAGCCTTCCTCAATGACAAACTGGATCTGGCACAGGCAGAAGCTATCGCCGACCTGATTGATGCCAGCTCTGAGCAGGCAGCCCGTTCCGCAGTTAACTCGTTACAGGGCGTATTTTCAGCCCGCGTTAACCATCTTGTGGAAGCGCTCACTCACCTGCGGATCTATGTGGAAGCGGCAATTGACTTCCCGGACGAGGAGATCGACTTCCTCTCTGACGGTAAAATCGAAGCCCAGCTACATGAGGTCATCAGCGACCTGGAGGAAGTACGTGCTGAAGCACGCCAGGGCAGCCTGCTGCGCGAAGGGATGAAAGTGGTGATTGCCGGGCGGCCAAATGCTGGTAAATCGAGCCTGCTGAATGCGCTGGCCGGGCGTGAGGCAGCAATTGTGACCGATATTGCCGGAACCACCCGCGATGTTCTGCGCGAACATATTCATCTTGATGGCATGCCGTTACATATCATTGATACTGCAGGGCTGCGCGATGCCAGCGACGAAGTTGAGCGTATTGGCATCGAACGTGCGTGGAATGAGATTGAAAAGGCCGATCGTGTACTGTTTATGGTTGACGGTACCACCACCGGTGCGACCGAACCTGCTGAGATCTGGCCAGACTTTATCGCACGTCTGCCAGCAACGTTACCGATTACTGTAGTGCGCAATAAAGCCGATATGACTGGCGAAGAGCTGGGTATCGAAGAAGTAAATGGTCACTCACTTATTCGTCTTTCGGCCCGTACAGGTGAAGGAATTGATGCCCTGCGCGACCACCTGAAACAGAGTATGGGCTTTTCAGGCAATATGGAGGGAGGCTTCCTGGCGCGCCGCCGTCATCTTCTCGCCCTGGAGTTAGCAGCCACTCACTTACAGCAGGGAAAAGAGCAGCTTTTAGGAGCCTGGGCGGGTGAGCTTTTAGCCGAGGAGCTGCGTCTTGCACAGCAGGCGCTCAGTGAAATCACCGGAGAGTTCAGTTCGGATGATCTGTTAGGGCGTATTTTCTCCAGCTTCTGTATTGGTAAGTAATAAATTCGATTTAACTGGCGTCTTAACGCAGCAAATCCCCGGGAGCTTAAATCAGTAACCTGCTGCCCGAAGGATGACGCAATCTATACCCTAAATAATTCGGGTTGCAGGCAGGCGGCCACGCAGCGAATCCCCGGGAGCTTACATGAGTAAGTGACCGGGGTGCGCGAGGAGAGCCAACGATCCTGCGGCCCGAAGGATGACGGGTATAGCTCTAATGCACCAGAAATCACCTGATAAACAGTGACAATAGTCTGAAAACCCACCTGTGAATGGAATCCCAGGTGAAATTTGATAAGAATATTCTTACAATGACAATGATGATTACCCGACCATTTTCACGGAGCGACAGATGGCAAGTCATTTTGCACGTTGGGCACTCGCCCAAACCAAAACCCCGACACATCGACTTCCGCAGCAGATAGTTGACCAGGCCTACGGATTTTCTGACAAACGCCGCGTGCGCTTTCTGGCAGCCCGCAGCCTGCTTGCAGAGCTGATGTGCCGCGTATATGGCATCCCTGTGCTTCCTGAAATGATTATCTCCGCCAGCGGCCGTCCTCGTTTTTCTGACCCCGATCTTCCCGATTTTAACTTTGCTTACGCCGGAAATATGGTCGGCGTGGTATTAGCGGAAGAAGGGGGGCGCGCGGGACTGGATATGGAGATCGTTCGCGCCCATAGCCGTCAGACGATAGAACACTATTTTGAATGCCTCTCATCGGGAGAAAAGGCGTGGATCAATGCCCAGAACGATGCGATAGAGGCCTCTACACAGCTCTGGACGCTGCGGCAGAGTATTCTCAAGCTCACTGGCGAAGGGCACGAAGCCAGGGACTCACTACGCTTACACCCGGCTTCCGGACGGCTTCGTTCCACCACCTGTCCTCAGATTCAGGCACTGTGTGACGTAGAGTCGCTGCTGGTGTGGTCATGTGCGCTGTCGCCCGGCACTGAGAAATTAAGTCTGTGGGAATATATCGGGGGAACGGACTGGAAGTCGTTGGGGGATTTTAATGTCTACGCTCATAATCTGGGGCAGCGCACATTGCGTCTGACCAGCCTTCCTGTCGAAAAGCAGCTCCATCATGTCTGAATAAGGATGGCGCATATGCGCCATCCGTCAGCCTGATTAGTGCCCGTCTACAAAAGCAATTTTCAGCACAAATAGCAGTGCAACCACCACCACACATGGGCTGATTTCGCGCCAGCGGCCAGTGCCCAGCTTCATCACACAATACGCGATAAAGCCCAGCGCGATACCTTCGGTGATCGAGAAGCTGAATGGCATCATCGCGGCGGTGACAAATGCCGGAACTGCTTCGGTCAGGTCGTCCCACTTCACGCGTGCCAGACTTGAGGTCATCAGCACACCCACATAGATCAGCGCACCGGCAGCCGCATATGCAGGCACCATACCCGCCAGCGGCGACAGGAACATCACCAACAGGAACAGCAGGCCTGTTACCACCGCCATTAAACCAGTACGTCCGCCAACGGAAACACCGGACGAGCTTTCGATATAAGCGGTTACCGATGAGGTACCAATAAATGAACCGGCAACCGAGCTGATACTGTCAACGTAGAGTGCCTGCTTCATACGCGGGAACTTGCCGTTCTCATCAGCCAGACCAGCTTTATCCGTTACCCCAATCAGCGTACCGGAGGAGTCAAACAGGTTTACCAGCATAAATGAGAAGATGATACCGGCCATGCCGATATTCAGGGAGTCCTTCAGGTTTACCTGGCCCAGTACCGGGGCCACCGATGGCGGTGTCGAGAAGATGCCAGTGAATTTCACATCCCCAATAGCCAGGCCAATGCCCGTCGTCACTACGATCGATACCAGAACCGCCGCGTGGATATTACGCGATGCGAGAATAGCGATAATGAAGAAACCCAGCGCCCCAAGCAGTACGCTGTGCGAAGTCAGATTCCCTACCGAAACCAGCGTTGCTTCGTTTGCCACGATGATACCGGCATTTTTCAGCCCCATCATGGCGATAAACAGGCCAATACCGGCGGTAATACCTACGCGCAGACTGAGCGGAATATTGGCAATCATCCAGTAACGCACGCGGAAGATGGTCAGTAACAACAGGCCAACAGCACCCCAAAAGATTGCACCCATCCCGATCTGCCATGAGATGCCCATGGCACCGACGACCACGAAAGCGAAGAACGCATTCAGGCCCATTGCTGGTGCCAGAGCAACCGGCAGGTTTGCGACCAGTCCCATCAGGATACTGCCGAACGCGGCAATCAGACAGGTGGTGACAAAGACCGCCTGAGTATCCATATGTGCCTCGCCCAGAATCTGCGGGTTAACAAAAACGATATACACCATCGTCAGAAAAGTGGTGAAACCGGCAATCACCTCTGTACGAACGGTGGTGCCATGTTCCTCTAATTTAAAAATCCGCTGTAAAAGACCGTGCTTCGTCATTATGTGTTTCCAGAACGGAGAAAAAGTTGTCGGCCGCTATCCTACCCCAAAATTCATATTTTGGGATGCCAATCACCGTTTTTTTCGCAACCGATTGCGCTATTTTTACCGCCTGATCACAACCATTAACAGTAATTGACATAACTTACCTTAGTGATAATCAGCTATTCATTAGACTAACCTTAAAGAGGAATAAATGATTCATGGTGAGGGAGGCGATACTGCCTTGAGGGGGGATTATAGTGGTGAAAAACTCACAGCCACAGCGTAGCCACCAGGCCTTTGTACTATCAATGATCGAAATTCATCCACATTTCAGGCTAGTATGAAATATCAGCCCATCAGCACATAAGGAAGCAGGATGTCAGTGGAATGCATTTTTTTCGATTGTGACGGAACGCTGGTAGACAGCGAAATGCTCTGTACTCAGGCTTACGTCAACACCTTCGCACAGTTTGGCGCCACGTTATCGCTTCAGGAGATGTTTGAAAAATATAAAGGCGTGAAGCTGTACGACATCATCAGTGATGTCAGTGCTCAATATCAGCTTTCAATACCTGTGGAAATTCTGGAGCCAGCCTATCGTAAGGAAGTGGCGCGCCTGTTCGACCTCGAACTGAAACCTATCGCTGGCGCAAAGGCGCTGCTGGAGCAGATCACCGTACCGGCGTGCGTCGTCTCAAACGGAACAGTACCCAAAATGCAACACTCACTCGGCCTGACCGGTATGCTGTCGTTTTTCGGGGAGCATCTGTACAGCGGCTACGATATTGGGCGCTGGAAGCCCGATCCTGAACTGATGTATCACGCTGCACGGCAAATGAATGTTCCGATTGAGCGCTGTATTTTGATCGATGATTCAGAAGCCGGTGCAAAGGCAGGCATCGCTGCCGGGATCCCGGTTTTCTATTATTGTGCTGATGAACATAATCCAGCCATCGACCATCCACTGGTCACCGTGTTTAACGACATGGCGCAGCTCCCCGCACTGTGGCAGAAAAAAGGCTGGCAGCTAACGCGATAACCAGTACATCTAACAACGGCCTTTAACAGTACGCCGAAGGTGGTTTCAGTCACATTAGTTGACTTTGTAGCGGGAATTTTTTAACTGCCGTATCACCGTTTTCAGGCTGATACCCAGCGTTCGGGCGGTATCTTTATACTCTGATCCGCCCTTCGTCATCTCAAGGATAGTTTGGCGAACATCCGGACAGGAACCCAGGTAGTAGAAATCAAGTTGAAAGGTTTTCAGGCACAGCTGGCAACGATAGCGTTGCATTCCTGACGTAGAACGCCCGTTACGACGAATCCTACTGTTTTCATTACAACGAGGGCAAACAACATTACCCGTACTCATGCATCTCACTCCAGCGACTGAGTGCGCTAACAGGGTTAATCTGCTTTAACACATGTTTTCGCATCTAATGGAAAAAAGTGGGAAACCGTCACCACTAATAATAAATAAATAAAGTCGATAAAAAACTGGCATGGGAAAAGACTAAATCCCATCATTTTTATTGGCATACCAACGTAGTGAATTTAATAATGGTGAGGAGTGTTTGATAACTTTCCCCTCATTAACAAGCTGAAGAAGGATATTCCGTGTCATGTAAATCGTTTCTCCACAGCTATCTGCCAGCTCTCTGGTTTTAGGCCAAGTTTCAGGATTTGAAAAACCTCGTCCTTTCTCTCTACTTTCATTCATACCTCCACAAAGTAAATTCAACGTTCTTAAAACCTCTTGCTTTTTTTCCTGAACAACAAGCTTTGTTCTTCTCATGGCATTATTTACAGGATAGCGTTAATCGAAACACTAACCCATCCTCCTGGTTTTTATAAAATAGATCTCACTCACCCTCTTTTTACTCAAAGAGAGAGTGCGCTTTTTTGATTAAAAAAGAAGAGCGAGGAGAAATATAACTAAGGGTTATTGTAATAATAATAACTAAACTATTAAGTAAGACACCCAGATAACCTTTAGAAAGAATAATGTTTTTTTAATTAACTTTAGCTTAAGAAACTTATTAAATATTAGAGAATTGATGCGCCGATTCTGGTAAGCATACATTTTCACTTTCTTCTCTAATAATATCCTGCAATAAGGCCAGCAACTCCGGCCCTCTACCATATTGAATTTTATTAATTTTTTCTTCAAAGCAAGCCAACCGATCATCATAATCAATAGCCTGATCAGAAAATATACTCCTGCAACTCTTCATCATTAACACATCAATCAAGGCTTGTGGTAACGGCTTCGGTTCACTACCAAACCTGACAAAATAATTAACTCCTGGCAAAGTATTTATTTTAGATAAAGGAATTAACTCAGGATTAAAACTAACAAATAAATAGGGTGGGAACATGGGGACAATTCTGGATCTCGGATTTTTAGAGTCCGTTCTATTCTTTTCACACTTCATCACAGGACAAAATATTTTGACACCAATTCTACTCAATGATGCTTCTGCCTGTTTAATTCTTCCATACTTACAACAAATTAAATACCAACCATCCGCTGTCATACTGCATATCCTTAAACACTATTCTTTACAAGACTCAATATAAAAAAACCACAAATGAAGTTATATAGCAGGCAAGCTCCGCCATAACCTTTCCACTAAAATGGATAGACCTGAAATAGAAAAAAATCTTAAATTATTAAGTCAAAAGGTAACACCGCATCCTGTTCTGACGGTGGCTGTCAGAGGAGCAGAAAAAAACCCATCAACTCTATCTTGATAAGATTAACCAGGTTCTTACTTCATGTAAACAACAAAATATAGCTAAAAAAGCCGGACGAACACAAATTTGAAGAGTTAAATACTGAATACCAATAAAAAATAACACAAACAAGCTGGGTTATTATTTTTACGCGAAAGAAACAGTCGCATATATTAATTACCGGCTAACTTTCGTTAGGATGTTTTTAATTGTAACTATGAAGAAATCCACACTAATAGAGGATAAATCGCGAGGGGGGTAAAAAATAAAAAGCCCTGCGCCAGCAGTTAAGCGCAGGACAAAATCAGTTAACCAATCGCACCCAGCACGTCATCCTGGCCCTGTTTTTTCGGCAGCAAAAACAGCGTAGCGGCAATATCCAGCAGATAGATCAGCGCCAGCATGGTGATAGCTGCCGTAAACGACCACTGGCTGACCAACAGACCAATGACCAGTGGCCCGAATCCGCCGACACCACGCCCCAGATTAAACAGAACGTTCTGTGCCGTAGCACGCACTTTTACCGGGTAGGTATCAGAAATCAGCGCACCGTAGCCACCAATCATACCGTTGACAAACATGCCCATCAGCGCGCCGGTAAACAGCATGGTGCCAGGATCACGCAGCTGTGCATAGACCACCACCATCACCACCGCGCCAAACTGATACACCAGGAAGATTTTCCAGCGAGAGAAGCGGTCAGCCAGCAGACCAAACAGCCAGATACCAAAGGTCATTCCCACCACCGTCACCGCAGTCCACAGCCCGGATTTTGTCAGCGAGAAGCCGAAGTTCGAGGAGAGATAGCTTGGCATCCAGATCATCAGACCGTAGTAGCCAAAATTTTGTACTGAACAGAGGATAAAGATGCCGATACTGGCTTTAGTTGTAGCAGCATCCGCGAACAGCAGCTTAATACGTGCGCTAAATGACAGCCCCTGATTCACATCAACATGCTGAGTAAATGCCTCCGGCTCGCCCATACCACGGCGAATGACAAAAGAAGCCAGCGCGGGCAGCAGGCCAACAAGGAACATACCGCGCCAGCCGATCACCTCCAGCAGAACCGGAGTGATAAATGCTGCCAGCAGCACGCCAAGCTGCCAGCCCATGCCTACCCAGGCGGAAGCGCGGTTACGCTTATTGGCAGGCCAGGCTTCAGCGATTAACGCCATACCTATACCGAATTCACCGCCCAACCCCATGCCAGCAAGGGTACGGTATGCCAGCAGATCCCAGTATCCCTGCGCCACTGCGCATAGTCCGGTAAACACCGAGAACATCAGAATAGTAAACGTCAGTACGCGAATACGCCCAAGACGGTCGCTGATATGACCGAAGATGATACCACCCAGCACCGCGCCAATTAGCGTCCAGGTGACCAGTGAACCGGCCTGAGAAGGGGATAATGCCAGCGACAGGCTGATTGCAGGCAGCATAAAGCCAAGGATCAGCAGATCAAAGCCGTCCATTGCATAGCCGCTGACAGCAGCGACCATCGCTTTGCCTGGGGTCACGCTGCGCTTGTCAGGGGGGGAAATTGACATGGTTTTTGACCTTTTCATTGGAATTTTGCCGCAAGTATAAGTATGGCGGCCGGTGGTATCCAGACGAAAAAGTAATGAGGATGGAATAACGGCGTGCCTGTGAGGGGGCACGCCTGAAAAGAGGTTAAGCCGGACTGCTGCCCGCGTCGTCACCGGCCAGCAGTTTATCCAGCTGGTCGCCGCCAACATGACGGAAGTCCTGACCTTTTACGAAGTAAAAGATAATTTCACAAATATTCTGGCAACGGTCACCAATGCGCTCAATAGCACGGGCGCAGAACAGCGCAGTCAGCACACTCGGGATAGTGCGTGGATCTTCCATCATATAGGTCATCAGCTGACGCACGATGCCCTCATACTCCTGGTCGACTTTCTTATCTTCACGATAGATTTCAATAGCGGCGCTAAGATCCATACGCGCAAAAGCATCCAGCACATCATGCAGCATCTGAATAGTATGATGCCCCAGTGACTCCAGGCTCACCAGCAGCGGCTGATGCTGCTGGGAGAATTTTTCCAGCGCAGTACGGCTGATCTTCTCGGCCACATCGCCAATACGTTCCAGTTCGGAGATGGTTTTGATGATCGCCATCACCAGGCGCAGATCGCTGGCGGTAGGCTGGCGTTTAGCGATGATACGCACGCAGGCTTCATCGATCGCTACTTCCATCATATTGACCTTGTGGTCACCTTCAATCACCTTATTCGCCAGCTCGCCGTCCTGGTTGTGCATTGCGGTGATCGCATCCATCAACTGCTGCTCTACCATGCCGCCCATGGTCATTACCTGGGTACGAATGTGCTCCAGCTCGGCATTAAACTGTCCGGAGATATGTTTGTTCAGATTTAAGCTATCCATTTTTACTCCCAACCTGTTTTAAACAGGCGTTATGAACGCAGACAGTTTAGGCGCGGCCAGCGCACGGGAACCGGAGCGTACTCAAGTACGTGAGGATTCCGTGCACTATCCCCAGCCCAAAGTGGCAAGTTTAATAGCCTGTTTCAACCGTAGCGGCCGGTGATGTAATCTTCAGTTTGCTTCTGATGTGGCTTGGTAAACAGCGTATCGGTATCGCTAAATTCGATCAGTTCGCCAAGATACATAAATGCCGTGTGATCGGAGCAGCGTGCCGCCTGCTGCATATTATGGGTCACGATCACCACGGTGTAATCCTGTTTCAGCTCCGTAATCAGCTCTTCAATGCGCCCGGTCGAGATCGGATCAAGCGCCGAGCATGGCTCATCAAGCAGCAGCACTTCCGGACGAATGGCAATGCCACGGGCGATGCACAGGCGCTGCTGCTGCCCGCCGGAAAGACTGTAACCACTCTGATGCAGCTTATCTTTGGTTTCTGTCCACAGTGCGGCTTTGGTCAAAGCCCACTGCACACGCTCATCCATATCAGCACGGGACAGTTTTTCAAACAGGCGTACACCGAAGGCGATATTGTCATAAATCGACATCGGGAATGGCGTCGGCTTCTGGAACACCATGCCAACTCGGGCGCGCAGCAGGGCAATATCCTGGTTGGCCGTCAGAATGTTTTCACCATCCAGCAGAATTTCACCTTCAGCATGCTGCTCGGGGTAGAGCGAAAACATCTTATTAAATGTACGCAGCAGGGTGGATTTACCGCAGCCGGATGGGCCGATAAACGCCGTTACCTGGTTTTTAGCAATATCCAGATTGATGTTTTTCAGCGCATGAAATTTTCCGTAATAGAAGTTCAAATCACGAACCTGAATCATCTTAGCGGAAGTATTATCAACCATTTTTATCTCACTTAGTCCGCGCCGCAACCGCCGCGCTGCTCAAATTAATGTTTGCTCTTGGCGAAGATCACGCGTGCCAGGATGTTCAGTAACAGTACGCACAGCGTAATGATCAGCACGCCAGCCCAGGCCAGACTTTGCCATTCGGCAAATGGGCTCATCGCGAACTTAAAGATGGTCACCGGCAGGTTCGCCAGCGGTTGCATCATATCGGTGCTCCAGAACTGGTTCGACAGCGAGGTAAACAGTAACGGTGCCGTCTCTCCGGCAATGCGGGCGATAGCCAGCAGTACCCCAGTCAGGATGCCTGAAACCGATGCTTTCAGCGTAATGGCAGATATCATCTTCCATTTTGGCGTACCCAGCGCGTAAGCCGCCTCACGCAGGCTGTCCGGCACCAGTCTCAACATATTTTCGGTGGTGCGAATGACAATCGGAATCTGTAACAGTGCCAGCGCAACCACTCCGGCCCAGCCGGAGAAGTGTTTCATCTGCGACACCACAATGGTGTAAACGAAGAGCCCCACTACGATCGAGGGTGCCGAAAGCAGGATGTCGTTAATAAACCGAATCACCTCAGCAAGCCAGGACTTGCGCCCGTACTCAGCCAGGTAAATCCCCGCCATAATCCCCAGCGGCGTGCCGACCGCAGTTGACCAGAAGATCAGCAGGCCGCTGCCCGCCAGGGCGTTTGCCAGACCACCACCAGCAGTATTCGGCGGTGGTGTATTTTCGGTAAACAGCGACAGCGTCATACCATCAATACCGCGAGTCACCGTAGAGAACAGGATCCATACCAGCCAGAACAGGCCAAACGCCATCGTCAGCAACGACAGGGTGAGGGCAATACGGTTTTTCATCCGACGCCACGCCTGCATTTTACGGCGTGAAGCTAACAGCTCATCACGCGTCTGCAATTCCATCGTGGTCATGAGCGCGCTCCTTCACTTTTAGCCAGGCGCAGGATCATCAGCTTCGAACAGGCCAGTACGATAAAGGTGATAACAAACAGGATCAGGCCCAGCTCCATCAGCGCGGCGGTATGTACGCCCGACTCTGCTTCAGCAAATTCGTTCGCCAGTGCAGAAGTAATGCTGTTGCCCGGCATAAACAGTGAAGGGCTGTCGAGCTGGTAGGTATTACCGATAATAAAGGTCACCGCCATGGTTTCACCCAGTGCGCGCCCCAGCCCGAGCATCACGCCACCAATCACCCCATTTTTGGTGAAAGGCAGAACCACACGCCACATTACTTCCCACGTGGTGCAGCCGATGCCATAAGCGGACTCTTTCATCATTACCGGCGTCTGCTCGAACACGTCGCGCATCACGGACGCGATATAGGGAATAATCATAATCGCGAGGATAATACCGGCGGCGAGAATCCCGATACCAAAGGCCGGGCCGGAGAACAGAGCACCGACAATCGGCACGTTAGCCAGCACATCGCCGACCGGCTGCTGGAAATAAGTGGCAAACAGCGGAGCGAAGATAAACAGCCCCCACATGCCATAGACAATACTTGGAATAGCCGCCAACAGCTCAATGGCCACACCCAGAGGACGGCGCAGCCAGTTTGGGGCCAGTTCCGTCAGGAACAGGGCGATGCCAAAACTTACCGGGACAGCGATAAGCAGGGCAATAACAGAGGTGACAAGAGTGCCGTAAATCGGCACCAGCGCACCAAACTGTTCGTTGGGCGCATCCCACTCTTTATTCCACAAGAATGAGAAGCCAAACTTCTGGATGCTCGGCCATGAAGAGATAATCAGGGAGACGATAATGCCGCCGAGCAACAACAGCACAATCAGCGCAGCCAGTTTGACCAGTGCGCCGAAGATGATGTCACCCTGTTTTCCGGGAGCCTTGAATGCCGGCTTGGTTGCAGCCATAGAATTCTCGAGTCTGAAACGTATCGGGCAAGGCTTGCCTTACCCATGGGGGCACAGACGCCACGTCAGCCGTGACGCCTGCTGCATAAACTCAGTACAGCGCTTTACCTGAGCTGTCTTTCACATTGGTTTTCCAGGCGGCACGGATCTGCTCAACAACTGAATCTGGCAGTGATGCGTAGTCCAGGCCTGCGGTGGTTTTGCTGCCGTTTTTATACGCCCAGTCAAAGAACTTCAGCACAGCGGCACCTTTCTCGGCGTTTGCCTGCTCTTTGTGTACCAGGATAAAGGTGGTAGAGGTGATTGGCCACGCGTTGTCACCTTTTTGGAAGGTCAGATCCTGAGCAAATGACTTGCTCCAGTCTGCACCTTTAGCTGCATCGCTAAAGCTCTTCTCACCCGGCTCAATTGATTTGCCATCCGCATCCACCAGCTTGGTATATGCCAGACTGTTCTGCTTCGCATAAGCATACTCAACATAGCCGATTGAACCAGGCAGACGCTGCACGAAAGCGGCGACGCCATCATTACCTTTACCACCCAGACCGGTTGGCCAGTTGACGGTGCTGCCTTTACCGACTTTGCTATTCCAGTCGCTGTTCACTTTTGACAGGTAGCTGGTGAAGACGAATGAAGTACCGGAACCGTCAGCGCGGCGAACCACGTTGATGTTGGAATCAGGCAGCTTCACACCCGGGTTCAGCTTAGTGATCGCCGGATCGTTCCACTTTTTGATAGTACCGAGATAGATATCACCGACAGTTTTGCCATCCAGCGTCAGCTGTCCAGATTTGATACCAGGAATATTAACCGCCAGTACCACCCCGCCAATAACTGTCGGAAACTGGAACAGGCCATTTTTTTCTAAATCTTCGTCTTTCATCGGTGCATCTGACGCACCGAAATCTACGGTTTTAGCAATAATTTGCTTAACGCCGCCGGATGAACCGATACCCTGATAGTTAACCTGGCTGCCCGTCGCGGTGTTGTACTCTGCTGCCCACTTGTTATAGACAGGTGCCGGGAACGTGCCGCCAGCGCCAGTCAGGTTGGTTGCAGCCATAGCAGAGACGGCGCTCAGAGAAAGGGTTACTGCGACGAATTGAGCCAGGGTTTTGTGCATCAGTGTCATGTTCCCTCCACGGGATTAAAAAGTCAGGCCAGTTGCCGTGTTTGTCTATAGCCAAAATAATTCGGGTTGCAGGAGGGCGGCAAATGAGCGAATCCCGATAAGCTTACTGTTGTAAGTGGTTCGGGTGAGCGGATGTAGCCAACGCACCTGCAGCTTGAAGTAAGAAGGATATAATTATTGATTGCTGCTGGAGGCAAAATAGGACAGTTTGGTGACAGTAAAATGTACGAAATATGACACTTTTGTGACATGGCGCTTCCCTGCCCCAGACCCACTCAGACGGTTCTTTCAATCATAGCGATCGGATCCGTGTGCATTTTATACCGGATGCCTGCCGTGCTTTTCTGCACAGCAGGCGTTGGACAACCAACAGATTATTCAGCTGTATGTGATAGCTTATTCGCAATCGCATTGAACAGCAGTGAGGCTTCGAGAGACTGACCATCTGCCGCAGGTTCAGCCACCGGCCAGGTGGCCCACTGAACAATAACCAGTTTCTGCGGTTGATCGATGGCAATCATCTGGCCGTAGATGCCTTCAGCCGACAGCGCTTTATTACGGGTTAAACCTTCCACAGGAGATGCGCCTTTGGTATCCAGCGGTACATATTTGTTCCACCACTGGTAGCCAAACTGACCTTCAGGATAGGCGGTAGTGACTGAGTTTTGCGCCTTGTTCCAGGTGCTGGCCTCTTCTACCCATCCATCGGGCAGGGCTTTAGTGCCGTCAGGCAGAACGCCGTTGTTCATCACGAACAGACCAAATTTACCCCAGTCTTCCAGCGTGGCGTTGAAACCGTGGGCACCAACATCATGTTTCCCCGGCCAGTAGCTATGCCATACACCATCATTCACCATGCCATACGGTTTCCAAATATTTTCCTGGAGATAGTGCGCCAGAGTTTCACCAGTGGCCTTTTCCAGCGTGTCTCCCAACACCCAGGCACCGCCTGAGGAGTAAGACCAGATCTGGCCCGGTTGTGCGTAGGCTTTCCGCTGGGGATCCAGGATCAGCTTACTGACGCAGTCATAGGTATCTTTGCCAGCTTCACACTGGGTCAGCTTAGAAAAGTCGGAGGTGGGATTGGTGTAATCCTCATTCCATGTCACGCCGGAGGTGTGCTGCAACAGACTGCGCAGCGGTACATGCTCCCAGGCTGTTCCACGTAGCGCAGGATTATATTTCCCCGCTTCATCATCCAGCGAGGCTATTTTCCCCTGTTTTAGCGCAATACCAACCAGAGTGGATACAACTGACTTGCCAACGGAACGCGAAGTCCACAGGGTAGTTTTGGTATTCCCTTTACCGTAATAATCCCAGACCTTTTTACCGTCTTTAATCACCATCATACCGGTGATGTTGTTACGTTTAAGGTAGTTTTCCAGTGAATATTTGTGTCCTTTATATTCATAGGAGACGTGAGAGAGATTACGGTGGGCAGAAGGCAGTGGCACAGGTTTGCCGGCGTGGAAGATATCTCCCGGGTAGGAGCGATAGTCATTACGATAGCCAACCACGCGCTGCGCGGGTGTCCAGGTCAGCATATCCTTAACGTCTGGCAGATTTTTATCCTGCGGCTGCGGACAGGTTGTGAGTGGTAGCGGGCAGTGAGTCTTCGCTGGTGCTGGTGCTGGTGCCGCTCCTGCTTCAAATGCCAGGCCGAGACAGAGCGTCATCAGACAAAATCCCGTCTTCATCTTTTTCATTATATTCCCTTAAAATTACAAAAGAATCTGCATTGTAAAGTAAGGGATAGCGGGTTTTTGGACAAAAAAAGTCCAGCATACTGCCGATGCAGTAATGCCGGACTCTTGAGCGGTGCGCCGGGTTCAGCGACGCACGGAAAGCTTATTCTACGGTAACGGATTTCGCCAGGTTACGCGGCTGATCCACATCGGTGCCTTTGATCAGCGCCACATGGTAAGAAAGCAGCTGTAGCGGCACGGTGTAGAAAATCGGTGCAATCACCTCTTCCACATGCGGCAATGGAATAATGCGCATTCCTTCGCTGTTGGCAAAACCGGCGTCAATATCGGCGAAGACATACAGCAGACCACCACGGGCGCGCACTTCTTCGATATTCGACTTCAGCTTCTCCAGCAGTTCATTATTCGGTGCCACCACAATCACCGGCATATCCGCATCAATCAGTGCTAACGGGCCGTGTTTCAGCTCCCCGGCAGCATAGGCTTCAGCATGAATATAGGAGATCTCTTTCAACTTCAGCGCCCCTTCCATGGCGATCGGATACTGATCGCCACGACCGAGGAACAGCGCATGCTGCTTGTCAGAGAAATCTTCCGCCAGCGAAGCAATCAGCTCATCCTGTGACAGCATCTGTTCAATGCGGCTTGGCAGCGCTTGCAGGGAGTGCACGATATCGTGCTCAACCTGCGGATCAATGCCTTGCAGACGACCGATTTTCGCCACCAGCATCAGTAATACCGTCAGCTGGGTGGTGAACGCCTTGGTAGATGCCACGCCGATCTCTGTTCCGGCCCGGGTCATTAGCGCCAGGTCAGACTCACGTACCAGCGATGAACCGGCAACGTTGCAGATCGCCAGCGAGCCCAGGTAACCCAGCTCTTTTGACAGACGCAGCGCTGCGAGGGTATCGGCAGTTTCACCCGACTGTGAAAGGGTGATCAGCAGGCTGTTTTTACGTACTGCTGATTTGCGGTAGCGGAACTCAGAGGCGATCTCAACGTCACAAGGCACGTTAGCCAGCGACTCAAACCAGTAACGGGAAACCATACCGGAGTTATACGAGGTTCCGCAGGCAACGATCTGTATATGTTCAACCTTCGCCAGCAGAGTATCAGCCTGAGGCCCCAGTTCGGAGAGATCGACCTCGCCGTGACTGAAACGACCACTCAGGGTGTTTTTGATCGCCACCGGCTGCTCGTAAATCTCTTTCTGCATATAGTGACGGTAGATGCCTTTATCCCCGGCATCGTACTGTGCATTAGATTCAATTTCAGCGCGTTTCACCTGATTGCCCTGACGATCGAAGATGATGACATCACGGCGGGTGATTTCCGCAATATCGCCCTCTTCAAGGTAAACAAAACGACGAGTCACCGGCAGCAGCGCCAGCTGATCGGAAGCAATAAAGTTTTCACCCACACCACGACCAATCACCAGCGGGCTGCCGGAACGAGCGGCAACAACGGTGGAAGGATCGCGGCTGTCCATGATCACCATGCCGTAGGCACCGCGCAGCTGAGGGATCACCCGCTGTACAACTTCACGCAGCGAACCGCCCTGCTGTTTTTGCTCCCAGTGCACCAGATGCGCCACCACTTCGGTGTCGGTTTCAGAGGCAAAGCTATAGCCACGGGCAATCAGCTGCTCACGCAGCGGCTCATGGTTCTCAATAATGCCGTTATGAACAATAATAATGTGTTCGGAGATATGCGGATGCGCATTAGCTTCCGATGGTTCGCCATGAGTAGCCCAGCGCGTGTGCGCAATACCCGTCCCACCCACCAGCGGGGTAGTTTCTGCGGCTTCTGCCAGATTTTGCACTTTACCCAGACGACGCAGGCGGGTGGCATTTCCCTGATGATCAACAACGGCCAGACCCGCAGAGTCATAGCCCCTGTATTCCAGACGACGCAGCCCTTCAAGCAGGATTTCTGCAATATCACGCTGCGCTACAGCACCAACAATTCCACACATAATAATTTTCCTGACATGATGCCGTTCAGCGGCATCAGCGTTGTCTTCTGACCTGATTGTTCCGGTATATTCCGGTTCCCCGAGCCTTGTAGAGTTGGGGATTATTTTTATATTTACTGCTTTTACTCAGGGCGAGGCATGCCTCACCCCTAAAAATCGGGCTATTTTCTCTTTTCAGGACGCTGCCAGCTTGCTTTAAGCTGCTGTTCTTTACGGTTGTACACCAGCCCTGCCGCCGGAACATCTTTCATAATGGTGGTTCCCGCTGCAATGGTCACTCCTGCGGCCACCGTCACCGGCGCGATCAGCTGAGTATCCGAACCGACAAACACATCATCACCAATGATAGTTTTCGATTTATTGATGCCGTCGTAGTTACAGGTAATGGTGCCAGCGCCAATATTCACATTAGCACCGATTTCCGCATCGCCGAGATAGCTCAGATGGCCGGCTTTAGAACCTTTGCCCAGCCGGGCTTTTTTCATCTCAACAAAGTTACCTACATGCGCACCTTCTGCCAGCTCGCTACCCGGACGCAGACGGGCAAATGGCCCGACGGTACAGCCAGAGTCGAGCTGCGCATCTTCTATAACGCTGTACGGGCTGATCACACTGTCATCAGCAATCACACTATTTTTAATCACGCAGCCGCTGCCGATTTTGACCCTGTCACCCAGCGTCACTTTACCTTCAATGATGACGTTGGTATCAATCACCACATCACGGCCGTGCTTCAGTTCACCGCGCAGGTCGAAACGCGCCGGGTCGAGCAACATCACGCCTGCCAGCAGCAGTTTTTCCGCCTGTTCAGCCTGGTACACGCGCTCCAGCGTTGCCAGTTGCAGACGATTATTCACACCTTCAGTTTCGGTGGTTTTAGCCGGATGCACCGCCTGGATCTGACGGCCTTCCTGATGGGCGAGGGCGATAATATCAGTAATATAATATTCACCCTGTGCGTTGTTATTGGTCAGCTTGCCCAGCCAGCGCTTCAGGTCTGCACCGTTAGCCAGCAAAATACCGGTATTGATCTCGTTAATCAGCAGCTGTTCCGGAGTGGCATCTTTCTGTTCAATAATGCCAACCACCTGACCTGCTTCGCGGATAATGCGCCCGTATCCGGTCGGGTTGTCCAGAATCACCGTCAGCAGGCCAATACCACCCTGCGGTTTCGCGCTCTGAAGCTGACGCAGCGTCTCCACGGAGATTAGCGGCACATCGCCATACAGCATCAAAATGTCTTCATCATCAGCGAAGTGAGGGGAGGCCTGCTGCATCGCATGGCCCGTACCCAGCTGTTCCGCCTGCAACACCCAGTTGAGTGAATCATCGCGCAGGGTGCTCTTCAGGAGATCGCCTCCGTGGCCATACACCAGATTAATGCGCTGCGCGTTAAGCGCCTTAGCGGCATCAATCACATGTTGCACCATCGGTTTTCCGGCGAGGGTATGCAGCACCTTCGGGAGATCGGAATACATTCGGGTTCCTTTACCAGCGGCAAGGATTACCACGCTCATAGCACTGTTTGACATACGCGTCCTGAATCTGTTTAGTGAGAGAAGTAAATCGATTTAGCCTTGAAATTTCTACATATTTTTCAACAAAAAACGTACGGAGGGAAAAGTAACATTCCACAGGGAATTTCCTTCCTTAATCGCAACATAATCGCCCGCTGACAGGGGAAATCTGTCAGTTTATGCCCAGTTTAACCTGCAAAATCAGCTATGCCACTGGTTTATGGCTTATTTCAGACGGCGAATAAAGAAAGGACTCGCAACCACTCTGCTGAATAAGGCGTTAAGTATATTTAGCAAGTGTTTATCGTACTGAGTTTTATGGAAAGGACTACATAAGATTATGAATTATAAAACAATTACACTGATACTTTTACTCTCTGTCCCTGCTATTGCAAAAGATCGCAACGACACTGTAATGCAGGATAATAACTTGGAAAATTTTGCATTGAGCATATGTCTGGCAAAAGGCTTTACTGACAGCGCTGTTAAAGAATACGCATTTTCTGCCTCAGGCGCTTATGTTGAGCAAGGATCCTATCCTGCGGAAGCATATGAAGAAGCTGATGAGCTGGCAAAAAAATTTCTCGCGAAAAAGTATCATAGTAAAGAGGGTACCTCAGAACTTATCGTAATGAAGTGCATTGATTTATCGCGAAGCAATGAGTTGCAGGAAATTAAGAATAAATACGAACATTTAGCGGTAGAAACAGCGCTACCTTAATCGCAGACAGACCATCACCTTATGAAGTACAGGCAAAAAAAAGCCGATCAGTTTCCTGATCGGCTTTTTACTGTTTAAACCTGAATTACATCGCTTTTTTGGTTAACTCGATCACGCGCAGTTTGGCGATCGCTTTAGCCAGTTCCGCAGACGCCATCGCGAAGTCCACATCACCGTGAGAGCTGTTCATATGCTCTTCGGCTTTGCGTTTCGCTTCCAGCGCGCGAGCTTCATCAAGATCGCTGCCGCGGATCGCTGTGTCAGCCAGCACGGTAACCGCGCCAGGCTGCACTTCCAACAGGCCGCCGGAGAGGTAAATGACCTCTTCGTCACCGTGCTGTTTAACGATGCGAATCATACCAGGCTTAATGGCGGTCAGAAGCGGGGCGTGGTTTGGGCGAATACCCAGCTCACCTTCGCTACCTGATACCTGGATGCTCTGTACAGTGCCTGTGAACATTTGCAGTTCTGCGCTGACAACGTCCAGGTGAAATGTCATAGCCATTGTTAATCTCCTGGGAAACTTTCCCCGTCATACTTCAAACTACACCTTCAATAGCGGCTCTGATCCCCCGAATCACTTACTGCTGTAAGCTCATCGGGGTCACTCGCCTGCCACCTTGCTGTAACCCGAAATATTTAGGGGAGACAGTTACAGTTTCTTCGCTTTTTCCACGGCTTCTTCGATGGAACCAACCATGTAGAAAGCCTGCTCTGGCATATGGTCGAATTCGCCTTCCATGATGCCTTTAAAGCCACGGATGGTATCTTTCAGAGACACGTATTTACCCGGAGAACCGGTGAATACTTCTGCCACGAAGAACGGCTGGGACAGGAAGCGCTGCATCTTACGAGAGCGTGCTACCACCAGTTTGTCTTCTTCTGACAGTTCGTCCATACCCAGGATGGCGATGATGTCTTTCAGTTCCTGATAACGCTGCAACAGTGACTGAACGCCACGCGCAGTGTCATAGTGCTCCTGACCAACAACCAGTGGATCCAGCTGACGGCTGGTAGAGTCCAGTGGGTCAACCGCCGGGTAGATACCCAGGGAAGCGATCTGACGGCTCAGTACCACGGTTGCATCTAAGTGAGCAAAGGTGGTGGCTGGTGATGGGTCAGTCAAGTCATCCGCTGGTACGTAAACGGCCTGTACGGAGGTGATTGAACCAGTCTTGGTAGAGGTGATACGTTCCTGAAGAACACCCATCTCTTCCGCCAGCGTTGGCTGATAACCTACCGCAGAAGGCATACGACCCAGCAGTGCTGATACTTCAGTACCGGCCAGGGTGTAACGGTAGATGTTATCGATGAACAGCAGAACGTCACGACCTTCGTCACGGAACTTTTCAGCCATAGTCAGGCCAGTCAGCGCTACGCGCAGACGGTTTCCTGGTGGCTCGTTCATCTGACCATAGACCAGAGAAACTTTATCGATAACGTTAGAGTCGGTCATTTCGTGGTAGAAGTCGTTACCCTCACGAGTACGCTCACCCACGCCAGCAAATACCGAGAAACCTGAGTGTTCTGCCGCGATGTTACGGATCAGTTCCATCATGTTTACGGTTTTACCCACACCCGCACCACCGAACAGACCGACTTTACCGCCCTTAGCGAACGGACACATCAGGTCGATAACCTTGATGCCGGTTTCCAGCAGTTCCTGCGAGTTAGACTGATCTTCGTATGAAGGTGCTGCGCGGTGAATCGCCCAGCGCTCTTCTTCGCCGATGTCGCCTTTCATATCGATTGGCTCACCCAGCACGTTCATGATACGGCCAAGTGTTGCAACACCAACTGGTACTTCAATCGGGTGCTCAAGGTCAACCGTTTCCAGGCCGCGCTTCAGGCCGTCGGAAGAACCCATAGCGATGGTACGAACCACGCCACCGCCCAGCTGCTGCTGAACTTCCAGCACCAGACGAACATCACCATTTTTAACCTCAAGGGCGCTGTACACTTGTGGTACTGCGTCCTGAGGGAATTCGACGTCAACTACGGCGCCGATTACCTGGACAATCTTTCCAGTAGCCATCTTGAATCCTCTACCTAAATTCTGCGTATACCTGGTTAAACCGCGGAGGCCCCACCGACAATCTCGGTAAGTTCCTGGGTGATGCTGGCCTGACGAGCTTTGTTGTATACCAACTGAAGCTCTTTGATCAGGTTTCCGCCGTTATCGGTCGCGGCTTTCATCGCCACCATTCGCGCGGCCTGCTCGCTGGCCAGGTTTTCAACAACACCCTGGTAAACCTGAGACTCGACGTAGCGACGCAGTAATGTATCCAGCAGCGCTTTCGGATCGGGTTCATACAGATAGTCCCAGGTACTCTTCTTCACAACGCCTTCCGCATCATCTGCTGGCGGTAACGGCAGCAGCTGTACGATCTGTGGAGACTGAGACATGGTGTTGATAAATTTGTTACTGACAACAAACAGCTTATCGATACGGCCTTCATCGTATGCTTGCAGCATCACTTTGACAGGGCCAATCAGGTCAGACAGAGAAGGCTTATCACCCATACCGTTAACCTGGGCAACCACGTTGCCACCGACTGAGCTGAAGAATGACAGACCTTTAGATCCGATAATGGCGAGATCGCTCTCAACACCTTTCTCAGACCAGGCCTTCATATCTGCCAGCACTTTTTTGAACAGGTTAATGTTCAAACCACCACAAAGCCCGCGGTCGGTAGATACGACCAGATAGCCAACGCGTTTAACGTCACGATCTTCCAGGTATGGGTGCTTATATTCCAGATTACCTAACGCAATGTGACCAATCACTTTGCGCATGGTCTCTGCATAAGGACGGCTGGCCGCCATGCGTTCTTGCGATTTACGCATTTTGGAGGCGGCGACCATTTCCATCGCTTTGGTGATCTTCTGCGTGTTTTGCACGCTGCCGATCTTACTACGTATCTCTTTTGCGCCGGCCATAAGCTTCTCCTCAAAGCCTTGCGGCCTGCCCCCTAAAGGACAAGCCGCCAGACATTACCAGGACTGGGTTGCTTTAAACGTTTCGAGGATGCCTTTCAGCTTCTCTTCGATTTCGCCGTTATAGTTACCAGACTGGTTGATATCAGCCATCAGCTCTGCATGATCGCGATCTGCGTAAGCAAGCAGTGCCGCTTCGAAGCTAACGATTTTCGCCAGTTCGACATCATTCAGGAAGCCGCGCTCGGCTGCAAACAGCACCAGACCCTGCTGCGCTACGGACATCGGCGCATACTGTTTCTGTTTCAGCAGCTCGGTCACTTTCTGACCGTGGCTCAACTGTTTGCGGGTTGCTTCATCCAGATCGGATGCGAACTGAGAGAACGCAGCCAGTTCACGATACTGTGCCAGAGCGGTACGGATACCACCGGACAGTTTCTTGATGATCTTGGTCTGAGCAGCACCACCAACACGAGATACAGAGATACCCGGGTTAACTGCCGGACGAATACCGGAGTTGAACAGGTTAGTTTCCAGGAAGATCTGACCATCGGTAATCGAGATTACGTTGGTTGGAACGAACGCAGAAACGTCACCCGCCTGGGTTTCGATGATTGGCAGAGCGGTCAGTGAACCGGTTTTACCTTTAACTTCACCATTGGTGAAACGCTCAACATAGTCGGCGCTCACACGGGAAGCACGCTCCAGCAGACGGGAGTGGAGGTAGAACACGTCGCCTGGGAAGGCTTCACGACCTGGTGGACGGCGAAGCAGCAGAGAAACCTGACGGTAAGCAACAGCCTGTTTAGACAGGTCATCATATACGATCAGCGCATCTTCACCGCGGTCACGGAAATATTCGCCCATGGCGCAACCGGCATACGGAGCCAGGTATTGCAGTGCAGCAGATTCTGAGGCAGTTGCCACAACAACGATGGTGTTAGCCAGCGCATTGTGTTCTTCCAGCTTGCGTACCACGTTAGCGATGGTAGAGGCTTTCTGGCCGATAGCAACGTACACACATTTGATGCCAGAGTCGCGCTGGTTGATGATTGCATCGATCGCCATCGCGGTTTTACCGGTCTGACGGTCACCGATGATCAGCTCACGCTGGCCACGGCCGATTGGAATCATTGCATCGACAGATTTGTAACCGGTCTGAACAGGCTGGTCAACGGACTGACGATCGATAACGCCTGGTGCAATCACTTCGATCGGAGAGAAACCGTCGTTGTCGATTGCGCCTTTACCGTCGATTGGTGCACCCAGGGTGTTCACCACGCGGCCCAGCAGGCCACGGCCAACAGGCACTTCCAGAATACGGCCAGTACACTTAACTTTCATGCCTTCGGCAAGGTCAGCGTATGGGCCCATCACTACTGCACCAACAGAGTCGCGCTCCAGGTTCAGTGCGATTGCGTAACGGCTGCCCGGCAGGGCAATCATTTCACCCTGCATCACATCGGCCAGGCCGTGTACGCGGATGATGCCGTCACTTACAGAAACGATAGTACCTTCGTTGTGAGCTTCGCTCACTACATTGAACTGAGCAATGCGCTGCTTGATCAGTTCGCTGATTTCGGTGGAATTCAGTTGCATATGCTCCAGTCCCCTTAAGACTGCAAGACGTCTGCGAGGCGTTCAAGACGACCGCGTACGCTGCCGTCAATGACCATATCACCCGCTCGGATGATTACGCCCGCCATTACAGACTTATCAATTTTGCAATTCAGCTTAACTTTGCGTGACAGACGTTTTTCCATCGCGGCGCTGATTTTAGTCAGCTGTTCATCACTCAATGTTATGGAAGAGATAACTTCAACCTCGACGGTCGCATCATGTGCGGCACGCAGTTGGATGAACTGTTCCAGAACAGCGGCAAGCGCTGGTAAACGTCCGTTTTCAGCCATCACCTTAATCAGGTTCTGGCCGGCTTCGTCGAGTTGATCACCACAAATTGCGATGAATGTTTCAGACAATGCTTCCGGCGCGAGAGCGCCGGAAAGTAAATCTGTCATCTGTTCATTGCTTGCCACCGAGGCGGCAAACGCCAGCATCTGCTGCCAGCTATCGACACTTTGATGCTCAACCGCAAAGTCAAAAGCGGCTTTGGCGTAGGGGCGAGCTACGGTAGTAAATTCAGACATCAGCCCCTCCCTTACAGTTCAGCGACCAGTTTATCTACGATGTCGCTGTTAGCAGCTTCATCCACGGAACGTTCAATGATTTTCTCGGCGCCGGCAACAGCCAGCATCGCGACCTGCTTGCGCAACTCTTCACGTGCACGCTTGCGCTCGGCGTCAATTTCAGCCAGCGCCTGGGCGACGATCTTGTTACGTTCCTGCTCAGCCTCAGCTTTAACTTCGTCCAGGATCTGAGCGCGGCGTTTGTTCGCCTGCTCGATGATTACCTGAGCGTCTTCTTTCGCTTTTTTCAACTGATCGGTCGCATTAGACTGCGCGAGATCCAAATCTTTCTTGGCACGTTCAGCGGAAGCAAGGCCTTCGGCAACTTCTTTCTGGCGCTTTTCGATAGCAGCCATAAGCGGCGGCCATACGTACTTCATGCAGAACGCTACAAACAGGATGAACGCGATAGCCTGGCCGAGGATTGTTGCGTTAATGTTCACAGCACAATGCCTCTTGTTAAGTTAACGTTTTCTGCCGCTGTCATTACAGCGGCAGAAGCCGTTCATCGCCGTACTCACGTACAGAGATGAACAAACGGTTTTACGCGACAGCAAACATCACGTACAGACCCAGACCAACAGCGATCATCGGGATTGCATCCACCAGACCCATTACAACAAAGAACTGCGTACGCAGCAGAGGAATCAGATCCGGTTGGCGTGCGGCGCCTTCCAGGAATTTGCCTCCGAGGATGCCGATACCGATCGCAGCACCGATTGCCGCCAGGCCCATCATCACAGCGGCAGCCATGTACAGCAGATCCATATTCAGGTTTTCCATGACAGTCTCCAGTTTGTTTCAGTTAAAACGCAGTAGTGTTGAGAAAAAAATCAATGTTCTTCAGATGCCATCGACAGATAGACAATCGTTAAGACCATGAAAATGAAAGCCTGCAACGAAATGATCAGGATGTGGAAAATGGCCCAAGGCACATTCAGAATCCACTGTGACCACCACGGCAACAGACCGGCAATCAGGATAAAAATCAATTCCCCCGCATACATGTTTCCGAACAGTCGCAGACCCAGAGATACTGGTTTGGACAGCAGACTCACACCTTCCAGAATCAGGTTGATCGGAATGAACACAGGGTGGTTGAAGGGTTGCAATGTCAGCTCTTTAGTAAAGCCGCCAATGCCTTTCATCTTGATGCTGTAGAACAGAATCAAAATAAATACGCCAAGGGCCATCGACAGCGTAACGTTCACGTCTGCTGAAGGCACCACACGCAACGCTGGCAGGCCAAGATAATGCTCACCGATATACGGCAGCAAATCGATAGGCAGCAGGTCCATGAAGTTCATCAGGAACACCCAGACGAAAATCGTCAGGGCCAGTGGAGCGATTAGTTTGCTTTTACCGTGGTACATGTCGCGTACG
Source organism: Erwinia sorbitola (assembly GCF_009738185.1). NCBI lineage: Bacteria > Pseudomonadati > Pseudomonadota > Gammaproteobacteria > Enterobacterales > Erwiniaceae > Erwinia > Erwinia sorbitola. The sequence continues at coordinate 4,671,781 of NZ_CP046509.1, read as the reverse complement.
TTGTCGTCAACGAAACCAACAACTAACTCAACAGCGGCCTGTAATTTACCCGGCACGCCGCTGGTCGCTGATTTCGCCACTTTGCGAAACAGCACCAGGAACACCAGTCCCAGCACCACAGAGAAAAACATGGAGTCGATATTTAATACCCAGAACGACGATGCGTCGTGCGGATTCACTAGCTCGAAGGTACGCAGATCAAGCTGAAGGTTATTCAGATGATGACCTATGTATTCTTGCGGCGTAGAGATTTCTCCTGCAGCCATGATGCCTCTTACCCTTTGTTGTTAATTACAGCCGGTGCGACGATTTGCACAATCAGCACCGATAACCAGGCCAGTCCCAGCGGTGTAAACACCGCCTTAAACACTCCCAGCGCCACGATAATCACGAGGATCGTCACGAGAACCTTCAGCGCTTCACCTAGCGCAAAAGTCCAGGCAAGGCGTCCCGTTACTTCATGCCCAGCCTGGTGGCGCCAGGCAAAAATCATAAACAACACGTTCGGCAGCCAGGCTGCCAGCCCGCCGGCAAGGGCGGACGCGCCCCAGGTCAGATCTTTTAAGGAAAACAGCGCACCGATTAAGACAAAGGTCACCAACTGCAACATCAGTATGGTTCGGGCAAATTTAACTCTGTAAAGGGACACTGACATGACGCTGAAACTCTCCTGCCCCAATAGGGGTATGTCGCGTGTCGTATAAAACTGCCTTTGCTCTTGTGAGTCAAGCAGCAAAAACCGTGCAAATTATACGGGGCGCACCTGTGATTTCAATCGATAAGTAGAGAAAAGGTGAACAATTATTTAAATTTCTTTCCAGAAACCAATTTTCCAAAACCAATCACAACTGCTGCTTATCAAGTTTTTTCTGCAATGCCTGCCAATCATTGCTTACAAAGCGTGCGTAAGATCACAAATTAGCAATGTAATACTAAACATCCTGCCAGAACCATGAATGATTCCATGTAGAAAAAATCGAACAAAAGCCTTAAAATCAAAGAGATACAATAATAACTTGTAAAAACATCCGGTTATCGCGATTAAAAGGTCTTATTGACATCCGTAGCAAATATTTAACATCTCTAAGGCAGTTACTCACGCCAACTTATTAGGAAAATATATTTTCGGATGTGACTATAATCTTCCTAAAACAGCGTCAATAATATGACGGAACTGATAACCAAATGTGAAGTAATGGTTAAATGTAACAGACATTTTCAGATAATTTCCGTCGGCTGATTTAACCTGATGGTAACAGCTCCGTCCAGGCAAATTTTCCACGGGGCATCCTAACATCAGCACGTTTTGGATACCCATACTTAAAGTGCGTCATCATGAACAGCAAGAAATTCATATAATTTCAGTGGGTAATCACCTCTGAAATAGCAGATTTACTTGCTAAAAAGAGCAGTAATTGAGCTTAAAAAACCCAATCAGTGCTGATAAACAGGCTGGCAGGCTATTTTATGATGCTCCTGCATCATACTGCCGGAGCAATAATCACCAGATGGCGCTCGCCTTCAAGCTGCGGAACAATCAGTGGGATAACTTTCTCTACCGTAAAGCCCACAGGTAACACCGCGATCTCATCCTCTGGCATTACCCCTTTTAAAGCATAAAAGCGGCCCTGCTGACCAGGCAGATGATGGCACCAGTCCACCATATCCGTCAGTGAAGCAAATGCACGGCTGATTACGCCATCAAAAGGCGGTTCGGCGGGGAAGTCTTCTACCCTGCTCTGTACCGGAGCGATATTCTCCAGCTTCAGCTCATGCTGCACCTGCTTAAGAAAGCGTACACGCTTGCCAAGGCTGTCCAGCAGTGTGAAATGAGCCTGAGGTCTGACAATCGCCAGTGGAATACCCGGCAGCCCCGGCCCGGTACCAACATCAATAAAACGCTCTCCTTTCAGATGAGGTTCCACAACGATGCTGTCGAGAATATGGCGTACCAGCATCTGCTCAGGATCACGCACTGAGGTGAGGTTGTAAGCCTTGTTCCATTTATGCAGCATTGAGACATAGCCGACCAGCTGCTGTTTCTGCTGATCGGACAGGGAAATACCGGCTCTTTCAAGCAGTGCGGAGAGTTTGTTTATCACGAAGAAGTCCTGTAGGGGTGGGCATGCCCACCCCGTATTTCAGGTCAGGCGCTTTTGCGCAGCAGGCCCTGTTTTTTAAGATAAATAAGTAAAATGGAGATGGCTGCCGGTGTAATACCTGAAATGCGCGACGCCTGACCAATTGATCCTGGCTTGTGATCGTTGAGCTTCGCGATCACTTCATTGGAGAGGCCGCTCACCTGACGATAATCCAGATCTACTGGCAGCAGGGTGCTCTCATTGCGCAGCTGGCGGTCAATCTCTTCCTGCTGGCGGACAATATAGCCTTCGTATTTCACCTGAATCTCAACCTGTTCAGCAGCCTGCGGATCGGCCAGGGCCGGGCCGAAGCTGCTCAGGGTCATCAGGTTCTGGTAAGTCATTTCCGGGCGGCGCAGCAGATCTTCACCGCTGGCTTCTTTTGTCAGCCCGGCACTCAGCAGCGTATTCACCTCTGCGACACACTCTGATTTTGGATGCACCCAGATATCACGCAGGCGCTGACGTTCAAGCTCAATGCTTTCCAGCTTCTCGTTGAAGCGTGCCCAGCGAGCATCATCCACCAGACCCAGCTCGCGACCGGCAGCGGTCAGGCGCAGATCGGCATTGTCTTCACGCAGCATCAGACGATATTCCGCACGGGAGGTAAACATGCGGTACGGCTCTTTGGTGCCGAGAGTGCAGAGATCGTCAACCAGTACGCCGAGGTAGGCCTGATCGCGACGCGGTGCCCAGCACTCTTTCTCAGCGGAGAGGCGCCCTGCATTCAGTCCAGCCAGCAGACCCTGCGCGGCAGCTTCTTCATAGCCGGTGGTGCCGTTGATCTGTCCCGCAAAGAACAGGCCATTGATATATTTGCTTTCCAGCGTAGGTTTCAGATCGCGGGGATCGAAGAAATCGTACTCAATTGCATAGCCAGGGCGGACAATTTTGGCATTTTCCATTCCCTGCATTGAACGAACGATCTGCATCTGAACATCAAACGGCAGGCTGGTGGAGATGCCGTTCGGGTAGATCTCGTTGCTGGTCAGTCCTTCCGGTTCCAGGAAGATCTGGTGTGCATTACGATCGGCAAAGCGCATTACTTTGTCTTCGATCGATGGGCAGTAACGTGGTCCTATCCCTTCAATCACTCCCGCATACATTGGACTGCGATCGAGGTTATTGCGGATCACATCATGGGTTTTCTCGTTGGTGTAGGTGATGTAACACGGCACCTGTTGCGGATGCTGGCTGACATTGCCCATAAACGAGAACACCGGCATTGGTGTGTCACCGTGCTGTGGTGCCAGTACGCTGAAATCAATGGTTCTGGCATCGATACGTGGAGGTGTTCCGGTTTTAAGTCGGCCTACACGCAGAGGCAGTTCACGCAGACGATGTGATAACGAGATGGAGGGAGGATCCCCGGCACGGCCACCGCTGTAGTTATCCATACCGATGTGGATTTTACCATCGAGGAAGGTACCAACGGTCAGAACAACGGCTTTAGCACGAAACTTCAGGCCCATCTGGGTGACAGCACCCACGACACGATCGTTTTCGACAATCAGATCCTCAACCGCCTGTTGGAAGATCATCAGGTTAGGCTGGTTCTCCAGTGCAGTACGAACTGCCTGACGATAGAGTACGCGATCGGCCTGTGCACGAGTAGCCCGTACCGCTGGCCCTTTGCTGGCGTTTAGTATCCTAAACTGAATGCCTGCCTGGTCAATGGCATGCGCCATCAGCCCGCCCAGTGCGTCCACTTCTTTAACCAGATGTCCTTTTCCGATACCGCCGATTGCCGGGTTGCAGGACATCTGCCCCAGTGTGTCGATGTTATGGGTTAATAACAGGGTTTGTTGACCCATACGGGCAGCGGCCATCGCGGCTTCCGTTCCCGCATGACCACCACCAATCACGATGACGTCAAAAGGATCTGGATAAAACATGGTACTGCACCTCGCGGTTTGTGCGAATTAAGAGAGTGTTGCTGAGGGCGTGGATTCTACTCAACTTTAGACGATGGCGAAAGCACCGGGATCTTCGTGTATTAAAAAGAAGATCTTTTTTATTTAGAGATCTCTTTATTAGATCTTCTATTAGGATCGACGATCTCTGTGGATAAGCCTGTTTTGCTGTTAACGATCAAAGCATTAGTGACGATCATTAGCTGTTAATGATCGGTGATCCTGATCCGTATAAGCTGGGATCAAAATGGCATGTTATGCACAGGCTCCGGGAGGGTACCAAGTTGTTCTTGGGATAAACACCGGTTATCAGACGGTATTGAGCATAGTTATCCACAGTTGATCGCCTCAAAAACAAACAAAAAAGAGCAATATTTACAAAACTTCGGATCGTAAAAGCTCTTTTTGGTGGGATCGACACCTCGATCGCAGGCCGATCCCCGTCATTCAGATCAGTTCTTTCCAGCTTTCTACCCAAACACCGGCAGGATCCTCGGGAATTTCATGTTGCAGCACATCGATATCCAGACGATCGCCAATACGTTGTGCTCCAAGAGAACTCAGCAGGGTATCGAACTGCTCGATGGCGCCACAGAAAAGATCGTATTCACGGTTGCCAAGACCCACTGCTCCGTAGCGCAGGTTGCTCAGATCTGGCTGCTGTTCCTTTATAGCTTCAAACAGCGGCTGGATATTGTCTGGCAGCTCTCCGGCTCCGTGAGTTGAACTCACCACAATCCAGATACCTTCCAGCTTCAGCTCTTCCAGCTCCGGCCCGTGCAGAACCTCGGTGGTATGCCCGGCCTCTTCCAGCTTCTCAGCAAGATGATCGGCTACATATTCTGCGCTGCCTAAGGTGCTGCCACTGATTAAGGTAATGTCGGCCATGATGGGATCTCTTTATGATAATGGCGGGCATTGTACTCTGTGATCATCAAGTGATCTACCTGTGCATAAGTAGGGTTATTTATCAGATTCTTTTGGCGGCAGCACTGCTGGTGGCGCATGGTGCATGATGATCGTCAAAACAGAGTGTGTGGATAAATTTATGCACCGGATAGCAAGCTAGATCCACCAGCTTCTTCTTCAGCTGCTAAATATTGACATTAGTAATTGTGTGGTTTTATATCCCTTCGGCACAGGGTGTGCGACAGACAGTTTATTTTGGCAGCTGCGTGCTACAACCGCGGTATTCAGCGTGCCAGAACGGATATTGTAAATTCACTTTCCGTTCATGAAGGTAAACCCGAATATGAGTACTCCTCTTACGGTCGGGATATACTGAAGAAAAAAATAAGTATAAGGGAAATATCAGGGGTGCGAGAGTGAAAATGTATCTACCATTAATTAAAGCACTTATTCCATATTATTATATTTTCTGTCTGGTAATGATTGGGATGGGTGGGCTACCAGATTATCTCGAACATATTGACGGGATTGAGATAAAAAACATATGCGAACTTCAACGCGCATTTATCAGTGATGATGTACGCGATACTACCGGGCCAATAACTTTGATGATGATAAGCCCCTTTCTCTATCTGGTGGCAAGATATAAATTTAAATCATGGCTGGCCAATATCGCTTTAATCGGGCTGTGTGCTTACTGGCTGTGGTCTTTCTACATTCAATATGCCCTCTGCATGTAGTTATCCATAAAAAAACTGCCGGAATATCTCCGGCAGGTCAGGGCTGATAAACTCTGTCATCCCAGATGCCGTAACCTGCTAATTTCAGTTTCGAGTGAGAGCACCATGATCTGATCTTCATGTCCTGCCTGGAACCTGTTACCTGTTGAGACATAGGTTGAACAACCTGCTGAAATCAAACCCTGTTTTTTTCCTTTAATGGATGCATAAATTAAGTTAGCCATTAATAAAATCCTTTTCATCCGATTTCTGTATCAAAAATTTAAATAGCTTTTAGCTCTGATAGCGGCAGGAATAAGTACGTTAGCGATTTTATTATTTCAACTCAGGGCTAAGGGGTTATTGTCCGCATAATCGGGTTCTGCAAGGAGATCAGCGTTTCGGTGGATTGGATTTCATCAATGGTCTGGATCTTGTTGATCAGTACCTGTTGCAGAGCATCGATCGACCGGCACATCACTTTGATAAAGATACTGTAGTGCCCGGTGGTGTAATACGCTTCCACCACTTCATCCAGCGCTTCGAGGCGGGCGAGGGCTGAAGGGTAATCTTTGGCGCTTTTCAGGATAATGCCGATAAAGCAGCAGACATCGTAACCCAGCATCTTGGGGTCGATCTCTACCCGCGTTCCTTTAATTATGCCTGCCTGTTTCATCTTCTCCACGCGCACATGGATGGTGCCGGGGCTGACGTTAAACTGTTTGGCCAGCTCGGCATAGGCGGTGCGGGCATTGTCCATCAGCGCATTGAGAATGGCGCGATCGAGATTATCGGGCTGCATGGTTTCGGGCATGATGACTCCGTAATTGAAATTTGTTCAATTGAATGCGTATTAATGTGCGGGATCGTGAAAGGAATGGCAATCAGAGTGAGGATATGACAGCGGACACCGCAAGGTGCCCGCTAATAAAGATTTAACTAACGCTTACGCCACAGAGTCAGCTGTGCGACGGTATGCTGATACTTGCGTGCAGTTTCCCTGATAACAAACTGCACATCCTGCGCTGGGGAAATTTCCTCGAAATCATCAGCCAGCAGACGCTGTAATGCCTGCAAAGTCGAAAGGGCTTCGCCGTTTTCGCGTATGCCACCCAGCCAGTTCTCCTTAGGCGTGAACTCCTCCAGCCAGGTATAAGGAGAGGAGAGCATAAGTACACCGCCAGGACGGATCATGCGGGTAATGTCATGCAGGAAGCGCAGCGGCTGGCGCAGGCGGTCAATCAGGTTCGAGGCCAGCACCAGGTCGTACGGCTGTGTTTGTGGTTTCAGGTTACAGGCATCTCCCTGCATAAACTGAATGCGGCTGGCCTGCTCAGGGCCGAGGTCAATATCCTTCAGCCGTATCTGACGGTATTCCACCAGATCCCCCTCTTCCTGGGTGACATAGCGGAACTCGTCGCCGCTGGCGAGTTGGAGTGCCACATCGATAAAGCGGGCAGAGTAGTCCATACCCACCACCTGCTCAAAATGGCGCGCCAGTTCAAAGCTGGCCCGGCCCGTGGCACAGCCTATATCCAGCGCCCTCTGGCGATGTTCTGTGACCTCACAGGCGATCTCAACCAGCGTTTTCGCATAGTTAGCTACGCCGAAATATTCCGGGCCGTACTGGAAGTCGAGATACTGCGACACCATGCTGTCGGTTTCATACGGATTAGCAGCGGTGCTTTCCTGATGATCGGAGACCACATAGCGGAAACCGGCGTGCTGGAAGAAATGGCGGCGGAAGGCGTAGCGTGCCGATTTCAGCGCCTCATTTCCGGTAGAGATCCAGCTGCCGCCTTTGATTAGCGTATGTTTGCCATCAAAAGTGGGGGTAGAGAAGTCATCATATAAAGGATGGACGCGAAAACCTTCAAAGCCCGCAATCGGCGTGGTGGTCCACTGCCAGACGTTGCCGATCAGATCGTAAAATTCGCCCTGCGCAAAACGATCCACCGGGCAGGAGGAGGCCCACCAGGCGAGGTTAATATTGCCCGGCGTTTCCTCCCAGTCGGGCTGATCGCCCGCCACCTGTTCACGCAGCAGCATCCATTCACATTCAGCGGGAAGCTGCACTGATTGCCCGGTAACTTCAGCTTTCCAGCGGCAGAACGCCGCCGCTTCCAGCTGATTCACTTCTGCTGGCCAGTCCCAGGGCATGGTTACTTCTTCTGCCATCAGACGCAGTTTCAGCTCTTCGGGGCGCCTGCTGCTGCCCACCCAGAAGGTTGGCTGCGAGGCTGCGGCGAATTCACGCCAGCCCCAGCCTTCATCATCCCACCAGCGCCGGGTCTGATAGCCTCCCGCAGCAACAAATTCAAAGAATTCAGCATTGCTGACCAGCATTTGACTCGCTTCAAAGGCCTGTACATCGCTGGTACGGCTGCCGTATTCATTATCCCAGCCGTAGGTATCATCGGTTTTACCCTGGATTACCTGCCCGGCAGCTACCTGAATCATGCTGTTATGCGGCACCGTGAGGCGATCGTGACGCGCCTCCTGGCATACCGGCCAGTGCTGCTGTGGTTTTACCCATGCCAGCGGCAGCTGACGGATCAGTACGCTGGAGGTCTCCAGATGGATACGCTCATGTTCAATGCCCATCAGCACAACCCAGGCCGGGCTGTCCCAGCTAATGGGCAGCGTCAGGGGCATGCTTCGGATAAGCTGTTCAACCTGTGCGCGAACTTTGCCGCGATAGTCACGCAGTTCGGCAACGGAGGGCCAGGCGTAATGGCTGTTATCGAGATCGTCCCAGCTCATCTCATCGACGCCTATCGCCATCATCGCTTCGATTTTATCGTCAGTGCGGCTGTCGATCAGACGCGCAGCCATCAGCTTATTGATATAGAAGGTGGCGGTGTGACCGTAATAGAAGATTAACGGATGGCGCAGCGATATCGCTTTGGTGTTCCAGGCCCTGTCGTCCGCCAGGCAGTCAAACAGGCTTTCATATAGCTCCCACGTCTGGCGGAAGTAGCTGAGTAGCTGCTGGCGATGTTGTTCAGGGTTATTGCCGCTTAACAGCAGCGTATGAGTTGGCGCAGGTAATCCTGTCTGGTGTTGTTGCGAAGTCACGTGATGCTCCCGTCATGCCATATGGCTAAAGCCTGTACATCACTATAGCAAATAAGCTTTGCTGACTAATTGTAAAGGCGTGGCATCAGCGTTTCCAGCGGCGCAGAAGGCGGCTTTTTAGCCCGGTATCGAAACGCCAGATATGGTCAAAGATACGCATAATTCCGGGTTTTCCATGATCGGACATGGCAACGGCATGAAAACGCTGTAGCTGCTGACTTTGATGGTTGCGTACGCGTTTGATTAGCGCGTCAGGCAGGCGCTGGGCGATAAAATCTGAAATAATTACGGCGTCAGCATCCTGCCACTGCGGGCCGGAAAGCTTCAGCAATACCGCGTCAAGGCAGGCGGCAAGATCGGTGCCCCCGCGAAAACGCTGGCTGAGAAAACGGATCGCCTGGCTGATACCGTCTCCGGCGGTCAGTTCATAGCCCACCACTTCATGGGCAAACAGCATAATGTAGCAGCGGCGGTTATTTGTCAGCGCTACTTTAAGCAGGGCGAGGCAGAAGGCTTTAGCACAGCGCTCGTTGAAGCCGCCCATTGAGCCAGAGGTATCCACACAGATGATAAACGGGCCGCGCGGTTGTTCATCATGATGCTGATGGGTTACCGGGCGCAGAGTGACTTTATCGCGCCAGTTTTCCCCCTGCAGTCGGTAGGTAAGCAGCCGTTTTTCCACCAGCCGCCGATAAAACTCCATCTCCAGTTCGCTGATGCCCAGCGTCGCCAGTTCCGGTGGCAGCAGGCGCAGAATATCGTCACTTTGATGCAGTCCGTTCACCTCTTCCGGCACGCTTTCCGGTTCGCGCACCAGCTGGTGGAAGGTTTCCGGCGGAGCATCGTCTGATAACACCGCTTTGGCTTCGCGGCTGCGGCCAAGCTGTTCCGCCAGTTTCAGCAGTTCCGGCTGGCTGGCAAGAAAATCACCGTACTGAACAATCAGCTGATAGTCGCCGCGCTGTATTGAGCTGCGCGTCAGATCCCACAGTCTGCCAGCGGCGGCTTCATCGTTATCGGCCAGTACCGGTGCAAGCTGACCGCTCATGGCCAGGCGCTGTTGCAGCTCGGCCAAAAGTTTGTCGCGCTCCTGATCGAGCAACTGCTGATTAAGAGTGAGGGTTTGCAGCGTCAGACTTAGCCGCCATCGCTGTAAAAAAAGAGTCTGTTGAGCGTTGGTGAGCGCGAGTGCATCGTTATGGGCGACCAGATTGCGCGCTTGTTCAGCGAACGGCGAGTGGTGCTGCTCCAGCCATGTCAGTAATTCCGCTAACTGAGCGCTGAAATCATGCTGACTCAGCGTCTGGCTTTGCTGGAAGCGGCTGAACTCTGCCGCCAGATCCTCCGGCACCGGAGTTGATTTTAGCTGCTGCAAAATCCCGGCCTTCCAGCCAGGAAGATCGCGCGTCAGGGCATTTTTCATGCGCGGAAACTTTTCAAAAAAAAGAGCCAGCTGCGGTGATGCCAGCAACGTGATAACCAGTTCTTCAATCAGCTCATTTTCACTGACCGCCAGGAACATACTTAGCGTATCAAGTGAGATCACTGACGTGCTCGCTTGAGCTGTTCCGCCACCTGTTGCAGGCTATCTTCCACGCGTGCCAGCCAGTCATCGCTGATAAACAGGCAGCGGTGATGCTGGCTGAACAGCGTACGCTGTGCACGTAGCTGGGTATCAAGCTCATCCAGCGCCAGCGAAATCTCTTCCGGCAGCCCTTTCTGCAGTTTACCCGGCAGCATCAGACGGCTGGGTTGCAGGCTGACATCCCGTAGCGTCAGGCAGTCGTGGTTGTCTACGTGTAAATCCAGCGTCTGTGCAAAACCTATGCCGTTGAGTTTGCCCCGCACTTCGCCGCCTTTTTGCAGCCAGTGATGCAAGGCTTCCCGGGCCAGAATGATATGGGTAACCTGCATATCGTGCAGGGTAAGGGGTTTTTGTAGCATCAACGTCAATGCATCGGCTGCCAGTGTTTCCGGTAGTTCAAAGTGCGGTTTGCGGCTGAACATACCACCGTGTTTCTCCAGGCGAATCGCCTGTTCAACGCTCTCCTGCTGCTGAAGCGCCAGCCGGCGCGCGTTAATTTGCTGCAATTTAAACAGCATCGGCTGCTGCTGCCAGGCATGCTGGGTGATCAGATTATCAAGTTCGCGATCCAGCATCTTCATTGATGCAACATCGTGCCACAGGCAATCTTTCAACAGGATCAGATCAACAGGAGCAATGGAGTTACGCCCGCTGTAGAACGCGCTGGCCTGCAACAGATGAATGGCTTTTTTCCAGCGGCGATCGGAGATATAAGGCGCATCTGGTTGATTCTCCAGCTGCTGGCGTAGCTGGAAAATCAGCTCAAATACATCATCGGGCAGGCTGACTTTACTGATACCCTGCTGCCATTCCAGGTACTCTTCATCGGTGATGCAGAGTGAATCGGAAACCGGATTTTGATTTTCGTCCTGCTGGTGGGTCAGCAGACTGCGGAAGTTCTGTTTTTCATGCACGTTGTCCAGCCACAGGCGGATTAGCATACGGTCGTAGAGCGCTTCCAGCCCGCTGTCGGCTTCCGGCAGCTCATTCGAAGCGGTTACCAGCAGGCGCATGGGAATTTTGTCTTCGCTGTCGCCGTTACGAAAACGGCGTTCATTTATCGCAGTCAGCAGGGTATTCAGAATAGCTGGCCCGGCTTTCCAGATTTCGTCGAGAAACACGATCTCCGCGTCAGGCAGGTAGCCTTTTGTCAGACGCTGGTAGCGCCCTTCGTCTTTTAAGGCCTGAATAGAGAGAGGGCCGAAGACCTCTTCCGGGGTAGAGAAACGCGTCATCAGGTATTCAAAGGCGCGGGAGTGCTGGAAAGCAAACTTGAGTCGTCGGGCGATCAGGCTTTTGGCAATGCCCGGCGGGCCGAGTAAAAAGACACTTTCACCGCACAGGGCGGCGAGCAGGCACAGGCGAATCGCATGATGGCGCTCGTAAAGTCCTTTCTCTAATGCATTGCTGAGGCGGGCGATGCGTTCCGCCAGTAATTGAGAGTGGGCCATAATCAAACATCCATCCTTTTTCTACGGTCAGGCCTGCTGGGTAGCTGGCGAGCGCAAACACTACTGGCTATGATGCTTGAAAGAGTTGATAGCAGTCAGCTTTTTTATTATCAAAGGGTGACACTGACCATTGATGTTGTCATTTAACCAGTAATTAAGGATAGGCATTCATGCTTAATCATGCATACTGTGCGCGTTTTGACGAGCAGCTGAGTCGTGCGCAATCCCGCGTCAGTCCACCGCAACAAAAGACAAGTCTATGAGTTCTGAAAAGAAGCAGTCCCTGGGGGCCGTTACGCTGGCAGCGATTGGCGTGGTTTATGGTGATATAGGTACCAGCCCGCTGTATACCTTGCGTGAATGCCTTTCGGGGCAGTTTGGTTTTGGCGTTGAACGCGATGCAGTATTTGGATTTTTGTCGCTGATTTTTTGGCTGCTGTTGCTCACTGTATCGCTGAAATATATCAGTTATGTGATGCGTGCCGACAATGCCGGTGAAGGCGGGATATTGACGCTGATGTCACTGGCGGGCCGCAATACCGGCGCGCGCTCCACCGCTGTGCTGGTGATTATGGGCCTGATAGGTGGCAGTTTCTTCTACGGTGAAGTGGTCATCACCCCGGCGGTATCGGTGCTATCGGCCATTGAGGGCCTGGAGATCGCCGCGCCGAACCTTGACCGTTATATCGTTCCGCTGGCGATCGGCGTACTGACACTGCTGTTTGTGATTCAGAAACACGGTACCGGAATGGTTGGCAAACTGTTTGCTCCGGTAATGCTGCTGTGGTTTTTAGTTCTGGCGGTACTGGGCGCGCGCGGTATTATCAGCAATCCTGACGTGCTGCACGCGATGAATCCTTACTGGGCGGTGCATTTCTTCGTCGAGTACAAAATGGTCTCCTTCTTTGCATTGGGCGCTGTGGTTCTGGCGATTACCGGCGTTGAGGCGTTGTATGCAGATATGGGCCACTTTGGAAAATACCCGATTCGCCTTGCCTGGTTTATTGTGGTGCTGCCGTCGCTGGTGCTGAACTATTTTGGTCAGGGCGCGCTGCTGCTGAAAAATCCGGAAGCAATCAAAAACCCCTTCTTCCTGTTAGCCCCTGACTGGGCTCTGATCCCGATGTTGATTCTGGCAACGCTGGCAACAGTTATCGCTTCGCAGGCGGTGATTTCAGGTGTCTTCTCCCTGACGCGCCAGGCTGTTCGTCTCGGCTATTTGCCACCAATGCGCATTGTTTACACCTCGGAAGAGGAGTCAGGTCAGATCTACATCCCGGTGATTAACTGGATGCTGTTTGTGGCGGTGGTAATAGTGATTGTTGGCTTTGAGCATTCGAGTAATCTGGCTGCGGCTTATGGCATCGCGGTGACCGGTACGATGGTACTGACCGCTATTCTGTGCAGCATCGTGGCGATTAAAAACTGGCACTGGAACCGTTATCTGGTTATCACGCTGCTGGTGGGTATGCTCTGTATTGATGTCTCCCTGTTCTCAGCGAACCTGGTGAAAGTGTTTGCCGGAGGCTGGCTGCCGCTGTCGCTGGCGCTGATAATGTTTGTGGTGATGACGACCTGGAAAAGCGAGCGTTTCCGTCTGCTGCGCCGGATGCATGAGCACGGTAACTCGCTGGAGGCGATGATTGCCTCACTGGAGAAATCCCCACCGGTACGCGTGCCGGGTACGGCGGTTTATATGTCCCGCGCCCTGAACGTGATCCCGTTTGCCATGCTGCATAACCTGAAGCACAACAAGGTGCTGCATGAACGCGTGGTGCTGCTGACGCTGCGCACCGAAGATGCGCCTTATGTACATAACGTGAAGCGTGTGACCATCGAGCAGCTTTCGCCCACCTTCTGGCGCGTGGTGGCCAGCTACGGCTGGCGTGAAACGCCAAACGTGGAGGAAATTTTCCACCGCTGCGGTCTGGAAGGGTTGAACTGCCGCATGATGGAAACTTCGTTCTTTATGTCCCATGAGTCGCTGATTATCGGCAAACGTCCGTGGTATCTGCGACTGCGCGGTAAGCTGTTCCTGGCATTGCAGCGTAATGCACTGCGGGCGCCCGATCAGTTTAAAATTCCGCCTAACCGTGTGATTGAGCTGGGTACTCAGGTCGAGATTTGACAGGGTCGGGCATGCCCGACCCCTACGAAATCACGTAGGGGCGAGGCATGCCTCGCCCGGATTATCCACGTAAGTTGACCGTCACCGCAAGCCCGCCTTCCTGACGATTGTTCATCGTTACCGTCATACCGTGCAGACGGGCAATATGATGAACGATCGACAAGCCTAATCCGCTGCCGGACTGCTGTTGTCCCGGCGGGCGGTAGAAACGCTCTCCTATCCGTGCCAGCGCTTCCGGGCTGACACCCGGCCCGCTGTCCAGCACCTGTAAAGCGTCGGACGTCAGTTTCAGCCAAACCCGGGTGCCTGGCGGACTGTAGCGAATGGCGTTATCCAGCAGATTGCGAACCAGCAGAGCCAGCAGCAGCGGATGACCCTGCCGGATTATGGGGGTATCGGAGGCATCCAGCGCCAGTTCCACCTTTGCCGCCTGCGCTGCTGCATAGTGTTCGACAACCGCATTTTGCGCGATCTGCTGCCACTGCACGCTCTGTGTTTCCAGATCCTCACCGGCATCAAGACGCGACAGCGTGAGCAGCTGATCCACCAGCCGGGTGGCCCGGTCGATCCCTGCATCCAGACTGGTCAGTGCGTGGTGGCGAACTGCGGCATCGTCATGGGCCAGTTGGGCAACCTCCGTTTGTACTTTTAACGCCGCCAGCGGGCTGCGTAGTTCGTGTGCAGCATCCGAGGTAAAGCGACGTTCGCGTATCAGCATCTCACCGATGCGGTGAAACAGCAGATTCAGCTCGGTAAGCAGCGGACGCACCTCCTGCGGAACGCGGCGGGCGGTAAGGGGGGTGAGGTCATCCGGTGCGCGCTGTCGTAGCTGCCGGGCGATCTGTTTTAACGGTGCCAGTTCACGGGTAACCAGCCACAGCATCAACAGCAGCATTACAGGCAGTGCCACCAGCCACGGCATCAGGTTGGTCTTAACCAGATCGCGGGTCATATCATCGCGATATTCCCACTCCTGTCCGACTACCACCACATAGCGATCGTCCGGCGTACGCAGCCACACCATGCGCCAGCGATCATCATCACCGCGCAGACGACCATCAACAAAACCATCCCGCTGATAGTCAAAAATAAAATCCCGGCCATTATCACCATCGTTCATCAACATCTGGCCGTCACGGCGAAATATGGCAAAGGCCAGGGCATCATCATCCTGATTGCCACGGTTGTGACGCAGCATTTTTTTAGTTTTCGGCAGCGTCAGGGTTTGCTGATCGCCCTGTTCCGGGTTCAGAGTGGTCAGCCGTTTAGCGAACAGCATTTGCTGAGTATCAAACAGCTGGTTGATATTGTGGCGGGTTTGCCACCAGGCACCGATGGCCGCTGCACCCCAGCACAGCAGGCTCAGTAATAAAAAACCCAGCATCAGGCGCAGGCGCAGGCTTTGCAGCATCATGGTGCGGCTCCCAGCGTATAGCCCACGCCATGAATAGTGCGTATAAAGTCGCTGCCCAGTTTTTTACGCAGGTGGTGGATATGCACCTCCACGGCATTGCTGGAAACATCGTCATCCCAGCCGTAGAGTTTCTCTTCCAGCTGTGAGCGGGTCAGAACCCGTCCGGCATTAAGCAGAAACAGCTCCAGCAGCGCCAGTTCCCGCGCCGTTAATATCAGCGGTGCGCCGTTCAGCGTGACGGTATGGGAACCCGGCTCCATCACCAGGTTGCCGTGTTGCAGCGTTGGCTGAAGCTGACCGTGACGGCGGCGGATAAGTGCCTGTAACCGCGCCGCCACCTCGCTAAGGGCAAAGGGTTTGCACAGGTAATCATCAGCCCCCTGCTGTAGCCCGCTGACGCGTTGTTCCAGCGCATCGCGCGCCGTCAAGATCAGTACCGGCTCATCGCGTCCCTGCTGTCGCCACTGGCGTAATATCTCCAGCCCGTCAATTTCCGGCAGGCTGAGATCCAGCACAACCGCATCATAAGGTGCAGAACTCAATGCCCGCAGCCCCTCATTACCCTGGGTGAACCAGTCGACGCTAAAACCCAGTTTGGTTAATCCGGCTTTAATGCCATCGCCAATCAGGCGGTCATCTTCGATTAATAGAATTCGCATGATTTATCCTTTGCTGTTAACCACGTATATACTCAATCACACGGCGGCTTGTACAGTAACGATCGACGATTTTCGCCACTTTTCGTCAATTTAAAACAATAAAGTTACGATGAAAGAGTTCTTAAGATCCTGTTAAGATCTGTTTGTTGTAATGCTTTCCGTAAAGAGGTTACCGGGCAGGTTTGACTGCTCAACTGCATAAGGAAAAGTGAAAATGAAAATGATGAAAAAAACAGCAGCTTTACTGGCAATCACCACCCTGATGTCAATGCCGGTGCTGGCAGCCCAGAGCGGTGGTTTTGTAGACCCGAATGCTCCCACAACTCAGATGCAGAGAGGCGGCTTTAGCGGCCCGAACGGTACCGTTGCCACGGTAAAACAGGCGCAGGATATGAGGGACGATGCCTGGGTGACAATGCGTGGCCATATTGAAAAGCGTATTGGCGATGAAGAGTACCTGTTCCGCGATGCCACCGGCACCATGACGGTCGAAATCGACGATAAGCGCTGGGATGGCCAGACTATTGGTCCAAAAGACCAGGTTGAGCTTCAGGGCAAGCTGGATAAAGACTTCAACTCGCTGGAGCTGGACGTTAAACACGTGCGTAAAATCGGCGGCTAATCGTCGGTCAGCATCATGACCAGGTGATGGACGGCGGGGGAGCGATCCCAGCGCCGCCAGGCCAGCGCGATATCACTGCCCAGCGCAGCATCCTCAATCTGATGGAAGCTGACGCCGGGCAGACTAATACAGCGCAGTGAGTCTGGCACCACGGTGATGCCAAATCCCGCAGCAACCATACTGATGCTTGATGAAATTTGCGGCGACTGCTGTACATCATCCGGCTGAAAACCAGCGCGCAGACAGGCGCTGATAATCAGTTCATACAGGCTGGGAGCAACCTCACGCGGAAACAGAATCAGCGGTTCTTCACGCAGCTGTGCCAGCGACAGGCAGGGAGTGTTACCAAGCCGGTGTCCGGCGGGTAGCACCAGCGCCATTTTCTCACTTGAGATAGCTTTCAGATTAAATGCCTTACTGCTCTCACAGGGCAGACGCACAAAGGCGGCATCCAGTAACCCCTCCTGCAAATCATGCATCAGCGAAGCCATGCTCTCTTCTTGCGGCAGTAAGATAATATCCGGGAAACGATCCTGGAAACTGCGCAGCAGCCGGAATATCTGCGGATGAAAGGCAGTAGAGCTGGCGATGCCAATCGACAGTTTTCCACTGATGCCGCGGGCTATCCCTTTCGCTTTCTCCAGCGCATGGCCGGTAAGCGCCAGGATCTGACAGGCATCCTGATAAAACGCTTCCCCGGCATCCGTCAGTTCCACTCCGCGCGTCAGTCTTTTCAACAGCGGGGTGCCGATCTCTTCTTCCAGTTTTTTGATTTGCTGACTCAGCGGAGGCTGTGAAATGCCAAGCATTTCTGCCGCCCGGGTGAAGTGCTTCGTCTCAGCAACCGCAACGAAATAACGTAGATACCGCAGTTCCATATCGAAAACGTCTCAAAGTGGGGAGTGTTCTATATTGGAATCCCGAACTGAATCGAGTCAACATTGATTCAATACTTCTTAACAGTTTAACGGGGAAGATGGCAATGACATATTCTGTAACTGATTGTTCATGTACGGAACAGCTGACTACTACGGTCAAAGGGATACAGAGGGAAAGGCCAGAAAGCGTAATCTATCAGACCTCCCTGATGAGTGCACTGCTAAGTGGTGTCTATGACGGTAGTACCACCGTGGCAGATCTGCTGAAGAACGGCGATTTTGGCCTGGGCACGTTCAATCAGTTAGATGGCGAGTTAATCGCTTTTAACCGCGAAGTGTACCAGCTACGTTCAGATGGCAGCGCTCGTGCCGCCAGCCAGGAGCAAAAATCACCGTTTGCAGTGATGACCTTCTTCCGTCCGCAGTATCAGCACCATTTCACCGGCCCGGTTGACCGCGCTGGTGTGCATCAGGTGATTGATCAGCAGGTTAGTTCTGATAACCAGTTCTGTGCACTGCGCCTCGATGGCCTGTTCAGCCGTGCGGAAACCCGCACCGTACCCTGCCAGCACCGTCCGTATAAATCGATGCCGGAAGTGCTCGGTAAGCAGCCCACTTTCCATTTTGAACAGCGCGAGGGCGTGCTGATTGGTTTCCGTACGCCGCAGTATATGCAGGGCATCAATGTGGCGGGCTATCACGAACACTTTATTACCGACGATCGCCAGGGTGGCGGTCATCTTCTGGACTATCAGCTTGATCACGGCACGCTGACTTTTGGTGAGATCAGCAAACTGGTGATTGACCTGCCCGGTGACAGTGATTTCCTGCGGGCGAATCTCAGCCCGGAAAATCTGGACTCCGCCATTCGCTCTGTTGAAAGCTGAAACGAGGAAGAAAAATGAAGAACAAAACTGAGATTCAACAGTGGGCACATGGTGCCGACCTGGTTGTAGCACAGCTGGAAGAGCAGGGCGTAAAACATGTCTTTGGCATTCCCGGTGCCAAAATCGACAAGGTGTTTGACTCATTACTCGATACTTCCGTGCAGACGATAGCCGTGCGTCATGAGGCGAACGCGGCATTTATGGCGGCTGCGGTGGGCAGGCTGACCGGAAAGGCCGGGGTTGCGCTGGTCACCTCAGGACCGGGATGTTCAAACCTGATCACCGGTATGGCGACTGCGACTACCGAGGGCGATCCCGTGGTGGCGCTGGGCGGAGCGGTAAAACGTGCTGATAGTGCGAAACAGGTGCATCAGAGCATGGATACCGTAGCGATGTTTCGTCCGGTCAGTAAATATGCGGTAGAGATAAGTTCTTCAGATGCTATTGCTGAAGTGATATCGAATGCCTTTCGTACTGCGGAGCAGGGACGCCCCGGCGGAGCTTTTGTCAGCCTGCCACAGGACATTATTAACGAACCCGCTCGCGGGCATCTGTTGAGCAGCAGCGGTCAGCTGTTGCTGGGGGCGGCGCCGGACGCTGCAATTGATGCCGTAGCGCAACAAATCGCGCAGGCAAAAAACCCGGTGCTGTTGCTGGGCCTGATGGCCAGCCAGCCTGCTAACAGTGATGCACTGCATCGGCTGCTGGAGCGTAGCCATATTCCGGTAACCAGTACCTACCAGGCGGCAGGCGCGGTGCGTCAGGAGCATTTTTCTCGTTTCGCAGGGCGAGTGGGTTTGTTTAACAATCAGGCTGGCGACAGGCTTCTGCGTGAGGCCGATCTGATTATTACCATCGGCTACAGCCCGGTGGAATACGAGCCTGCAATGTGGAACAGCGGTAAGGCAACGCTGGTACATATTGATGTGTTGCCTGCCGATACCGATAACTGCTATCAGCCCGATGCCGAACTGGTGGGTGATATCGCCGCCACTCTGGACAAACTGACCGCACGTATTACCGCGCCGCTTATTCTCAGTTCCCAGTCGGCAGCGATTTTGCAGGATCGTCAACAGCAGCGCGAACTGCTGGCGTTGCGCGGTCACCAGCTGAATCAATTCGCCCTGCATCCGTTACGGATCGTACGTGCGATGCAGGACATTATTAATAGTGACGTTACGCTGACGGTTGATATGGGGAGTTTCCATATATGGATCGCCCGTTACCTTTACAGCTTCCGGGCGCGTCAGATCATGATCTCTAACGGCCAGCAAACCATGGGTGTTGCGTTGCCCTGGGCCATCGGTGCCTGGCTGGTGGATCCGTCACGCAAAGTGGTGTCTGTTTCCGGCGACGGTGGTTTTCTGCAATCAAGTATGGAGCTGGAAACTGCGGTGCGTCTGGGGGCTAACCTGCTGCATATCATCTGGGTTGATGAGTGCTACAACATGGTAGCGATGCAGGAAGAGAAGAAATATAACCGGGTTTCCGGGGTGAAATTCGGTCCGATTGATTTTAAAGCTTACGCGGAGTCCTTTGGCGCTGCCGGATTTGCTGTGGAAAGTGCCGGGATGCTGGAACCGACGCTGCGTAAAGCGATGGATGTGCAGGGGCCGGCGGTAGTGGCGATACCGGTTGATTACGCCGACAACCATCTGCTGATGGGTCAGCTGCATCTCAGTCAGATCTTGTGAACGTGGTAATTCCGTCAACGACAAGGAGTGAAGAATATGAAAAATAAAGTAGCCCTGGTGACTGGTGCCGGCCAGGGGATAGGCAGAGCAATAGCCCTGCGCCTGGCAAAAGATGGCTTCGCGGTAGCCGTTGCCGATTTTAATCAAGAGACCGCTCGCAAGGTCGCTGATGAGATCGCTCATACCGGCCGTAAAGCGGTGGCTGTAACGGTAGATGTCTCTAATCGTGAGCAATTTTTTGCCGCGGTTGAAAAAGCACGTACTGCACTGGGCGGTTTTGATGTCATCGTTAATAACGCTGGTGTGGCACCGACCACTCTGATTGAAGAGATCACCCCCGAAATCGTCGATAAAGTCTACGGTGTGAATGTTAAAGGGGTGATCTGGGGCATGCAGGCGGCAATTAAAGCCTTTAAGGCTGAAGGGCACGGCGGCAAAATTATTAATGCGTCATCCCAGGCCGGACATGTCGGTAATCCTGAACTGGCTGTGTACAGTTCGAGTAAGTTTGCCGTGCGCGGGCTGACGCAGACCGCAGCCCGTGACCTCGCTCACCTTGGGATCACTGTTAACGGCTATTGCCCCGGTATCGTGAAAACCCCGATGTGGGAAGAGATCGATCGCCAGGTTTCAGAAGCGGCAGGTAAACCACTGGGCTACGGTACCGCAGAGTTTGCGAAAAATATCACGCTGGGCCGCCTGTCTGAGCCTGAAGATGTCGCTGCCTGCGTCGCCTTCCTGGCCGGGCCAGACTCAGACTATATGACCGGGCAGTCACTGTTAATCGACGGTGGTATGGTCTTTAATTAATTCCTTCCTGGCCCTTTACCGGTAACATAAAAGGGCCATTTTCAGCCTTAAAACAAATCCTCCCCCAGCGTCAGCGAAACGTTTCGATGGCGATCACATTTTCAGCACATGGTGATTGTGTTCCCCCGGCCATTTCTTACACTGCCAATCAGCGAAACGTTTCGCTCTGGAGTGAATAATGAAAAAAGGCACCTTACTGAATTCTGATATCTCATCCGTGATTGCACGTCTCGGCCATACCGACAGCATTGTCATTGGTGATGCCGGGCTGCCAATTCCACAGGGGCCGCAGCGCATCGATCTGGCTATCACCCATGGAATTCCGACGTTTTTACAGGTCGCCAGGGCGGTCACCAGCGAGATGCAGGTTGAGAGTGCCATCATTGCGGAAGAGATTAAGCAGCACAATCCGCAGCTTCTTAGTGACCTGCTCGCTCTGCTCGACTTACTGCAACAACACCAGGGTAATACCATTGACATTCGTTATGTCAGTCACGAACAGTTCAAACAACAAACTCAGCGTAGTCATGCCGTCATTCGCAGCGGGGAGTGTTCTCCGTATGCGAATGTCATCCTGACCGCTGGCGTGACCTTCTGAGGCTGTTATGCAACCTTTACTGCAATTAAAAGGCATCGATAAGGCCTTCCCGGGCGTTAAAGCGCTATCGGGTGCGGCACTCTCCGTCTACCCTGGCCGTGTGATGGCGCTGGTAGGTGAGAATGGCGCGGGTAAATCGACCATGATGAAAGTACTGACCGGGATTTATGCCCGTGATGCGGGTACTTTTTCATGGCTGGGTCAGGAAACCACGTTCAGCGGGCCAAAAGAGTCTCAGGAAGCGGGTATCGGCATTATTCACCAGGAACTTAACCTGATCCCTCAGTTGAGCATTGCTGAAAACATCTTTCTCGGACGTGAATTTGTTAACCGCTTTGGCCGTATCCAGTGGAAAAAGATGTATGCCGAAGCTGATACGCTGCTGAAACGTCTTAATCTGCGCTTCAGTAGTCATAAGCTGGTGGGGGATCTGTCGATCGGCGACCAGCAGATGGTGGAGATTGCCAAAGTACTGAGCTTTGAATCCAAAGTGATCGTGATGGACGAACCGACGGATGCGCTGACAGATACCGAAACAGCTTCACTGTTCCGGGTTATCAACGAGCTTAAGGCGCAGGGCTGCGGCATTGTTTACATCTCTCATCGCATGAAAGAGATTTTCGAGGTCTGCGACGATGTCACCATTTTCCGCGACGGCCAGTTTATCGCAGAACGTGAAGTGGCCACGCTGACGGAAGAGTCGCTGATTGAAATGATGGTGGGCCGCAAGCTGGAAGAGCAGTATCCGCGCCTGGATAAAGCACCGGGCGAGGTGCGACTGAAAGTTGAGCATCTCAGCGGTTCCGGCGTTGAGGACGTGAGTTTTACCCTGCGTAAGGGTGAAATTTTGGGTGTGGCCGGGCTGATGGGCGCAGGCCGTACCGAACTGATGAAAGTGCTGTATGGCGCTCTGTCGCGCAGCGCGGGTAACGTTACGCTGGATGGTAAACCTATCGTTTCCCGTACCCCGGAAGAGGGGCTGGCTAACGGCATCGTCTATATCTCGGAAGACCGTAAACGCGACGGGCTGGTGCTGGGCATGTCGGTGAAAGAGAACATGTCCCTGACGGCACTTAACTATTTTAGTTACGGTGCAGGCCGCCTGAAACATGCGGAAGAGCAGCTGGCAGTTGGTGACTTTATTAAGTTGTTTAACGTGAAAACACCGTCCATGAACCAACCCATTGGGCTGCTTTCTGGTGGGAATCAGCAAAAAGTGGCGATAGCACGTGGGCTGATGACCAGGCCGAAAGTGCTGATCCTCGATGAGCCAACCCGTGGCGTTGACGTGGGGGCGAAAAAAGAGATTTATCAGCTGATTAACCAGTTTAAACAGGAAGGGTTGAGCATCATTCTCGTCTCCTCCGAAATGCCGGAAGTACTGGGTATGAGCGACCGCGTGCTGGTGATGCACGAAGGCCGCCTGAATGGTGACTTCCCGATTGAGCAAGCCTCGCAGGAAATTTTGATGGCGGCGGCAGTAGGTAAACAATACAGCGCGGAGCTGGCATAACTATGAGTACGCAAACAATCCCTTCACGTCGCCTGATCAGTAAGGCATGGCTGCTTGAGCAGAAATCGCTGATTGCGCTGGTAGTGCTGATTGCCATCGTTTCCAGCTTGAGCCCGAATTTTTTCACCGTGGCCAACCTGTTTAACATTCTGCAACAGACGTCAGTCAACGCGATTATGGCGGTGGGCATGACATTGGTGATCCTCACCTCTGGTATCGACCTGTCCGTTGGTTCGCTGCTGGCCCTGACCGGGGCGGTGGCCGCCTCGATTGTCGGGCTGGAAGTTAACGCGCTGGTGGCAGTGGCTGCTTCGCTGGCGCTGGGTGCCTTTATTGGGGCAATTACCGGTTCCATAGTCGCTAAAGGTAAAGTGCAGGCATTTATTGCCACGCTGGTGATGATGCTGCTGCTGCGCGGGGTGACAATGGTGTACACCAACGGCAGCCCGGTAAACACCGGATTCAGTGACAATGCCGACCTGTTTGGCTGGTTCGGTATCGGTCGCCCGCTGGGGGTTCCAACGCCGGTCTGGCTGATGGGCGTGGTGTTCCTCGCCGCCTGGTACATGCTGCATCACACGCGCCTTGGTCGTTATATCTATGCGCTGGGCGGTAACGAAGCGGCAACCCGTCTGTCAGGCATCAGCGTTAACCGTGTGAAAATTATCGTTTATGCACTGTGCGGCATGCTGGCGGCACTGGCTGGTACCATCGAAGTTGCTCGTCTCTCTTCGGCGCAGCCGACGGCCGGTACCGGCTATGAGCTGGATGCGATTGCAGCAGTGGTACTGGGCGGAACCAGCCTCGCTGGCGGTAAAGGCCGGATTATGGGCACGTTGATTGGTGCGCTAATCTTAGGCTTCCTGAATAACGGGCTGAACCTGCTCGGTGTTTCCTCTTACTACCAAATGATCGTCAAAGCTGTGGTGATTTTGCTGGCGGTGCTGGTAGATAACAAAAGCAGTAAATAAAACTCTTTACCCATCATTCTTGTAGCTACGGCTCCAATAATTTTGGGTATACCCTCACAGGATATAAAGATGAAGATGAAAAAACTGACTGCACTGGCCGTACTGTTAAGCGCCACTCTGAGCGCAAACGCAATGGCAAAAGATACCATTGCGCTGGTGGTATCTACCCTGAATAACCCGTTCTTCGTGTCGCTGAAAGATGGAGCGCAGAAAGAGGCGGATAAACTGGGCTACAACCTGGTGGTGCTCGACTCCCAGAACAACCCGGCGAAAGAACTGGCTAACGTGCAGGATCTGACCGTACGCGGTACCAAACTGGTGCTGATTAACCCAACGGATTCTGATGCGGTAGGCAACGCGGTGAAAATGGCTAACCAGGCCAAGATTCCTGTGATCACCCTTGACCGTGTTGCGGCACAGGGCACCGTGGTGAGTCATGTGGCTTCTGATAACCGTTTCGGTGGCAAAATGGCCGGTGACTTTATCGCTAAGAAAATCGGCGATAACGCAAAAATCATTGAGCTTCAGGGCATTGCCGGGACTTCCGCGGCACGTGAACGTGGTGAAGGCTTCAAGCAGGCTGCCGATGCACACAAATTCAATATCCTTGCCAGCCAGCCGGCTGACTTTGACCGCACCAAGGGCCTGAACGTGATGCAAAACCTGCTGACCGCTCACCCGGATGTGCAGGCTGTATTTGCCCAGAACGACGAAATGGCGCTGGGTGCCCTGCGTGCATTACAAACTGCGGGTAAATCTGATGTCCTGGTAGTAGGCTTTGATGGAACTCCGGATGGGATCAAAGCGGTTGAAGGCGGCAAACTGGCTGCAACCGTCGCTCAGTTACCAGAGCAGATCGGCGTTATCGGCGTTCAGACGGCTGATAAAGTGCTGAAGGGCCAGAAAGTTCAGGCTATCAATCCGGTTGACCTGAAACTGGTCACCAAATAAATCAAAGAAAAGCATGGCACGCGCCACCCTCGGGTGGCGCACTTATCTGGACGATCCCCTTATGATGAAAACTGGCAAACTGGCTGTCCTCGGCAGCATTAATGCAGATCACATTCTCAATCTGACGCATTTTCCGCGTCCGGGTGAAACGGTGATCGGGAAGCAGTATCAGGTCGCATTCGGAGGGAAAGGGGCAAACCAGGCCGTTGCCGCCGGACGCAGTGGTGCAGAGATTGCATTTATCGCCTGTGTAGGTGAAGACGATATTGGCGAACGCATTCGCCAGCAGCTGGCTAAAGATCGTATTGACGTCAGCCCGGTGGAAGTGGTGGCCGATGATTCGACCGGTGTTGCACTGATTTTTGTTAATGGTGAAGGTGAGAATACGATAGGTATTCACGCTGGCGCCAATGCAGCCCTGACGCCCGCGCGCGTAGAGAAACACCAGCAGGTGATTGCGGACGCCGCAGCGCTGTTGATGCAGCTGGAGTCGCCGCTGGAAAGCGTACTGGCGGCTGCGCAGATTGCACATCAGCATCACACTCAGGTGATTTTAAACCCTGCTCCGGCGACAGAACTCTCTGATGAGCTGTTATCGCTGGTAGATATGATTACCCCGAATGAAACCGAAGCGCAGATCCTGACCGGCGTGGCGGTAAACAGTGATGAAGACGCTGCGCGTGCAGCGGAAGTGTTGCATAAGAAAGGGATCGGCACCGTACTGATTACCCTTGGTAGCCGTGGCGTATGGCTAAGTGAGCAGGGCAGGGGCCAGCGTATTCCCGGTTTCCGTGTGGAAGCGGTTGATACTATTGCTGCGGGCGACACCTTCAATGGTGCGCTGATCACTGCGCTGCTTGAGCAGCGGCCGATGGCAGAAGCAGTACGTTTTGCCCATGCAGCGGCAGCCATTGCCGTGACGCGCCGTGGTGCGCAACCCTCCGTTCCATGGCGTGAAGAGATAGACAGCTTCTTGCAGCAGCAGGAGTAGATGTGGCAACAATGAAAGATGTCGCCCGCCTGGCGGGCGTTTCAACTTCCACCGTATCTCACGTGATCAATAACAACCGTTTCGTTAGTGAAGCGGTTCGTGAAAAAGTGACCACGGCGATAAGCCAGTTGAATTACGCACCTTCTGCGCTGGCCCGCAGCCTTAAGCTTAATCAGACACATACTATTGGTATGCTGCTGACGGCCAGTAGTAACCCTTTCTATTCCGAGGTGGTTCGTGGTGTGGAGCGCAGCTGCTATGAGCGTGGTTATAGCCTGGTGTTGTGCAACACCGAGGGTGATGAAGATCGTATGAATCGCAGCCTTGAAACACTGCTACAAAAGCGTGTTGATGGGTTACTGATCATGTGTACCGAAAGCCATCTGCCCTCAGCTGAACTGCTGCATCGCTATCCCACTATTCCATCCGTGATGATGGACTGGGCACCGTTTGAAGGTGGCAGCGATATTATTCAGGACAACTCCCTCCTGGGTGGAGAGATGGCAACGCGGCACCTTATCTCACGTGGCTATACGCGCATTGCCTGTATCGCCGGGCCTCAGGATAAAACTCCGGCTCGTCTGCGTCTTGAGGGGTATCAACAGGCGATGGCCAGCGCGGGTTTAGTCATACCGCCGGGCTATATTGTCAGCAGTGATTTTGAATTTCAGGGCGGATTTAACGCTATGAATACACTGCTGGCTCTCGACTCCCCGCCTCAGGCCGTCTTTACCTGTAATGATGCGATGGCGGTTGGTGTCTATCACGCGCTCTATCTGGCGGGAATGCATATCCCACAGGATATAGCTGTGATGGGTTACGATGATATCGAGCTGGCGCGCTATATGACCCCGCCCCTCAGTACCGTTCATCAGCCTAAGGATGAACTGGGAGAGTTGGCGATCGATGCACTGTTACACCGTCTGGCCGATCCGACCGCCAGCCCGCAATTGCTGGTGCTGACGCCGGAACTGATGGTGCGCGCTTCTGTCGGTAATCTTCGGGAGGCGTAAGCGTTGCACCAGGCAGCGTTTATGCTTTTTTCTTATCGCGGTCGCTAATCAGATTGCGACCATCCCCCGGTTTCAGCAACAGGAACACCAGCGCCGACAGTATGGTAATTCCCCCCATCGTCAGGAAGGTGGCGTGGAAGTGCTGGAGCGTCGTGCCCTCAAAGTTCTCATAAAAGCGCAGTACCGCAGCGCTCACTGCCACACCAAAGCCAATCGCCAGCTGTTGAGTCACCGCCAGCATACTGTTGCCGCTACTGGCGTTGCCATCCGTCAGGTCAGCGAGAGTGATGGTATTCATTGCGGTAAACTGCGTCGACATCGCCATACCCAGAATAAACAGTGGGATCAGCAGTGCCAGCATGTTCCAGCCCGGAACCTGCACGGCAAAGGTTGCGATCAGTACGCCGATAATCATGCTGATCCCGACCAGGGTTTTACGATAACCAAACCAGCGCAGCACTTGGGTAACCGTTGACTTCGCCAGAATAGAACCCAGGGCTGTGGGGGCAACCATGCAGCCTGCCAGTAGTGCCGTGTAGCCAAAGCCGACCTGTAACATCAGCGGCATCAGAAAGGGGATACAGCCGGTGCCGAGTCTTGAGGCAATGTTTCCTATAATGCCGACTGAAAAGGTACGTGTCTTAAACATGGGTAGTGGAAGTAGCGGAGAGGGGTGACGTCGTGCATGTACTATATATAGAAGCAACAGTACGATGCCCGCCAGTAAAACCACCAGAGCAATGACACTCGACACTACACGTTCACCAAATAATTCAATGCCGCTAGAAATACCTACCAGACCTAAACCAAACAGCAGGAAACCGAGCAGGTCGAAGCGCCGTTTAGGCGTAGTGAAGTCCGGCATATACTTTCGCGCATAGAAAATGCCAAGAATACCGATAGGAATGTTAATCAGGAAAATCCAGTGCCATGTTGCCCAGGTTACCAGTACGCCGCCCAGCAGTGGTCCCAGCACCGGACCAATTAACCCCGGCATGGTGACGAAGTTGAGTACAGGTAGCAGCTCACTGCGGGGATAGGCTCTTAACAAAGCAAGGCGTGCCACCGGCATCATCATTGCGCCACCAACTCCCTGTATTATTCGAGAGCCAACCAGCATCGCCAGCGAACCAGAGAGTGCGCAGGCAAGTGAACCCAGTGAAAAAAGAAACACAGCAGCAATAAACACCTTTCGGGTACCAAAGCGATCGGCCAGCCAGCCACTAACCGGAATCAGCATCGCAACGGTTAAGGTATAACTGATAACGGCAGACTGCATCGCCAGAGGCGAGCGATCCAGACTGTGGGCGATAGCAGGAAGAGCAGTATTCAAAATGGTGGCATCAAGTGCCTGCATAAAGAAGGCCATGGCGGCGATCCATGGAAGTCCGGCCATACTGCGCGCGGATTTAATCATTGGTTTCCCTTTCTTGTGTGAGTATGGCCAGGAAAATTCCCTGAGATGCAGAAAGAATAGCATCTCATTTTTGTTTTCAGATCTGGTCTTCCCCTGTTTTTGGTCAGGAAACGCTTATTTTTCGCCCTGAATATGTGTTCTTTTGGCGCTTCTGATGAAAAAAGAGGCGCTCAGTCATTTTTTTGCAATAAACACTTGTCACCCGCCAGAAAATCCCTATACTGCGCCTCCACTGACACGGAACAACGGCTTACGGGCTACCGGGTCAGAAGCGTCAGGTAACTGATAGCGCCGGAAAAACTTCTCAAAAAGAAGTTGACTCCGAAGGAGGAAAGCGTAATATACGCCACCTCGCAACTGATGCTTCAGGCACTGATTGCACCGCTCTTTAACAATTTATCAGACAATCTGTGTGGGCACTCGCAGGATTGATATCAAGACACCTCCGGGTGTCGAAAAAATATCAAGTCTTAAGAGTGAACACATAATGAAATTCATTATGACGTTTTACACTTGAGCATCGCTGCACTTGTTGCAGCAAATCGAACTTTTAATTGAAGAGTTTGATCATGGCTCAGATTGAACGCTGGCGGCAGGCCTAACACATGCAAGTCGGACGGTAGCACAGAGGAGCTTGCTCCTTGGGTGACGAGTGGCGGACGGGTGAGTAATGCCTGGGAAACTGCCCGATGGAGGGGGATAACCACTGGAAACGGTGGCTAATACCGCATAACGTCTTCGGACCAAAGTGGGGGACCTTCGGGCCTCACACCATCGGATGTGCCCAGGTGGGATTAGCTAGTAGGTGAGGTAACGGCTCACCTAGGCGACGATCCCTAGCTGGTCTGAGAGGATGACCAGCCACACTGGGACTGAGACACGGCCCAGACTCCTACGGGAGGCAGCAGTGGGGAATATTGCACAATGGGCGCAAGCCTGATGCAGCCATGCCGCGTGTATGAAGAAGGCCTTCGGGTTGTAAAGTACTTTCAGTGGGGAGGAAGGCAGAGAAGTTAATAGCTTCGCTGATTGACGTTACCCGCAGAAGAAGCACCGGCTAACTCCGTGCCAGCAGCCGCGGTAATACGGAGGGTGCAAGCGTTAATCGGAATTACTGGGCGTAAAGCGCACGCAGGCGGTCTGTCAAGTCGGATGTGAAATCCCCGGGCTCAACCTGGGAACTGCATCCGAAACTGGCAGGCTAGAGTCTTGTAGAGGGGGGTAGAATTCCAGGTGTAGCGGTGAAATGCGTAGAGATCTGGAGGAATACCGGTGGCGAAGGCGGCCCCCTGGACAAAGACTGACGCTCAGGTGCGAAAGCGTGGGGAGCAAACAGGATTAGATACCCTGGTAGTCCACGCCGTAAACGATGTCGACTTGGAGGTTGTGCCCTTGAGGCGTGGCTTCCGGAGCTAACGCGTTAAGTCGACCGCCTGGGGAGTACGGCCGCAAGGTTAAAACTCAAATGAATTGACGGGGGCCCGCACAAGCGGTGGAGCATGTGGTTTAATTCGATGCAACGCGAAGAACCTTACCTGGCCTTGACATCCACGGAATTTTGCAGAGATGCGAAAGTGCCTTCGGGAACCGTGAGACAGGTGCTGCATGGCTGTCGTCAGCTCGTGTTGTGAAATGTTGGGTTAAGTCCCGCAACGAGCGCAACCCTTATCCTTTGTTGCCAGCGGGTAATGCCGGGAACTCAAAGGAGACTGCCGGTGATAAACCGGAGGAAGGTGGGGATGACGTCAAGTCATCATGGCCCTTACGGCCAGGGCTACACACGTGCTACAATGGCGCATACAAAGAGAAGCGACCTCGCGAGAGCAAGCGGACCTCATAAAGTGCGTCGTAGTCCGGATCGGAGTCTGCAACTCGACTCCGTGAAGTCGGAATCGCTAGTAATCGTAGATCAGAATGCTACGGTGAATACGTTCCCGGGCCTTGTACACACCGCCCGTCACACCATGGGAGTGGGTTGCAAAAGAAGTAGGTAGCTTAACCTTCGGGAGGGCGCTTACCACTTTGTGATTCATGACTGGGGTGAAGTCGTAACAAGGTAACCGTAGGGGAACCTGCGGTTGGATCACCTCCTTACCTGAAGATACCTTCCCGCGCAGTGTCCACACAGATTGTCTGATAGAAGTAACGAGCAAAGTAGTACCCGAGTCCCCATCGTCTAGAGGCCCAGGACACTGCCCTTTCACGGCTGTAACAGGGGTTCGAATCCCCTTGGGGACGCCATACCGGTAACGACGTGAAAGACGTTGCCACCCAGTATCTCAAAGCTGACTTTAACGAGTCATGTTTGAGATATTTGCTCTTTAACAATCCGGAACAAGCTGAAAATTGAAACGACATGTCGTTTTCATTCTCCGTAAATAAGAATGAAATAACGATATGTTCGAGTCTCTCAAATGCTCGCAACAGCAATGTGTCCTCCGGGACGCTTGTGGGTTGTGAGGTTAAGCGACTAAGCGTACACGGTGGATGCCTAGGCAGTCAGAGGCGATGAAGGGCGTGCTAATCTGCGATAAGCGTCGGTAAGGTGATATGAACCGCAACAGCCGACGATACCCGAATGGGGAAACCCAGTGTGCTCCGGCACACTATCATGTCATGAATACATAGTGGCATGAGGCGAACCGGGGGAACTGAAACATCTAAGTACCCCGAGGAAAAGAAATCAACCGAGATTCCCCCAGTAGCGGCGAGCGAACGGGGAACAGCCCAGAACCTGAATCAGTTTGTGCATTAGTGGAAGCGTCTGGAAAGTCGCAGGGTACAGGGTGATACTCCCGTACACAAAAATGCACTTGCTGTGAGTTCGATGAGTAGGGCGGGACACGTGACATCCTGTCTGAATATGGGGGGACCATCCTCCAAGGCTAAATACTCCTGACTGACCGATAGTGAACCAGTACCGTGAGGGAAAGGCGAAAAGAACCCCGGCGAGGGGAGTGAAAAAGAACCTGAAACCGTGTACGTACAAGCAGTGGGAGCACCTTCGTGGTGTGACTGCGTACCTTTTGTATAATGGGTCAGCGACTTATATTCTGTAGCAAGGTTAACCGTATAGGGGAGCCGCAGGGAAACCGAGTCTTAACTGGGCGTTAAGTTGCAGGGTATAGACCCGAAACCCGGTGATCTAGCCATGGGCAGGTTGAAGGTTGGGTAACACTAACTGGAGGACCGAACCGACTAATGTTGAAAAATTAGCGGATGACTTGTGGCTGGGGGTGAAAGGCCAATCAAACCGGGAGATAGCTGGTTCTCCCCGAAAGCTATTTAGGTAGCGCCTCGTGAACTCATCTCCGGGGGTAGAGCACTGTTTCGGCTAGGGGGCCATCCCGGCTTACCAACCCGATGCAAACTGCGAATACCGGAGAATGTTATCACGGGAGACACACGGCGGGTGCTAACGTCCGTCGTGAAGAGGGAAACAACCCAGACCGCCAGCTAAGGTCCCAAAGTCATGGTTAAGTGGGAAACGATGTGGGAAGGCACAGACAGCCAGGATGTTGGCTTAGAAGCAGCCATCATTTAAAGAAAGCGTAATAGCTCACTGGTCGAGTCGGCCTGCGCGGAAGATGTAACGGGGCTAAACCATGCACCGAAGCTGCGGCAGCGATACGCAAGTATTGTTGGGTAGGGGAGCGTTCTGTAAGCCGTCGAAGGTGGCCTGTGAGGGCTGCTGGAGGTATCAGAAGTGCGAATGCTGACATAAGTAACGATAAAGCGGGTGAAAAGCCCGCTCGCCGGAAGACCAAGGGTTCCTGTCCAACGTTAATCGGGGCAGGGTGAGTCGACCCCTAAGGCGAGGCCGAAAGGCGTAGTCGATGGGAAACGGGTTAATATTCCCGTACTGGGTGTTACTGCGAAGGGGGGACGGAGAAGGCTATGTTAGCCGGGCGACGGTTGTCCCGGTTTAAGCATGTAGGCTTGAGTTCCAGGCAAATCCGGAACTCTTTAAGGCTGAGGTGTGATGACGAGGCACTACGGTGCTGAAGTAACAAATGCCCTGCTTCCAGGAAAAGCCTCTAAGCATCAGGTAACACCGAATCGTACCCCAAACCGACACAGGTGGTCAGGTAGAGAATACCAAGGCGCTTGAGAGAACTCGGGTGAAGGAACTAGGCAAAATGGTGCCGTAACTTCGGGAGAAGGCACGCTGGCGCGTAGGTGAAGGGACTTGCTCCCGGAGCTGAAGCCAGTCGAAGATACCAGCTGGCTGCAACTGTTTATTAAAAACACAGCACTGTGCAAACACGAAAGTGGACGTATACGGTGTGACGCCTGCCCGGTGCCGGAAGGTTAATTGATGGGGTTATCCGCAAGGAGAAGCTCTTGATCGAAGCCCCGGTAAACGGCGGCCGTAACTATAACGGTCCTAAGGTAGCGAAATTCCTTGTCGGGTAAGTTCCGACCTGCACGAATGGCGTAATGATGGCCAGGCTGTCTCCACCCGAGACTCAGTGAAATTGAACTCGCTGTGAAGATGCAGTGTACCCGCGGCAAGACGGAAAGACCCCGTGAACCTTTACTACAGCTTGACACTGAACATTGAGCCTTGATGTGTAGGATAGGTGGGAGGCTTTGAAGCGTGGACGCCAGTCTGCGTGGAGCCAACCTTGAAATACCACCCTTTAACGTTTGATGTTCTAACCTGGCGCCGTGATCCGGCGTGGGGACAGTGTCTGGTGGGTAGTTTGACTGGGGCGGTCTCCTCCTAAAGAGTAACGGAGGAGCACGAAGGTCAGCTAATCACGGTCGGACATCGTGAGGTTAGTGCAATGGCATAAGCTGGCTTGACTGCGAGAGTGACGGCTCGAGCAGGTGCGAAAGCAGGTCATAGTGATCCGGTGGTTCTGAATGGAAGGGCCATCGCTCAACGGATAAAAGGTACTCCGGGGATAACAGGCTGATACCGCCCAAGAGTTCATATCGACGGCGGTGTTTGGCACCTCGATGTCGGCTCATCACATCCTGGGGCTGAAGTAGGTCCCAAGGGTACGGCTGTTCGCCGTTTAAAGTGGTACGCGAGCTGGGTTTAGAACGTCGTGAGACAGTTCGGTCCCTATCTGCCGTGGGCGCTGGAGAATTGAGAGGGGTTGCTCCTAGTACGAGAGGACCGGAGTGAACGCACCACTGGTGTTCGGGTTGTCATGCCAATGGCATTGCCCGGTAGCTAAGTGCGGAAAAGATAAGCGCTGAAAGCATCTAAGCGCGAAACTTGCCTCGAGATGAATTCTCCCTGACTCCTTGAGAGTCCTGAAGGGACGTTGAAGACTACGACGTTGATAGGCCGGGTGTGTAAGCGCAGCGATGCGTTGAGCTAACCGGTACTAATGACCCGTGAGGCTTAACCTTACAACGCCAGAAGCGTTCTGGTGAGCGTTATGAGAGACGCGAAGACGATTTTCAGCCTGTACCGGATAAAGAATTTATCTGTCCTCCTGCGGAGTCAATTCCGAAGGATTTTGTGCTGTGACAAGGCGGCCAGCGAAGTGAGTGAAGGAGCATACACAGGTATGTGACTGAGCTTGCGAGCGCAGGCAACGCAGTCAGAGCGCAAAAGACACAGGACAGAGCACAGAATTTGCCTGGCGGCTTTAGCGCGGTGGTCCCACCTGACCCCATGCCGAACTCAGAAGTGAAACGCCGTAGCGCCGATGGTAGTGTGGGGTCTCCCCATGCGAGAGTAGGGAACTGCCAGGCATCAAATAGAGAAAGAACCCCGACCGTAAGGTTGGGGTTTTTTTTCGTCTGCTGTTTGCCGGTGAGCGGCTCTTCAGCGTCTGTCTGAACGGTGCGCAGGGAAGTAGTCAATAAACTGCCGGGCATCAAAGAAAGAACCCCGACCGCAAGGCCGGGGTTTTTGTGTTTAATAAAGCTACAGTTATCGGTAACGAGTACCACTGGCGGCTGAAAAATGGACACTCTCCCATCTTAACAAGCTTAAATAAGATCTTCCGGCCGGTTAAAATTACGGAATGCTGCTTCAGATTGAGCAAATAACACACTATGCCCTCCTGACTGCTCAAGGAATGACATCAATTTACGATCCCCACGAGCCAGATACTGTTGTAAAGTAGTCGCCAGACTGCGATGTAATAACGCGAGTGTCGGATGATCGCGCTCTTCAGTCCGTGCCCATACAGCCAGTGCATCACCTTTGTACTGCCACAGATGATGGATAAAATTATCGGGTAGCTGTGGCGTATCACATGAAGTGAAGGCTACCCATTCTGTTTCTGTCTGTTGCAGAGCTGATAACATCCCTGCTAGCGGCCCCAGAAAATCAGCCAGCGTATCGGATATCACAGGTAATCCACTCTGTTGATATACCTCAATATTTCGATTGGCATTAATCCATACAGTAGTGACCTGGGGCTGCAAACGTTGTAGAACGTGTTGATAAAGCGGCTGGTTCTGCCAGATAATCAGCCCCTTATCATCACCCCCCATCCGGCTGCCACGGCCACCAGCCAGAATCACGCCGGTTATCGGCATCTGATCCGTGGTAGAAACTGTTCCCATTAGTTTTATACCCTATGCTTAACGTTGGGTTCTTTATACAGGTACAATCGCATGAAATGCCATCGTCTAAATGAGTTAATCAGCCTGCTGCAACCTGAATGGCAGCAGGAACCAGATCTGAATTTAATCGAGTTTTTACAGAAGTTAGCCGATGAAGCAGGCTTTAAGCAGCCTATTAGTGAATTAAAGGACGATGTACTAATCTACCATCTCAAAATGCGTGGTAGTGATAAAAATGCTGAAATCCCTGGCTTGAAGAAAGACTATGAGGACGATTTCAAAACAGCATTACTGCGTGCACGAGGCGTCATTAAGGATTAAATCAGGTCGTTAATCCGAAGTAGTACCCGTTTAATGGTACTCTTGCACGCTATCTATATTGATTATCAGCGAGCTTGCCGGATGAAAGAACCTGCTTTTAACTTCCAAACCCTGACGCCTGATACCATTCTGGATGCGCTGTGGGAGACCGGACTGCGTGTGGAATCCGGCCTGACAGCGCTCAACAGTTATGAAAACCGCGTCTATCAGTTTTCCGACGATGACAAACGACGCTATGTGGCGAAATTTTACCGCCCTCAGCGCTGGTCACAGGCGCAAATTGAAGAAGAGCATCAGTTCGCCGCAGAACTGTTTGCCGATGAGATCCCGCTTGCTGCCCCATTGGAATTGAACGGCTCAATGCTCCATCAGCACAAGGGCTTCTGGTTTGCTGTTTTCCCCAGTCTTGGTGGGCGTCAGTATGAAACGGATAATTACGATCATCTGGAGTGGGTAGGACGTTTTCTTGGGCGAATTCATCAGGTTGGACGCCGCAAGACATTTGAGTCACGACCAACCATAGGGCTCAAAGAATATATTGATGAACCGCTACAGATCCTGACTGACAGCGCACTTGTTCCTGCTAAGTTAAAAATGGGTTTACTGGATAGTATCGGGCGTCTACGCACAACTTTACAAAACTGCTGGCATACTCAGTGGCAGCCGCTGCGCTTACATGGCGACTGTCATCCGGGCAATATACTATGGCGTGACGGGCCTTTGTTTGTTGATCTGGATGACGCGCGTAATGGCCCAGCGGTACAAGATCTGTGGATGCTGATCAACGGCGATCGGCAGGAACAGCGTCTGCAGTGGGATATTCTGCTGGAAGCTTATGGTGAATTTTGCGAGTTCGACACTCACGAATTGTCACTGATTGAGCCTTTACGTGCTATGCGGATGGTTTATTATCTTGCCTGGGTGGTACGCCGCTGGCATGACCCGGCTTTCCCAGCCAGTTTTCCGTGGATGACGGACGAGGATTTCTGGCTTCGGCAGATATCCACTTTTAACGAACAGAACAAGCTGCTGCAAGAACCTCCGCTTCAGCTTGCGCCTGTTTTCCAGGTGTGATCACCCTTTGGTTCGCCTACTGAGATGTAACTAGGAGAGAGTTTCACGATGAAAAAGATTTTATTTGCGCTCGTCGGTATGGTTCTGGCATTCAGCGCTTCTGCCGCACAATTTACCGATGGTCAGCAATACGTTACGCTGGATAAACCGGCTACGGGCGAGCCGCAGGTTCTGGAGTTCTTCTCCTTCTACTGCCCGCACTGCTACCAGTTCGAGCATGTATGGCATGTAAGCGATGCTGTGAAAAAAGGCCTGCCTGCTGGCACCAAAGTAACAAAATACCATGTAGAGTTCCTGGGCGGCGAAATGGGTAAAACCGTAACGCAGGCATGGGCCGTAGCGATGGCACTGGGTGTGGAAGATAAAGTCACTGCTGCGATTTTTGAAGGTATTCAGCAGACGCAAACCATCACCGACCCGGCGAGCCTGAAAGCAGTATTCGTTAAAGCTGCGGGTATTAAGCCAGAAGAATACGATGCAGCCTGGAACAGCTTCGTAGTGAAATCCCTGGTTGCTCAACAGCAAAAAGCAGCAGCAGACCTGGATCTGCGCGGCGTGCCGGCGATGTTTGTTAACGGTAAATACATGGTTAACAATGGCGGTCTGGATACCAGCTCACAGGAAAACTATGTTCAGCAGTACGCCAACGTGGTGAAATTCCTGATCACTCAGAAATAATTCTTCAATGAGATTTTCTAACGCCGGCTTTGTCGGCGTTTTTTCACTCCCTTCGAGATAAATACCGTAAAAATGCTCTTTCGTTAGTCGGAGATATCGTTTCTTCAACCGGGCATGCCAATTTATATCCACATCTGCGTTATTCTGTAAAACATCGCATTAATCCTGGAGTGAATAATTAACTGAATGATTATAAACAAAAATTAATTTATTTTTTTTATGATCGCCGATATGTACGTGGTTGTTAGTAAATTTACACACAAACTTATCCACAGCGTGTCATTGCGAAGCGTAACGCAAAATCACAATTGTCTGAGGATTATTCGCCCTTGAAATTTCATCTTTCATTGCGAGCTGTGGCATCCTTAACGCCAATCAAAAACCAAAGAAGAACGTGACGACTTATGGCTAAAATTGCAGAAAACCCGCTGATTCTGGTAGATGGATCTTCCTACCTGTACCGTGCTTATCATGCGTTCCCTCCGCTGACCAATAGCGCAGGCGAGCCCACCGGTGCAATGTACGGCGTATTAAATATGCTGCGCAGCCTGCTGTTACAATATAAGCCAAGTCATGTGGCCGTGGTATTTGATGCAAAGGGTAAAACCTTTCGCGACGAATTATTTGAAGCGTACAAATCCCACCGCCCTCCTATGCCGGATGACCTGCGAGCGCAGATTGAACCACTGCATACCATGGTAAAAGCCATGGGGCTGCCGCTGCTGGCTGTCTCTGGCGTTGAAGCAGACGATGTCATAGGTACGCTGGCACTGGCGGCAGAAAAGATCGGTAAACCGGTGCTGATTAGCACTGGCGATAAAGATATGGCCCAGCTGGTAACGCCGAATATCACCCTGATCAATACCATGAATAATGCGATTCTTGGCCCTGATGAAGTGACTGAGAAATATGGGATTCCACCTTCGCTGATTATTGATTTCCTGGCTCTGATGGGAGACTCATCAGATAACATTCCGGGCGTCGCGGGTGTCGGTGAAAAAACGGCTCAGGCCCTGTTACAGGGGCTGGGTGGTGTAAAAGATA
The DNA here is from genome assembly GCF_009738185.1 of Erwinia sorbitola. Taxonomy (NCBI): domain Bacteria; kingdom Pseudomonadati; phylum Pseudomonadota; class Gammaproteobacteria; order Enterobacterales; family Erwiniaceae; genus Erwinia; species Erwinia sorbitola. The sequence continues at coordinate 4,633,785 of NZ_CP046509.1, read as the reverse complement.
TCTATGCCAATTTGGATAAAGTTGCCACGTTGACGTTTCGCGGTGCAAAAACCATGGCCGCGAAGCTTGAACAGAATAAAGAGATGGCCTTCCTCTCTTACCAACTGGCGACGATTAAAACCGATGTTGAGCTGGATTTGACCTGCGATCAGCTGACGGTTGAAGAACCTGCGGTTGAAGAGCTGCTGGGATTATTTAAGCATTACGAGTTTAAGCGCTGGATTGTTGACCTGGAAGAAGGCAAGTGGTTGCAGGGCAATAAAGGTAATCCGTCTGCGAAAAAAGTCGCAGCGGCAGAAAGCCAGCCTGTGGATGAGGAGGTGGTCAGTACGCTCTCTTCTGATGGCTATGTCACTATTCTCGACGAAGCGACCTTTGATAGCTGGCTGAAGAAACTTCAGCAAAGCGAGCTGTTTGCTCTTGATCTGGAAACCGATTCGCTGGATACGCTCAGTGCCAATATTATCGGCCTGTCATTTGCCATTGCTCCGGGTGAAGCCGCTTACCTGCCAGTTGCGCACGACTATCTGGATGCACCAGAGCAGTTAGATCGCACGGCAGTACTGGCACGTCTTAAACCACTTCTCGAAGATCCTAAGTCATATAAGGTTGGTCAGAACCTTAAGTACGATCGTGGCGTGCTTGCTAACTATGATATTGAATTGCAGGGTATTCAGTTTGATACCATGCTGGAATCTTACGCGCTAAATAGTGTGATCGGGCGTCATGATATGGACACCCTGGCGTCACGCTGGCTGAATCATAAAACCACCTCTTTCGAAGAGATAGCCGGTAAGGGTAAGAATCAGCTGACCTTCAACCAGATCGCACTGGAGCAGGCAGCGCACTACGCAGCAGAAGACGCCGACGTAACGTTGCAGCTTCATCTTAAGATGTGGCCGGAGTTGCAGAAAGAGCAGGGGCCGAAAGAGGTCTTTGAAAAAGTAGAAATGCCGTTGGTATCGGTGATCTCCCGTATTGAGCGCAATGGTGTCCTTATCGACCAGAACATTCTGGCGCTGCACTCGCAGGAGCTGGGCAGCCGCCTGGCAGAGCTGGAGCTTAAGGCGCATGAGCTGGCGGGCGAACCATTCAACCTCTCTTCACCTAAGCAGCTACAAACCATTCTGTTTGAAAAACAGGGTATCAAACCAACGAAGAAAACCCCGGGTGGCGCACCGTCTACCAGTGAGGAAGTTTTAGCTGAACTGGCGCTGGACTATCCGCTGCCAAAAGTGATTTTGGAACATCGTGGTCTTTCCAAACTCAAGTCCACCTATACCGATAAGCTGCCGCTGATGATCAATCCACACAGTGGACGGGTGCATACCTCTTATCATCAGACCGTTACAGCTACCGGACGCCTCTCCTCCAGCGATCCGAACCTGCAAAATATTCCGGTACGTAATGATGAAGGGCGACGTATTCGTCAGGCATTTATCGCGCCAAAGGGCTGTCGTATTGTTGCAGCTGACTACTCGCAAATCGAGCTGCGCATTATGGCGCACTTGTCGCAGGATAAAGGCTTGCTTAGTGCTTTTGCCAGTGAACAAGATATTCACCGTGCCACCGCTTCAGAAGTGTTCGGTGTGGCGCTGGATAAGGTCAGCGGTGAACAGCGTCGCAGCGCCAAGGCAATTAACTTCGGCCTTATTTACGGTATGAGTGCTTTTGGGTTGTCACGTCAGTTAAATATCGGCGCAGGTGAAGCGAAAAAGTATATGGATCTCTACTTCGAGCGCTATCCTGGCGTACTGCAATATATGGAGAGCACCCGCACACTGGCGGCAGAGAAGGGCTATGTGTCGACATTGGATGGCCGTCGCTTGTATCTGCCAGATATTAAAGCCAGTAATGCGATGCGTCGTAAAGCGGCAGAGCGTGCCGCAATCAACGCGCCAATGCAGGGAACCGCAGCAGATATCATTAAGCGGGCGATGATTGCGGTGGATGAATGGCTGGCACCTCAGACTAACGGTGACGTGAAAATGATCATGCAGGTACACGATGAACTGGTGTTTGAAGTGAAAGCCGATGCAGTGGAAGCGGCATCCGCTAAGATTCGTCAGCTGATGGAAGACAGTATGAAACTGGATGTACCGTTACGCGTTGAAGTTGGCGTGGGCGACAACTGGGATCAGGCTCACTAAGCAGAACGTTGCTGTCCGGCAGGCTAATTTTATTACCAGATTGGTCTGCCGGATTGTCACTGACAAGATTCTGGCTTTAAACGGTTCAGCATTTCACCTCGCTCACGTATCTATTCAGGATCGCCTAAACGTCTCAGCCAAAACACTTTTTTAGTAATTAAGCTACATGAACGATGGGTTTTTGTGACTTGAGTTGGATATTGCATGTCGTTTTCTGAAAATTAACTACAAAAAACCCTTTTGAGCGCTCAAAAAATGATGTAAAGTTTCTGATGTAGGGTACAGAGGTAAGATGTTCTATCTTTCAGACCTTTTACTTCACGTAATCGGATTTGGCTGAATATTTTAGCCGCCCCAGTCAGTAATGACTGGGGCGTTTTTTATTGTCTTTTGCCTTCATCCTTGACCGCCGCAGCTGCGTTAACAGCGAGCCAGCGCCCCGGCTACTTACTAATGTAAGCCCCGGGAACTTATGCTCTTGCCGCCTTGCTGTTCCAACTGCAGGCCCCATCAGGGGGCGAGATCTGTCGGCGACAGATCATCCTTTTCAGGCGGTTTATTCGGCGGGAATATCGTCTTCGGTTGCCGGAGGAATATCGCGATACCAGCTATCCAGCTTCTGGCTCAGTTTATCCACACCAATTTTCTTCAGCGATGAGAATGCCTCTACCTCAACGGTGCCGAGGAAGGTTTTCGCCTCTTCACGAACGGCATTTAGCTGTGCCTTACGCGCGCCGGATGCCAGCTTATCCGCTTTAGTTAGCAGAATCAGTACTTCAATCCCGCTCTGTACAGCCCACATTACCATCTGACGATCCAGGTCTTTCAGCGGATGACGAATATCCATCAGCACTACCAGCCCTTTCAGACAGTTACGATCGCGAAGATATTCTGCCAGCGCACGCTGCCACTTCAGCTTCATCTCTTCAGGAACCTGTGCGTAGCCGTAGCCTGGCAGATCGACCAGACGGTAGCCTTCAGCAACCTGGAAAAGGTTAATTAACTGGGTGCGGCCAGGGGTTTTACTGGTACGGGCCAGACCTTTCTGGTTAGTCAGCGTATTAAGCGCGCTGGATTTACCCGCGTTAGAACGCCCGGCAAAAGCAACCTCAATACCGGTATCGGCAGGCAGGTGGCGGATATCGGGGGCGCTGGTGACAAAATGGGTGACGTGATAATTCCAGCCAGACAAAATAGATACTCCAGGTATGAAAGGACAATTGCGCTGATTATACCCTGTATGGCCGCAAAGCGCCCGGTAAGACACTACCCCTCATCAACCGCTGTGAGACATTGTCCATTGGATGTGCCAGCACTCTCTGTATTTTGAATTTAATAAAATGGATTTTTTACTACTTTTCATAGAGTTGAGAAAAGCGCTAAAAAAACAGAGTAAAAATTACTTTCCTCACCTTGTTTGCCGGACTGGTTAGTCTACATTTGTAGCCAGAAACAGGATATTTCACTTCAGGATGAAGTGCTCAAGGAGCATCGGGACGATCTCGGGCAGGGAAGGAAATGTGCACAGGCGTGCGCGACAAGGATTCTGGAACGCTTAAAGGATAAAGCAAAGGCAACGGAAAACAGGGATGCTGGATGCTAATAAGGATGCTGACATTGTCAGTCCTTCTGCGGAAGGTGCGAAAAAAGGCGACAGGGTGACCTGGCGCCTTTTTTCTTTGTCTGCTTTCTGCTAGATTTCGCGGCAATTCTATACTGAATATAAAAGTCTGAGAGCAGAAACCATGAAGCAACCTGCACGCACGTCCCAGGATAAAAAACCGGGAACCAAAGTTAAACGTAAAACGCGTGATGAAATTAATCAGGAAGCGCGCGACCGCAAGCGTGATAAAAAGCACAGCGGCAATGCCTCCGGCAGCCGGGCGAATCCGGCAACTGAAAGCAAAAAGGGCACTGACGGTAAACCCGCTAAAGATCCGCGCATTGGCAGTAAAAAGCCGATTGCTCTGGGATCCGATGTAGCAGCCAGTAAACCTAAGCCAGCAAAAGTAGTAAAACCAGTCGTCGAGAAAAAACCGCGTCTGTCGCCAGAAGAAGAGCTGGCACAGCTGGAAAATGACGAACGTCTGGATGCACTGCTCGATCGTCTGGAAAATGGCGACAGCCTGTCAGCAGAAGAGCAGGCGTGGCTGGATCAGTCACTGGATCGTATCGATGTGCTGATGGAGCAGTTAGGTATTGCTCTGGACGATGGCGCTGAAGATGAGAAAGCAGAAGAAGATATGTATCGTCTGCTCAAAGGCGGAAACTAAAATACCCGTCATCTTTCTCGCTGCAGATGCGTTGGCCGCTTGCCTTCACCCCGGTCACTTACCTGATGTAAGCTCCCGGGGATTCACTTAATTGCCGCCTTCCTGCAGCGCGAAATCTATAGGGTATTTGCTCAATGGTTGGTTGGCGTAAGTACCCGTCATCTTTCGCGCTGCAGATGCGTTGGCCGCTTGCCTTCACCCCGGTCACTTACCTGATGTAAGCTCCCGGGGATTCACTTAATTGCCGCCTTCCTGCAACGCGAAATCTATAGGGTATTTGCTCAATGGTTGGTTGGCGTAATTTGAAGCAGCGCAATTTAGTGCTGCTTTATCTTTATGGGGTTTTTGGCGATGATTTGGCCTGGATCAATTATTGCGCTGATTCTGCTGTGCTGGCTGGGGTGGTTATTCGTTAAACTACAGCGGCTGTCGCGGCTGAAAACCCGGCTGCGCAGCAAGATCGCCAGCCAGCAGCTCCCTGTCACGCGGCGATCAATGCGACGACGATAAGGGAAGTAGTATGCCAACGCAGACCACTGAGTGGGATCTCCCGCTGATTCAAAAATATAACATCGCCGGTCCCCGTTACACCTCTTATCCGACCGCGCTGGAATTCCATCAAAATTTTGACGAACCCGCTTTTCTCCAGGCGACGCAGCGTTACCCTGAGCGGCCGCTGTCGCTCTACCTGCATATTCCGTTTTGCCACAAGCTATGCTACTTCTGCGGCTGCAATAAGCAGGTGACGCGTCAGCAGCATAAAGCTGACGATTACCTCGATGTACTGGTGCAGGAAATTGCCGCACGTGCGCCGCTGTTTGAAAAGCGCAACGTCAGTCAGATGCACTGGGGCGGCGGTACCCCTACATTCCTCAACAAGGCGCAAATCAGCCGGCTGATGGCCTGTCTGCGCCAGCATTTTAACTTCATGCACGATGCTGAGATCTCCATTGAGATCGATCCACGCGAAATTGAGCTGAACGTTCTCGACCATCTGCGCGCTGAAGGTTTTAACCGTCTGAGCATGGGGGTGCAGGATTTTAATAAGCAGGTGCAGGAGAAAGTTAATCGCGTTCAGGATGAAGCAATGATCTTCGCCCTGATGGCGCGGGCGCGTGAACTGGGCTTTGCTTCCACCAACATCGACCTGATCTACGGCCTGCCAATGCAGACCGCTGAGAGTTTTGCTTTCACTCTGCATAAAGTCGCCGAGCTGAATCCTGACCGGCTGAGTGTGTTTAACTATGCTCATATGCCTGCTCTGTTCCCCGCACAGCGTAAAATCAGGGATGAGGATCTGCCCGGTGCCCAGGAAAAACTGGATATTTTACGGCAAACTATCGCCACGCTGACGGCAGAAGGGTATCAGTTTATCGGTATGGATCATTTTGCCCGCCGGGATGATGAGCTTGCCATCGCCCAGCGTGCCGGTGAGCTGCACCGCAACTTCCAGGGGTACACCACGCAGGGTGACAGCGATTTGCTGGGTATGGGGGTGTCGGCCATTAGTATGATCGGAGATACCTATGCGCAAAACCACAAAGAGCTAAAGCACTACTACGCAGAAATTCGTGCAGGTAAAACGGCGCTGTGGCGTGGATTGCAGTTGAGCGATGATGACTGCCTGCGGCGTGATGTGATTAAGAGCCTGATCTGTAACTTTGCGCTGTCATTTGATGACATCAGTTCCCAGTGGGGAATCAACTTCCGTGACTATTTTGCGCAGGATCTGGCGTTGCTGGAACCGTTAAAGGCTGATGGGCTGCTGGAATGCCAGGAGAAGGGCCTTGTGGTCACCGCTAAAGGGCGTTTGCTGATCAGGAACATCTGTATGTGCTTTGATCGCTACCTGCGTCAGAAAGCGGCTGGTGCACGATTCTCGCGGGTGATCTGATACGTGCAAATTAAAAAAAAGGGCGGCCGTTATTGACGGGTCGCCCTTTTTTTAACTCCCGAGAAGGGATGCTACTCCATGCCCAGTTCTTTCAGCTTACGCGTTAGCGTATTACGTCCCCAGCCCAGCAGGCGTGCCGCTTCCTGCTTATGCCCCTGGGTATGGCGCAAAGCCGTAGTCAGAAGCGTACGCTCCATCTCTGGTTGAGCTTCTGATAGCAGGTTTTGATGACCGGAACGCAGCGCCCGGTCAGCCCACTGTGCCAGCAGCGTTGCCCAGCTGTCCGGAAGAGACTGAACCGGGTTTTCCGGCGTTGAGGTCTCAAACAGCTCCGGTGGCAGATCCTGAATCAGTACTTCCTGCCCGGCGGCCATCACCGTCAGCCAGCGGCAGGTGTTCTCCAGCTGGCGTACGTTGCCAGACCAGTGCAGACGCGTCAGCGCTGTTTCAGTTTCAGGGTGCAGAATTTTGGCTTCCACACCCAGCTCCCGGGCAGCAACCTGCAAGAAATAGCGCGCCAGGCGAGGAATATCTTCACGGCGCTCACGCAGCGGAGGCAGATGTACGCGGATGACGTTCAGGCGGTGGAACAAATCCTCACGGAACTTCCCTTCATGTACGCGCAGCTCCAGATTCTGGTGGGTAGCGGCAATAATGCGCACGTCTACCTTAACCGGAGCATAGCCGCCGACGCGATAAAACTGACCATCCGCCAGGACGCGCAGCAGGCGGGTCTGAACATCCAGTGGCATATCGCCAATTTCGTCGAGGAACAGCGTACCGCCATCGGCCTGTTCAAAACGGCCCTGTCGAATCTGATTGGCGCCGGTAAACGCGCCTTTCTCATGACCAAACAGCTCTGACTCGATCAGGTCTTTCGGGATTGCCGCCATATTCAGGGCGATAAACGGCGCTTTAGCGCGTGGGCTGTGGCGATGCAGTGCATGAGCAACCAGCTCTTTACCGGTACCGGACTCACCGTTAATCAGCACGCTAATTGACGAGCGCGACAGGCGGCCGATAATGCGAAAAACATCCTGCATCGCGGGTGCTTCGCCGATAATATCGGTGGTAGGGCCGCTGACGGGTTGATTGCGTGGCTGCTGCTGTTCCTGATAGTGACTGATAGCGCGCTCAACCAGCGCCACTGCTTCATCAATATCGAAAGGCTTCGGCAGGTAGTCAAAAGCACCCTGTTGATACGCGCTGACGGCAGCATCCAGATCGGAGTGAGCCGTCATAATGATCACCGGCAGCATCGGATGCCGCTGTTTAATCTGCTTCAGCAGTGCCAGTCCGTCCATACCGGGCATACGAATATCTGACAGTAAAACGTCCGGGGTTTTGGTCGCAAGGGCTTCCAGAACTTCGTTTGCGCTGTCAAACGTGGCGCAGCTTAAACCGGCTCCAGTCAGCGCGCGTTCAAGCACCCAGCGGATGGAGCTATCGTCATCGACGATCCAAACTATCCCTCGTTGCATAGAAACCTCACTGGCGAATAGGCAGGTAAACCGAGAATTCAGTGTGTCCCGGCCAACTGTTGAACTCTATTTTTCCCGAATGCTGGTCAATCAGGCTGCGGGCGATGGATAATCCCAGCCCGGTGCCACCTTCACGACCACTCACCATCGGATAAAACAGCGTGTCCTGTAGCTGTGCCGGAATGCCGGGGCCGTCATCTTCAATATCGATGCGTGCCACCAGGCGATAACGTGTGCCGTGCAGCGTTAACTGAAACGCCGTGCGGGTACGTAAAGTAATCGTGCCGCCTTCTTCACCCAACGCCTGAAGAGCGTTGCGTACTACATTCAAAAGGACTTGTTCTATCTGGTCCGGGTCGTGGGGCAGCTCTGGCAGGCTCGGATCATAATCGCGGATAAGTACCACATTATCGGGTAGCTCCATCGAAACCAGGTTTACCACACGTTCAGCCACCTGATGGATGCTTTGTGTGACATGCATCCCCGGCTGTTGCGGGCCAAGCAGACGGTCGACCAGATTGCGCAGGCGATCGGCCTGTTCAATGATGACCTTGGTATATTCCGTTAACGCCGGATCGGGCAGTGCTTTAGCCAACAGCTGTGCTGCACCGCGCAGCCCGCCCAGCGGGTTTTTAATTTCGTGTGCCAGGCCACGAACCAGATCACGCGCCGCCACCTGCTGCGCATGCTGCAGTTGCTCCTGACTGAGCCGGCGTTGATTATCCATCGGTGCCATTTCCAGCAGAATTAATCCTTCGGGAAGACGTTGCGCAGTGAGCGACATAATATGCGCACGGCTGTCGACCACCAGGGTCACTTCGCTGTCGGTAAAACCTTGTCCGGCATCCAGACTTTCGAGCATGACCTCAATATTCAGGGAAAAATAACCCATCAGTTCCGGCAGTGGCGTACCAAACAGCTTGCGGGAACTCTGTGCCAGCAGCTGCTGGGCGGCGGGGTTGGCGTAATGAACCACCAACGCACTATCAACCAGTAAAATACTGTTGATCTGCGAATTGAGAATCTGCCCAGCATCGGGCAGCGTGCCAGTTGCCATACAGCGTTCTCCTGAGTAATTAATGCACCAATTTAGTGCATTATAGCCATATAACCCGAAAATCGTCTGGCTTAACCGGGAATTTGTGGTGAAAAAAGCCCATCCTGAGATGGGCTGAAAGTTTCCACGGCAACAAAATCCCAGACGCCTTTCCTGCCGCAGCGGAGTTGGCTTACTCAGTTACCCGAATCAATTAAAAGGCTAAGTGATTCGGGCTTCTTCGGTTGCCGCCTTAATGCAACATGAAATTCGTCGGGTTTACTTCAAACTAAATTAAACGCTGTAGTACAGTTCGAACTCAACCGGGTGCGGAGTCATACGAACGCGATCCATCTCGGCTTTACGCAGCTCGATATAAGCATCGATAGCGTCTTCTGTGAACACGCCACCACGGGTCAGGAACTCGCGGTCTTCGTTCAGTGCAGCCAGGGCTTCGTCCAGAGAACCTGCAACTTTTGGAATCTCAGCTTCTTCTTCCGGTGGCAGGTCATACAGGTTTTTATCCATTGCATCGCCAGGGTGAATCTTATTGATGATGCCGTCCAGGCCAGCCATCAGCAGTGCAGCGAAGCACAGGTATGGGTTAGCCGCTGGATCCGGGAAGCGCGCTTCAATACGGCGTGCTTTCGGGCTGGCAACCACTGGAATACGGATAGAAGCAGAACGGTTACGGGCAGAGTAAGCCAGCATAACTGGTGCTTCATAGCCTGGGACCAGACGCTTGTAAGAGTTGGTGGTTGGGTTCGCCAGGGCGTTGATTGCTTTAGCGTGCTTGATCACACCGCCAATGTAGAACAGCGCCATTTCTGACAGGCCGCCGTATTTGTCGCCAGCGAACAGGTTGGTGCCGCCTTTAGACAGGGACATGTGGCAGTGCATACCGGAACCGTTATCGCCAAACATTGGTTTTGGCATAAAGGTCGCAGTTTTGCCGTAAGCGTGAGCAACGTTGTGCACGACATATTTGTAGATCTGAATTTCGTCAGCTTTTTTGGTCATGGTATTGAAGCGGGTGGCCACTTCGTTCTGACCAGCGGTTGCCACTTCGTGGTGGTGAGCTTCAACCACCAGGCCCATCTGCTCCATGGTCAGACACATGGCAGAACGGATATCCTGCGCTGAGTCGACTGGTGGTACCGGGAAGTAGCCGCCTTTCAGACCTGGACGGTGGCCTTTGTTGCCGCCTTCGTACTCTTTACCGGAGTTCCAGTAAGCTTCGATATCGTCGATAGCAACGTGTGAACCTGAAGTGCTGCTGCCGAAGCGGATATCATCAAACAGGAAGAACTCTGGTTCTGGCCCAAACAGCACGGTATCTGCAATGCCGGAAGAGCGCAGGAAATCTTCAGCGCGTTTCGCGATTGAACGCGGGTCGCGGTCGTAGCCCTGCATGGTGCCTGGCTCAAGGATGTCACAACGGATGATCAGTGTAGAATCAGCAAAGAACGGGTCAATGACTGCGGTGGTTGCGTCAGGCATCAGAACCATGTCGGATTCGTTGATACCTTTCCAGCCGCCAATCGAGGAGCCGTCAAACATTTTGCCTTCTTCGAAGAAGTCAGCGTTAACCTGATGAGCGGGGATAGTCACATGCTGCTCTTTACCTTTGGTATCAGTAAAACGCAGGTCAACAAACTTGACTTCGTGCTCGTTCATCATCGACAAAACGTGTTCAGCGGACATACTTAACTCTCCTGGAAATAGTCATTGGCGTAATGGTCAGAGAACTTTCACCGGTGCGCTTTGCGTTTCGCGACACTAACTCCGATAATAAGGATCTCTCACAAGCTTACAACCGTTGTGGAAACTGGCATTTTTCGCTTGATGAGTATTTGCGAAATCTATGCCAACTTTTTTATTTAACGAAAAAAGCGCTATGATGCGCCCTCTCGTGAGACGAGGACTGCACCACGATGGAAGTCGCGCACCATTTTGGTGCCATTGGGTGATAAATGGGCACCATTTTGGTGCAAATTTTCGTCTAAGTGCAATCTTTGCACTGAAAGTGGCTAAAAAAGCAATCCGAACAGTTATCTTTATATGAAATATGTGATCCTGTTCAGTCCTTCGATTAATCCGTGTACAATAGCGCGCTATTTCTAAATGCCTGAGGCAAAGCTGTGATCGAAAATTTGCGTAACATCGCCATTATTGCCCACGTTGACCATGGTAAGACTACCCTGGTTGATAAGTTGCTGCAGCAGTCCGGGACGTTTGATGCCCGTACCGAAGCAACCGAACGCGTAATGGACTCCAACGATTTGGAGAAAGAGCGTGGGATTACCATCCTCGCAAAAAACACCGCCATTAAATGGAATGACTACCGCATCAATATCGTGGATACCCCAGGACACGCCGATTTCGGCGGTGAGGTAGAGCGAGTGATGTCAATGGTCGACTCGGTGCTGCTGGTTGTGGATGCAATGGATGGCCCGATGCCGCAAACCCGTTTCGTGACCAAAAAAGCCTTCGCTAATGGTCTGAAGCCGATCGTGGTAATTAACAAAGTTGACCGCCCTGGCGCGCGTCCTGACTGGGTTGTTGATCAGGTTTTCGACCTGTTCGTAAACCTGGACGCGACTGACGAGCAGCTCGACTTCCCTGTAATCTATGCCTCTGCCCTGAACGGTATTGCAGGCCTGGATCACAACGATATGGCGGAAGATATGACTCCGCTGTATGAAGCGATTGTTAAACACGTATCTCCACCACAGGTTGAGCTTGAAGCCCCGTTGCAGATGCAAATCTCGCAGCTGGACTACAACAACTACCTGGGTGTTATCGGCATTGGCCGTATCAAACGCGGTAAGGTTCGTCCTAACCAGCAGATCACTGTGATTAACAGCGAAGGTAAAACCCGCAACGCTAAAGTCGGTAAAGTTCTGACCCATATGGGCCTGGAGCGTATCGAAGCGACTGAAGCAGAAGCTGGCGATATCATCGCAATCACCGGTCTGGGTGAGCTGAACATCTCTGACACCATCTGCGATCCGCAGAATGTGGAAGCGCTGCCAGCCCTGAGCGTTGATGAACCAACCGTTACCATGTATTTCTGCGTTAACACCTCTCCGTTCTGCGGTAAAGAAGGTAAGTATGTGACTTCACGTCAGATTCTTGACCGTCTGAACAAAGAGCTGGTGCACAACGTGGCACTGCGTGTTGAAGAAACTCCAGATGCTGACGCCTTCCGCGTATCAGGTCGTGGTGAACTTCACCTGTCAGTTCTGATTGAAAACATGCGTCGTGAAGGTTTCGAACTGGCGGTATCCCGTCCGAAAGTAATCTACCGTGAAGTCGATGGCCGTAAGCAAGAGCCATTCGAAAACGTTACCCTCGACATCGAAGAACAGCATCAGGGTTCTGTGATGCAGGCGATGGGTGAGCGTAAAGGCGACCTGAAAAACATGGATCCGGATGGCAAGGGCCGTGTGCGTCTTGACTACGAAATCCCAAGCCGTGGTCTGATTGGTTTCCGTAACGAATTCATGACCATGACTTCAGGTACCGGTCTGCTGTATTCCACCTTCAGCCACTACGACGATGTTCGTCCAGGCGAAGTTGGCCAGCGTCAGAACGGCGTGCTGATCTCAAACGGTCAGGGTAAAGCAGTCGCGTTTGCTCTGTTCAGCCTGCAAGATCGCGGTAAGCTGTTCCTCGGCCATGGTGCTGAAGTTTATGAAGGCCAGATCATCGGTATTCACTCACGTTCAAACGACCTGACCGTGAACTGCCTGACCGGTAAGAAGCTGACCAACATGCGTGCTTCAGGTACTGATGAAGCCACCACTCTGGTTCCGCCACAGAAAATGACCCTTGAGCAGGCGCTTGAGTTCATCGATGATGACGAACTGGTAGAAGTGACTCCACAGTCTATACGTATCCGTAAACGTCACCTGACTGAAAACGACCGTAAGCGCGCAAGCCGCGGTCCGAAAGAAGCGTAATACGCTCTTTACCCGAAATAATTCGGGTTGTATCGCGGTGGTAAGCGAGTGAGTACCGATGAACTTACAGCAGTAAGTGATTCGGGCAAGCGAGCGCAGCCAACAAAGAGGCAACCTGAAGTATGACGGGATATCAGGGCCGGAGAAAACTCCGGCCCTGTACTTCCTTCTGAATCTTCCCCGCACTTTTCAAAATCCTCACCTGTTCAGTCTCCACTTTTACCGCTAGAGTGAATAACTCACCGGAACAAAAGGAGCTGGCCATGTTGTATATCTTTGATTTAGGTAACGTCATTGTTGATATTGATTTCAACCGTGTTCTCGGTGTGTGGAGCGATCTGAGCCGCGTACCGCTGGCGACGCTGAAAAGTCGTTTTCAAATGGGGGAGAGTTTCCACCAGCATGAGCGGGGAGAAATCAGTGACGAAGTGTTCGCGCAAAAGATATGCCATGAACTGGGGCTGTCGTTAAGCTTTGAACAGTTCGCCGCAGGCTGGCAGGCCGTGTTTGTCGGCGTACGCCCGGAAGTGATTGCCATTATGCACAAGCTGCGTGATCAGGGTGAGCGGGTGGTAATCCTGTCAAATACCAATCGTCTGCATTGTCAATTCTGGCCGTCAGAGTACCCAGAGGTGAGCGCTGCCGCGGATAAAATCTACCTGTCGCAGGATATGGGGCTGCGTAAGCCCGATCCGGCCATTTATCAGCGCCTGCTGAATGAAGAAGAGTACTCTGCTGAAGAAGCCATCTTCTTTGATGATAACCCCGAAAATATCGAAGCGGCACGCAAGCTGGGTATTCACAGCCTGCTGATTACCGATGCCAGCGTGTTGCCAGCTTTCTTCGCCGATCGTTAATCAATGTCTACTCTCAATCATTACCGGCACCGGCTAAGAGCCTTCTGGGCGTGGATAAAGCTGCTCTGGCAACGTATCGATGAAGACGGTATGACCATGCTTGCGGGGCACCTGGCTTATGTCTCGCTGCTTTCGCTGGTGCCGCTGATAGCGGTAGTGTTCGCCTTGTTTGCTGCTTTTCCGATGTTTTCTGATGCCAGCATTCAGTTGAAGAACTTTGTATTTAATAACTTTGTGCCTGCCGCCGGGGCGACAATCCAGAACTACCTGGAGCAGTTTGTTGCCAACGTCAGCAAGATGACGGCTGTCGGTGTGGGTGGTCTGGTGTTTACCGCACTGTTGCTGATGTATTCGATAGATTCGGCGCTTAACACTATCTGGCGTAGCACGCGTAAGCGGCCTCTGGTCTATTCGTTTGCGGTTTACTGGATGATCCTGACGCTTGGCCCGCTGCTGGCGGGCGCCAGTCTGGCTATCAGTTCCTACCTGCTGTCGCTGCACTGGGCAACAGTCAGCGGTGTCAGCATGCTGGTGGACATCGGGTTACGTATATTCCCGCTGTTGCTCTCCTGTCTTTCGTTCTGGCTGCTGTACAGCATTGTCCCTACTACCCAGGTTGCAGGGCGCGATGCGCTGGTGGGTGCTCTGGTGGCGGGCGCACTGTTCGAACTGGGTAAAAAGGGCTTTGCACTGTATGTTACGATGTTTCCCTCGTATCAGCTGATTTACGGTGTACTTGCCGTGATCCCCATTCTTTTTTTATGGGTTTACTGGACGTGGTGTATCGTTTTATTAGGGGCGGAAATTACCGCCACGCTGGGTGATTACCGCCAGCTTAAACAAGAAGAACAAGAAAGAGAAAACGAGGAATTATGATTGCCTTAATTCAACGAGCGTTATCTGCCAGCGTATCTGTGGCGGGAGAAACCATCGGGGAAATCGGGCCGGGGCTGTTGATTCTGCTGGGCGTTGAGAAAGGTGATACGCCTGAGAACGCCAAAAAGTTGGTGGATAAGGTGCTGGGTTACCGTATTTTTTCTGACGAAAACGACAAAATGAATCTCAACGTGCAGCAGGCGGGAGGAAGTGTTCTGGTGGTGTCGCAGTTCACACTGGCTGCTGACACTAAAAAAGGGATGCGTCCGGGTTTCTCGGGCGGTGCTGCACCGGCTGATGCCGAAAAGTTGTATGAGTATTTCGTTGCCTGCTGTAGAGATACAGGAATAGCTACGGAAACCGGGCGTTTCGCTGCTGATATGAAAGTGGCACTGATTAATGACGGCCCTGTTACCTTCTGGCTGCAGGTTTGAAGCAGTTAGCCGAGCGGCAAAGGAGTGGCCTGGCGGGAACCGAAAGAGAGAACCATTTTATGTATCATCTCCGCGTGCCAGAAACTGCAGAAGAGTTAGATACCTATTACCAGTTCCGCTGGGAGATGCTGCGCAAGCCGCTGCACCAGCCGATGGGTTCAGAACGTGACGCCTGGGATGCCCTGGCACACCATCAAATGGTAGTAGATGAGCAGGGAAATCCGGTAGCTATCGGCCGGTTATATATCAATGCCGATAACGAAGCCGCCATCCGCTTTCTGGCGGTGCATCCCTCAGTGCAGGGCAAAGGCCTGGGAACGCTGGTAGCAATGACGCTGGAGTCCGTAGCGCGTCAGGAAGGGGTCAAGCGTGTGGTATGTAGCGCCCGTGAAGATGCGGTTGATTTCTTTTCCAAGCTTGGCTATCTCAATCAGGGGGAGATCACCGCACCTCAGACCACGCCGGTACGCCATTTCCTGATGATAAAACCGGTGGTGACGCTGGATGATATTCTGCACCGGGCTGACTGGTGTGGTCAGTTACAGCAGGCCTGGTATCAGCACATTCCACTCAGTGAAAAAATGGGTGTGCGCATCCTGCAATATACCGGTCAGAAATTTATCACCACCATGCCTGAAACCGGCAACCAGAATCCTCACCACACGCTGTTTGCCGGGAGTCTGTTCTCACTGGCGACGCTTACTGGCTGGGGGCTTATCTGGCTGCTGCTACGTGAACGCCATCTTGGCGGAACCATTATTCTTGCCGATGCACATATCCGCTACAGCAAGCCTATTAGCGGTAAGCCGGGGGCAATTGCAGATCTTGGTTCACTGAGTGGCGATCTTGACCGCCTCGCACGTGGCCGTAAGGCGCGAGTACAGCTTGAAGTAGAATTATTTGGCAATGATGTGTCCGGTGCGGTATTTGAAGGCGTATATATTGTGTTGCCCGCTGATCCGGACGGCCCGTTAGAATTGGGCGGATGTGCTGTATAGAACTTTAATATCCGACCAATAAGTTTAGCATTGGTCGGATATACTATTTTTTAAATCCTGTTCTTCTCCTCCTTTTATCTCCCCCCCCACACGAAAGCTCCTTAAAATTATTAAAGCCCCTTAGTGGTCATTATAAGTTCCACCGCATTTATTAAAATCGTTTTTCTTACCAAAGAATTTTAACCTCTCATTGATAATATCTTTCGGGTTGTTCACGTTTCATAATGTGTTTTTTTTGATGTCCACAATTTAACTAGGTGACTTTTTTAAGGATTTTAAAAATGAAATTAAAGAGTATTATCGCTGCAGCATTAGCCTCTTCGGCAATTATCTCAACAGCTGTTTTTTCTGCAGAAGCTCCGGTTGAGCCAATCGCTCCTACTAATGGTGAGATCCAGTTTAAAGGTGAACTGGTGAACTCAGCCTGTGGTTTAGCTGCTAACTCAAGTCCTGTAGTAATCGATTTTGGTCAGATCACTACGGCAAGTCTCAAAGATAAAAAGCATGTGGGGAACGTTCAAAAGAAAATTGAGTTGCAGCACTGTGATACTACCGTGGCGAAAACTGCAAAAGTAACTTATACCCCTAACAGTACCGACTTAAAGGATGTGACACTGGCTTCATTTACCTCAGGCACAGCAACGGGTGCGGGCATTGGATTGAAGAGCAGTAGTAACCAACCAGTAATCTGGGGTGAGGCTACATCGCCGGTGAATCTGGTAGATGGCACTTCGAATATCTCTTTCGTTGCCTACGTTAAAGCAAATGGTGATACAGCTATAACACCGGGTACCTTCCAGTCAAATATTAACTTCCGGATTGATTACCAATAAATCTGGATGAACGTTTTTAATCATTGCTGATGATACTATCAATGTAAATATAAATATCTTATAAGAAATTTATGAGATGTTTATGGTAGGTGATGTTTATTTAGTTGCACGTCTGCATGCCCATATCCCTGGTGGGGTTGACACCAGGGATATTATTATGAAACTGAAATTGACCTGGAAAACTATGCATGCACACGAGATGCAAGAAAAAACCAAGGTTTGGTCTTTCTTGAGAGTGGGCATTTTTGATATTGACATGGTTTTTATTTTTGGTGCTTTCAGGAAAATAAATGCGGAAATTATATATTTTGTCATAACCTCCCTGAAATGAAGGGAAGGAATAGTGGATGCTTTACTATTTTATAAATCAACGCAATATATTTATAGCTAAATTGACAATTTGCTTTTTTGTTAATCCCGTATATGCAAGCGATGATTTTGTAGAGTTCAGTGTGGATGCGCTCGATGCTTCAGATCGCAATAACATTGACCTAAGCCGATTTTCCGAGTCGAACTTTGTTCCACCAGCGACCTACCTTCTGGATCTGAAAGTAAATGGAAAGTCTTTTAGTCAGAAGAAAATAACCTACGTTCTTTCCCCAGAAAATGAAAAAATCAGCCTGGCCTGCTTAAACCCGGAGGTGGTTAATGCGTTGGCATTTAAAGAGAGTGCGTTGAAACTTATTCGTAAGATTGAACCAAACTGTCTTGATATTACAACAGTGCCTAGTGTGAGGGTAGAAAACCATAGCGGAACGCTGGATATCACCATTCCTCAGGCCTGGATAAATTATTCCGATCCAAACTGGGTGCCACCTGAGCGCTGGGATCATGGTGTCCCTGGCCTCTTGATGGACTACAGCATCAGTGGCAATACGTTACGTCAGATAAAACTAAATCATTCAACCCAAAATTTGTCTATTTATGGTCAGGCAGGGGCGAACCTGGGAGCATGGCGTTTTCGCGCTGATTATCAGGGAAGCTATTCCTCGGATAATCATATAAGGAACTTTGACTGGGATCGGTTTTACGCTTACCGGCCCTTACCTATGTATGCCGCCAGGCTGACTCTGGGAGAAATTTACATGAACTCTCAGGTGTTTGACTCCGTACGATTCACCGGGGTGAATCTCGCCAGCGACGAACGTATGCTGCCGCCTAATCTTCAGGGTTATGCGCCACAGATCCGCGGTATCGCCAAAAGCAATGCGAAAGTTACGGTGAGCCAGGGCGATCATATTATTTATGAAACAACCGTTCCCGCAGGGCCGTTCAATATTCAGGATCTGGACAGTGCGGTACGCGGTGAACTGGATGTCAGAGTTGAAGAGCAGGACGGCAGCGTCAGTACCTTCCAGGTGAACACGGCGAATATCCCTTATCTGACGCGGCCGGGATATATTCGTTACAACGCCTCAGTCGGTAAGCCATCCCTGTACAACCATAAGCTCGATGGCCCGTTATTTTATTCCGGTGATTTTTCATGGGGTATCAGTAACAGCTGGTCACTTTACGGCGGTACGATGTTAACCGGCCGTAACTACAATGCATGGTCGGCAGGCGTGGGCCGTGATATGGATTTCCTGGGGGCATTATCGGCAGATGCCACTCAGTCGATAAGTAAGCTTCCCGGTGAGCGCTCGCAGCAGGGGATGTCGTTCAAACTGAGCTACGCGAAAACCTTTGATAAGTACAACAGTACGATTACCTTCGCGGGCTACCGTTTTTCCCAGAAAAAATTCAGAACCCTGTCTCAGTTCCTGGATGAGCGCGACCAGAGTCACAGCCATCATGGCCGTGACAAAGAGATGTACACCATCACGGGTAACAAGACTCTGTGGGCAGATCGTCCTGCTTTAAGAACCACGCTCTACCTGACTTATACGCATCACAATTTCTGGGATCGGACAGGACAGGATCGTTACGGTTTTTCTGCGGCACGGACGTTTCGCTTCGGCGGTATTGAGGGTATTTCAACAAATCTGTCGCTCTTCCGTACTACCTATCGGGGAAGACGTGATGACAGTATGTCGCTGACGTTCTCTGTACCAATTGGTAACAGCCGCTGGGCCGGATATGAAATGCAGGTTAAGGGCAGCAACAATACTCATATGGCATCGTACAGTGATAACAGCGATCACAATAACCTTTGGCGTATACGAGCGGGTGCCGGTTACAGGGGTAAAGCATCGCTCGATAGCTATTATCAGCATCGTGCCCGAATGGCTGAAATGAATTTAAATATGAGCTATCAGCAGGATAACTTTATATCTCTTGGCGGCTCTGCGCGTGGAGGTCTGACGGCCACACGTTTTGGCGCTGCACTGCATAACAGTAATACCACTCTGGATGCGGCTCGTATAATGGTGGATACGGCCGGAGTAGCCAGCGTGCCGCTCAATGAAGAAAGAGTCAGGACTAACTATTTTGGTATTGGCGTTGTTCCCGATATCGTCAGCTACAGAAGTTTTGATACCCGTATCGATGTTGATGCGATGGACAGTGACGTTGAAATAAGGCGTGCCATATCCACCAGTACTCTTACGGAAGGGGCGATTGGTTATGAACGTTTTAATGTAATGCAGGGGGAGAAATTTCTCGCCGTTATTCGTTTAAATGATGGAACTTACCCACCCTTTGGTTCAGAGATATCAAACAGCGATGGCATCAATGTCTCTATGATTATGGATAATGGAGTGGCTTATATTTCCGGAGTTAAGGAAGACGAAAAGTTGGCGGTCATTTGGGAGGGTAAAACCCAGTGTTATATCATTGTCCCCCGAGAGTTAGCGGATGATCAGGTACAAATACTCATGCCGTGTCAATAAATCATTCCAGTGAGGTTTTTATGAGTTTTATATCGTTTCTTAAAGACGCTTTATTAGCTTTATTTGTGATTACTATAGGGATGAGTGTTTCCATTGCAGGGATTTCACTCGATCGAACCCGACTTATATTCGAGGGAGACAGCCAGTCTTCCAGTGCTAATCTGACCAATACCAGTCATGATGTACCATTTTTAGCACAATCGTGGGTTGAAGACGCCAGTGGAAAGAAAATCACCGCTCCCTTGCTCGTTCTTCCTGCTTTACAGAGAATTAATGGAAACGAAAAAGGCGTAATTAGAGTAACCAAAACTACGGGTATTAATGCGTTACCTCAGGATCGGGAAAGCCTTTTCTATTTGAATGTCAGGGAGATCCCGCCTAAATCCACCAAAGCTAATGTGCTGATGCTGGCTATGCAATCGAGGATAAAACTGTTCTATCGTCCTGCTGCCGTCATTCCAAAAATAAAAGGTCAGGTATGGCAGGATCAAATCGTGTTTCATAAAAAAGAAAAAATGTTTATAGCTGAAAATCCCACGCCCTATTACATCACATTGATTGCCCTGACAGATGAGGCTTCCCCGAACCAGGGCAATAAGCTGACATCTTTCTCTGGTGTCATGATAAGTCCGAAATCGTCACTTGATATTCCGGTAACAGATAGCAGCGTTAAGAGTTTCCGAATGATGTATGTCAATGATTACGGCGGGCACCCAGAGCTTCGTTATACCTGTGACAGCAACCTGTGTAAGGCACTTCCTGCGAGCCAGTAGTGGAAGTAACTGACTCAAAGCGTACAAAAAAATCAATCTGAGAAAGAAAATATCTGAATAAATAGTGGGCACCTCCAGAGGAAAAGGGTCATGTCAGGTTTAACCAGAATAGTTGAAAAAATTATCGTTCATATGGCTGTGGCAATGGTCTTGTCTGTTTTTTTTAGCCGCTTTGCCTGGTCGTATGGTGAAGGTGAAATGATACCAATCGGAGGGACAAATATATTCGATTTAACTTTTGGCACGGTAGATGTAATAAATAACACTACCGGATCGCAGGTTGAACGCACGTGGGATTTAGGGCGGGAATATCAGGCAAACTTTTATTGCACTACAGCCATGCCGGCTGGGGTTGACTCGGTCTATTATACCAGCATAACAAGAATGCGACCTTCATCATCTAATCCTGATTATCTGTATTTCAATGATTATCTTGACGTAAAGATAGAGGTGTTTATTGGAGGTAATAAGGGCAAATATGTCACTGTTCCTTTTTACGATGTTTCTAACCTTAACAATCTTAGAGAGTGTATACCGCCAAAAACTTTGGTGGATAAAGTGGAAAGCGGAAGCAAAGGAAGGATAACTTTTCTAACGACGAAACCTGTGATAAATGGTATCGATTTGAGTTCCGTTACAGAGATTGAAATTTTCGGAAGAAAGGGATTATATGGTCCGGCAATGTTAAGTGAACCATTGACAAGAGTGATATTAAAATCAGGCATTATTACGGTACCAGATAAGTGTGTTGTTAATGAAGGAACGCCGATCACCATAGAGTTTGGCCCTGTTGGCAGTGCAAGTGATAAATTAAACGGTCAGAATTATAAAAAACCGCTGGCGATTGATGTGGTGTGTTCAGGTGGAAGTTTTGGCGCAGTACCACTTAATATTAAAATGGCGCTGCAGACTGCCGGAGCGGGAATCACTAACTTTAATCCTGATTTTTTTGGCACTACTGGTAAGGCAGACCGTAAGGATTTGGGAATTGTTATACGAAATAAAAATAATCAGATAGTGAAACCCAATACATTCTATCCTATCGATGTGTTCAATAAAAACCAGGGGCGATGGGACTTAACTGCTGCTCCTGTTGCCAATCAGGGAAGGGATATTCCCGAAGGGGAATTTAGTTCCAGTGCCACGGTGGTGGCTGAATTCAACTAAAGAGTAGCCATTGTGAATTTTCGTAATCTGTTTTTTTTGATTATTTATCCGGTTTTATCAGGCAGTGTATGGGCAAATATGAATTTAATCGGAACTGATATCAACTTCCACGGCACGGTGGTTTCTCTGCCGTGCAGCATTGCCCCGGGTGATGAAAGTGTTTTAGTCGATTTCCAAAAGGTCTCCACCAAAGATCTCTACCTGAATAAAAGGTCTTTCCCAATCCCTTTTTCCATCCGTCTGACGGATTGCACGACAGATGTGTTTAATTCGGTCACGGTGACTTTTAGTGGTAGTAAAAACAAAGAACTACCCAATCACCTGGCGATCGTTGCGGACTCGCCAGGGGGCGCGGCTGGGGTGGGTATCGGTCTGCAAATGCAGAACGGAAATAGCATTGAACTGAATAAGGCCTCTCCGGCGATGTTACTGTCCACTGGAAAAATGAGCCTGAATTTTAGGGCTTTTCTACAAGGGGAGCCGGATGCGCTGAAAAATGGAGCCATTCAGTATGGCCCGTTTACCGCCGTTGCTAATTACACGCTACATTACCAGTGATGCCACTCAGGTCTTATGGGGTAGATCCTGAGTGGCAGGGCAGAAGTTTAACGGCCCTTTTTCTTACGGCCTGGCTGGGCAAAGCGTTTACGGCCTGCCGGGTTGGCAGCTGCTTTATCGGGATTTTTCGCTCCAGCGGTAACCGGCTTTTTAACGGTGGCGGGTTTTTTGGCCGGTACTTTCTTTGCTGATTTATCTTCAGATGAGGAGGCCTCAATCAGCTTAAAGAGCGCAATCAGTTCATCATCGGTCAGGTCACGCCATTCACCCGGCGGCAATCCCTTTAGATTGATGTTCATAATGCGGGTAAACACGGTTTATCGCATCCGGGAAGCCCTTAATTCTCGGCCAACTACATGCCCAACAGTTCTTTCTGGTCTTCAGTCTTAATGCCCAGAGCGGGGAACTCCAGGAAGATTTCCCGGTCGCGCTGGCTGACTTTCCAGACCATGCCCATCGGGAATACACGTTCTGCCCGCCTCAGACCTGCATCATGCGGTTGGCTACTGCTTCGCCGGTTTGGTCAGCCACTGCGATGTTTCATTATAAAACCCTTCCCTTATATCTCTATGATTTAATTTATAAATATTAAAAAGCCCAACTAAGCTCTATATTAAAGGTATTAGCACATATGCTTTAAGTTTATATAACCTCATCTGTCTTGCAAGTGATGGGTTGTTAACGTTACGCTTTAGGTTAAATAAGTATGATTTTTTATTTTTTTGAGCCTTTAAATTTAACTATAATACCTTTTCAAGGAAACAGAATAGAAATGAAATTGAACAGTGTTCTTATTGCCGCTGCTTTGGTCTCTGCGACGATGATGCCAACCGCAGTAATTGCTGCAGATCCTCCAGTTGAGGTAATCTCTCCTACCAATGGTGAAATCCAGTTTAAAGGTGAACTGGTGAACTCAGCCTGTGGTTTAGCCCCCTCTTCAACGCCGGTAATGGTTGACTTTGGTCAGATCACAACCTCTCGTCTGAAAAATAAACAACACGTGGGGAACGTTCAAAAGAATATTGAGTTGCAGCATTGTGATATAACCGTAGCTAAAACTGCGACAGTAACTTATACCCCTAATACTGTTGATGCAAAGGATGCGACTCTGGCTGCATTTACCTCGGGTACAGCAAGTGGTGCGGGTATTGGTTTAACGAGCGCTAACCAACCGGTAATATGGGGTCAGGCCTCAACGCCAGTGAGTCTGACGGAAGGCTCTTCGAATATCTCATTTGTTGCCTATGTCAAAGAAAATGGTGACACAAAGGTGAATCCAGGTACATTCCAGTCAAGTATTAATTTCCGGATTGATTACCAGTAACCGGATACATAAATATTAATTGTGTGTGTTATGTATCTTGATATCCTTGGTTAGGCTAACACCAGGGATATTTTTGTCAGGCTGAAATTTTCAGCGCTATGCCTTTAAAACTATGTTCTCAGGATATTTATAAGTAATATTTATTTAAATCCATCCTCTCCGCATAAAGATGTTGGTTTTTTATGCGCATAGATTTTCATGGAGTGCCTCTATAAAACAGATGAAGAAATTTTTCTGTTCATTTATTTAACCACCCTTCACATGAAGGGAAGGAATAGTAGGTGTCTTACTGTCTGAAATGTCGACGTAAATGGTTAGTTGTTAACTTAACTTTTTTATTTTTTGTTCATTCATCACATGCAAACGATAATTTTGTAGAGTTCAGTGTGGATGCACTTGATGCTTCAGATCGTAATAACATTGACCTCAGTCGTTTTTCTGAGACCAACTTTGTTTCACCTGCGACCTACCTTCTTGATTTGAAAATAAATGGAAAGTCTTTTAGCCAGAAAAAAATAACCTACATTCTTTCTCCAGAAAATGAAAATATCAGCCTGGCATGTATAACCCACGATTTGCTTAATTCTTTGGCAATTAAAGACAGTGCATTGAAGCTGATTCGTAAGATTGATGAAAACTGTCTTGATATTACAACTATCCCCAGCGTAAGGCTTGAAAACCATGGGGGAATACTGGACATCACTATTCCTCAGGCGTGGATGAAGTATTCTGATCCGGATTGGGTTCCTCCAGAACGCTGGGATCATGGTGTTCCTGGCCTCTTGCTGGATTACAACGTAACCGGAAACACTGCACGCCAGATAAAAATCAGGCGTTCAACCCAAAATTTGTCTATTTATGGTCAGGCAGGGGCGAACCTGGGAGCATGGCGTTTTCGTGCTGATTATCAGGGAAGCTATTCCTCGGATAATCATATAAGGGACTTTGACTGGGATCGGTTTTACGCTTACCGGCCCTTACCGATGTATGCCGCCAGGCTGACTCTGGGAGAAATTTACATGAACTCCCAGGTGTTTGACTCCGTGCGATTCACCGGGGTGAATCTCGCCAGCGACGAACGTATGCTGCCGCCTAATCTTCAGGGCTATGCGCCACAAATCCGCGGTATCGCCAAAAGCAATGCGAAAGTTACGGTGAGCCAGGGTGACCATATTATTTATGAAACAACCGTTCCCGCAGGGCCGTTTAATATTCAGGATCTGGACAGTGCGGTACGCGGTGAGCTTAATGTTAAAGTTGAAGAGCAGGACGGCAGCGTCAGCACCTTCCAGGTGAACACGGCGAATATCCCTTATCTGACGCGGCCGGGATATATTCGTTACAACGCCTCAGTCGGCAGGCCATCCCTGTACAACCATAAGCTCGATGGCCCGTTATTTTATTCCGGTGATTTCTCATGGGGTATCAGTAACAGCTGGTCATTTTACGGCGGTGCGATGTTAACCGGGCGTAATTATAATGCGTGGTCAATAGGCCTGGGTCGTGACATGAATTTTCTGGGAGCACTGTCGGCAGATGCCACTCAGTCGATAAGCAAGCTTCCCGGTGAGCGCTCACAGCAGGGGATGTCGTTCAAACTGAGCTATGCGAAAACCTTTGATAAATACAACAGTACGATTACCTTCGCGGGCTACCGTTTTTCACAGAAAAAATTCAGAACCCTGTCTCAGTTTCTGAGTGAACGTGACCAGAATCATAACGACTATGGCCGTGACAAAGAGATGTACACCATTACGGGTAATAAAACTCTTTGGGCAGATCATCCCGATTTAAGAACCATGATCTATCTGACCTATACACACCATAATTACTGGGATCGGGCAGGGCAGGATCGTTACGGTTTTTCTGCGGCGCGAGCGTTTCGTCTCGCCGGTATTGAGGGTATTACGGCAAACCTGTCGCTCTTCCGGTCTAGCTATCGGGGACGAAGGGATGACAGCCTGTCGCTGACGTTTTCTGTACCGATCGGTAACAGCCGGTGGGCCGGGTATGATATGCAGGTCAAGGGCAGTAACAATACTCATATGGTGTCGTACAGTGATAACAGCGATGACAACAACCTTTGGCGTATGCGTGCGGGTGCCGGCTACAGAGGGAAAGCAGCTGTGGATGGCTATTACCAGCATCGTGCCCGAATGGCTGAAATGAATTTAAATATGAGCTATCAGCAGGATAACTTTCTCTCTCTTGGCGGTTCAGCGCGTGGGGGCCTGACGGCCACACGTTTTGGTGCTGCGATGCATAATAGCAGTACCACTCTGGATACCGCACGTATTATGGTTGATACGAGCGGGGTAGCCAGCGTGCCGCTCAATGATGAACGAGTAAGAACTAACTATTTTGGGATTGGTGTTGT
Organism: Erwinia sorbitola; assembly: GCF_009738185.1. Lineage (NCBI taxonomy): Bacteria > Pseudomonadati > Pseudomonadota > Gammaproteobacteria > Enterobacterales > Erwiniaceae > Erwinia > Erwinia sorbitola. The sequence goes on along the minus strand of NZ_CP046509.1, from coordinate 4,607,961 downwards.
TCCTGACGTCGTCAGCTACAGAAGTTTTGATACACGTGTCGACGTTGATGCGATGGACAGTAATATTGAAATCAGCCGCGCAATCTCTACCAATACTCTGACGGAAGGGGCGATTGGTTATGAACGTTTTAGTGTGGCTCAGGGCGAAAGATTTCTTGCCGTGATTCGTTTGAGCGATGGCAGTTATCCACCTTTCGGAGCAGAGGTATTCAACAGCGATGGTATCAATGTCTCTATGGTTATGGACGATGGTATCACTTATATTTCTGGTGTGAAAACCGGTGAGAAACTGGCAGCCTTTTGGGAAGGTAAAATACAGTGTTATATCGTTGTCCCTCAGGAGTTAACGGGTGACCAGACACAGGTATTAATGCCATGTCAGTAAGATTATTTTTAATAAATTATTTTAGTGAGAATTATTATATGAAATTATCATCAACCGTCAACCAGGTTATTGTCGGCATTTTCTTGATTTCGGCAGGAATGGGGGTGTCTACTGCGGGGATTTCGCTCGACCGTACCCGATTAATTCTTGATGGTGACAGTCAGTCTGCCAGTGCTAATCTGACCAATACCAGTCAGGAAATCCCATTTTTGGCACAATCGTGGGTTGAAGACGCCAGTGGAAAGAAAATCACCGCTCCCTTGCTCGTTCTTCCTGCTTTACAGAGAATTAATGGAAACGAAAAAGGCGTAATTAGAGTAACCAAAACTACGGGTATTAATGCGTTACCTCAGGATCGGGAAAGCCTTTTCTATTTGAATGTCAGGGAGATCCCGCCTAAATCCACCAAGGCTAATGTGCTGATGCTGGCTATGCAATCGAGAATAAAACTGTTCTATCGTCCTGCAGCCGTTATTCCAAAAATAAAAGGTCAGGTATGGCAGGATAAAATCGTGTTTCATAAAAAAGAGAAAATGTTTATAGCTGAAAATCCCACGCCCTATTACATCACATTGATTGCCCTGACAGATGAGACTTCCCCGAACCAGGGCAATAAGCTGACATCTTTCTCTGGTGTCATGATAAGTCCGAAATCGTCCCTTGATATTCCGGTAACAGACAGCACCGTTAAAGGTTTCAAGATGATGTACGTTAACGACTATGGTGGTCATCCTGAGATTCGCTATGGCTGTGATATAAGCCTGTGTAAAGTATTACCTGCGGATCAGCAACAAAAATAAATCAGTAGAATGAAGAGAAAAGAGTCAAGATGACAACGAAAACCCCCTCAGATAAGAGATGGAGCATCACCAGATGAAAATGGTCATGTCAGTTTTAAAAGGAATATTTAAAAAAATCATTCTGAATATAATTATTGTATTGGCGGCATCATTCTCATTCAGTCATTTTTCCTGGTCGTATGGTGAAGGTGAAATGATACCTGTTGGTGGCCCCAATATATTCAATTTTAATTTGAGCAATACAGGTGCAATAAATAATAACATCGGAACGCAGGTTGTTCATTCGTGGGATCTGGGGGAGAGTTATAGTGTAAATATTTTTTGTAGAAAATATATGTCTATGCGGGCGATTTTTTATACTGCTAAAACAAAAATGCGGCCTTCTTCATCGAATCTTGGTTATCTGTATTTTAATGATTACTTTGATGTAAAAGTTGAGGTGTATATTTCAGGGGGGGTAAAAGACTATATCACAGTACCTTTTTATGATTTTTCTAATAAAAATTCTAAGTTAGATTGCTCTCCTCCATATACTCAACATAATAATAGCGTTGGAAGTGGTAGTAAAGGAAGACTCACTTTTTTAACGACTAAACCTGTGATAAATGGTGTCGCCTTAAGTGCAGTTGAAGTGTTAGAGCTGTTTGGAAATCTGGGGAGTGGCCCTGCTCTTCATAGCCAGGCAGTAGCAAAAGTAGTAGTAAAGTCAGGAATAATATCTGTACCGGATAAGTGCGTTATTAATAAAGGGACCCCTATCACCATAGAGTTTGGTCCCGTTGGCAGTTCCAGCGAAAAATTAAACGGTCAGAATTATAAACAACCGCTGGAGATTGATGTGCAGTGTACAGGCGGAAGTTTTAGTAAAGGGGCGCTGAATATAAAACTGGCACTCCAGACTGCCGGAGCGGGAATCACTAACTTTAATCCTGATTTTTTTGGCACTACTGGTAAGGCAGACCGTAAGGATTTGGGGATTGTTATTCGAAATAAAAATAATCAGATAGTGAAACCCAATACATTCTATCCTATCGATGTATTCAGTAAAAACCAGGGGCGATGGGACTTAACTGCTGCTCCTGTTGCCAATCAGGGAAGAGATATTCCCGAAGGGGAATTTAGTTCCAGTGCCACGGTGGTGGCTGAATTCAACTAAAGAGTAGCCATTGTGAATTTTCGTAATCTGTTTTTTTTGATTATTTATCCGGTTTTATCAGGCAGTGTATGGGCAAATATGAATTTAATCGGAACTGATATCAATTTCCATGGCACGGTGGTTTCTCTGGCGTGCAGCATTGCTCCGGGCGATGAAAGGGTATTAGTCGATTTCCAAAAGGTCTCCACCAAAGATCTCTACCTGAATAAAAGGTCTTCCCCGATCCCTTTTTCCATCCGCCTTGCGGATTGCACGACAGATGTGTTTAATTCGGTCACGGTGACTTTCGGTGGTAGTAAAAACAAAGAACTACCCAATCACCTGGCGATCGTTGCGGACTCGCCAGGGGGCGCGGCTGGGGTGGGTATCGGTCTGCAAATGCAGAACGGAAATAGCATTGAACTGAATAAGGCTTCTCCGGCGATGCTGCTTTCCACTGGAAAAATGAGCCTGAATTTTAGGGCTTTTCTACAAGGGGAGCCGGATGCGCTGAAAAACGGAGCAATTCAGTATGGCCCGTTTACCGCCGTTGCTAATTACACGCTACATTACCAGTGATGCCACTCAGGTCTTATGGGGTAGATCCTGAGTGGCAGGGCAGAAGTTTAACGGCCTTTTTTCTTACGGCCTGGCTGGGCAAAGCGTTTACGGCCTGCCGGGTTGGCAGCTGCTTTATCGGGATTTTTCGCGCCAGCGGTAACCGGCTTTTTCACAGTGGCGGGTTTTTTAGCAGGTGCTTTTTTCGCTGATTTATCTTCAGATGATGAGGCCTCAATCAGCTTAAAGAGCGCGATCAGTTCATCATCGGTCAGGTCACGCCATTCACCCGGCGGCAACCCCTTTAGATTGATGTTCATAATGCGGGTACGCTCCAGCTTCGTCACCTCATAGCCGAAGTGCTCACACATCCGTCGGATCTGACGATTCAGCCCCTGCACCAGCGTAATACGAAACACAAAGGGAGCTTCTTTCTTCACTTTGCATTTTTTGGTAACTGTACCGAGTATCGGTACACCTGCGCCCAGGCCGCGAATAAACTCTTCGGTAACCGGCTTATTAACGGTCACGATATACTCTTTTTCGTGGTCATTACCGGCACGCAGGATCTTATTCACCAGATCGCCGTGATTGGTCAGTAAGATAAGCCCCTGGGAGTCTTTATCCAGACGTCCGATAGGGAAGACTCGCTTGCTGTGGTTAACGAAATCAACGATGTTGTCGCGCTCGCCATCTTCTGTGGTACTGACTATACCAACAGGCTTGTTCAGGGCGATAAGCACCAGGTCGTCTTCATTACGTGGCTCAATAAGCTGACCGTTTACTTTCACCACATCTCCGGCAAATACCTGATCGCCCACCGAGGCACGCTTGCCGTTAATAAAAACATTTCCCTGTTCGATGTAACGATCGGCATCGCGGCGAGAACAGATACCGCTCTCGCCGATATATTTGTTAAGACGAATGGATGAGTTAGTCAGCATAGTTCCCCCGTAAAAAAGCGGACTATACCTTACCCGCGTGAGGTTGCGAAGCCCGGACGAGGCAGATCTTGCCCTGAACGTGAATTACTGCGCACCAGCGACCTGACCTGCCACCATCGTCTGATGAATCGATTTATCATCCGTAGTCAGCGTAAGAGTGCCATTCACCGACGATTTTAGCGGCTGTGCAGCGGAAAGATTGCCCTGCATCTTCAGCTGAAGGTTGCCGTTGCCCTGTAAAGGCAGCTGCGGCCAGCCCCAGTCATGCAGCAGGTTCACCGGTACCTGCCGGCCTGTCAGGGTTAGCGAAAGCGCGCGTTGCGGCTGCTGGCTGACTGTGGCCAGCCCTTCCAGCATTCCCTCATGACTGAACGCGCTCATCTCCGTTACATTGATTGTGTTCTCTCCGGCGTTCAGCGCCAGCGAAGGATGACGCAGGTCGACACGGTTAAATGTGGCTTCAGCGGCATTGATGCTCAGGTCACCAGACCAGATGCCCCACTGATGTTGACGAGCCATCAACAGATGATTACCTGTGCCGTCCAGCGACGTCATCTGGAAGGGGAAGTCCGGGTTGATATCGATAATCAGATTACGGTTGGCGCTAAACCTGGTCACCTCTACGCTCTCCAGCCAGGAAGGGAGAGGCTGCATCCAGTGGTCACGCCAGTTAAGGGGCAGGGTATATTCCAGCCCGGCCACCACCAGTTCATCCAGGGTCAGTTTTCTGTCGCTGCGCGTCCAGTTTCCCTGAGTACGCACCAGGCCATTAACCCAGCGTGAGCTGAACTGTTTAAGCGTAATGCCCTGTGCTGAGAAATCCATATTGGCAATCGGATCGTTTAACTGCATGCTGCCATTAATAAAACTGTTGGCATTCATTGACAGCGAACCGTTGTCGCTTTGCCAGTCGCCGTTAATAATGCTCAGGTCTTTTAAGGTCAGATCGAGATCGGTCACCGCCCAGTCCTGGCCTTGAAGTCGTGCATCGGTCACGTCAACACGCTCAAAATGTACTGCCGGCAGCGTAAGGAACGGTTGCAGGAACTCGCTAAGGGTTTTATCACTCTGCATACGAATGCTGTTCAGGCGCAGATTAGTGACATTCCATGCGCCGTCATTATCTCGCTCTGCACTGGCAGTTACGGAACCCAGCGCAATATCAGCGCCCAGATTACTGAACACCAGCTCGCGTCCTTTCAGGCTGCCCTGAATCAGCACGTTGGAGGCGGGAATGCCTTTCAGAGTTAGTGAACCAGCGCTCATCTGAAAACTGGCTTCTTTACCGAGTACATCGCCTGCTTCAGGTTTCCAGGGGATGACTCCACCGTCGACCCGCTGTGCCTGTAATGGCCATTCACCCTGATTGCGATTCAATGCCATCTGGCTAAGTTGCAGACGGTCGGCTTGTAATGAAAGAGGAGCACTTTTTTCGCTAAGATTAAGCGTTCCCTGCTCAAGGCGAATACTGGAGAAATGGAGAGGATTACTGAACTGAATCAGTCCAAAGCCGAGATTGACGCGTTTTGCCACCAGCGTTGCCGGCTGGCCTTTACGGCCAAAAGAGACGTTATTTAACAGCAGATGGCTTGGGTTGGAAAAGTCATGCTCCATTTTACTGAGGGAGAGCTGATAATCGCTATTGGTGCTGACCTGACGTCCAATCCAACCCGCGCCCCACTGCGTTTGCAGCAATACGTAGAGGGTGACGATCGCCAGCAGCAACAGCAGCAGCAAGGTAAGCAAAACTTTTCCGAGAAACTTCATCGTATCCATCCCTAAATATTCTGGTAATGGCTTGTTATGCCTGATTTATCACCGTATCTCAACCTGCATACGGTGAGCGGGCGGAAATTAGCCGCCCGCATCCGGAACAGGAACCGGTTTATTTTTCCTGCGGGAAAACCAGATTCAGAACGATCGCCGTAATACCACCGGCGGCAATACCGGAAGAGAACAGGGTTTTCAGCCAGTCAGGTGCAAACTGTAAAATTAACGGCTGCTGGGATACGCCCAGACCGACGGCCAGCGACAGTGCGATAATCATAATCGCCCGGCGGTTTAGTGGTTCGCGTGAAACAATACGTACGCCGGATGCAGCGATAGTACCGAACATCACAATGGTGGCACCCCCGAGCACAGGTTCCGGAATATGCTGCACAAATCCGCTGACCGCCGGGAACAGACCAAGCACGATCAGCATCAGCGATACGACAAAACCAACATAGCGGCTGGCAACGCCTGTTAACTGGATTACCCCGTTATTTTGGCCGAAGCAGGAGTTAGGAAAGGTATTAAACAGCGCTGAGACAAAGGAATTGAGGCCATTGGCAAGTACGCCGCCTTTCAGGCGCTTCATATATAGCGGGCCACTTACTGGCTGCTCAGAAACGTCAGAGGTCGCAGTGATATCGCCAATGGTTTCCAGAGAAGTCACCATAAACACCAGCATCAGAGGGATCAGCAGATTCCAGTCGATGCCCAGCCCGTAATAAAACGGTGTCGGAATGGTGATTAATGAGGTGTTAGACGGAGTGGTATTTTCCGGCAGCATACCCATTGCCCAGGCCAGCAGATAGCCAACCGCCATAGCGATCACCAGCGATGCGACGCGCAGGTAAGCATTACGCTGGCGGTTAAGCAGAATAATCACCGCCAGTACCGCACCGGCCAGCAGCAGGTTTTTCGGCGCGCCGAAGGTGTGATCGTTCATCGCGGCAAAGCCACCGCCAATGGATGTCAAACCCACCTGGATAAGCGACAGGCCAATAATCATCACCACAATACCGGAAACCAGCGGCGTAATAACACGGCGGGCCAGGTGCAGTACGCGTGATAGCACCATTTCGGTACATGACGCCAGCATCAGCGTTCCGAATAATGCCGCCATCATCGTGGGTACGTCAGCGCCGCCATTTTTCAGGGCCAGCCCTCCCATAATCAGCGGTGTAACAAAGTTGAAGCTGGTGCCCTGAATCGACAGCAATCCGGAACCCACTGGTCCCCAGGTTTTTATCTGTAAGATTGACGCCACGCCTGAGGCAAACAGTGACATGCTGATAATGTGCTGCGTATCCTGCGCGGGCAGGCCAAGCGCCTGGCAAATCAATAATGCAGGAGTGATAACGGCAACAAACATCGCCAGCAGGTGCTGGCAGGCAGCGAACAAGGTTTGAGGCAACGGAGGGCGATCTTCAAGGCGATAAATCAGTTCGCTTTTGCCTGTAGCAACAGGACTACGATCGGCGGCAGCATCTTGGGTTTCAACAGACATATTTCAGGCTTCCCGGGCAATAAAGTGGCGATTTTAATCTTCTGTAGCATAAAAGCAATCGTTTGCCAGCTCGACGAACACCTAATCCAGGCATTTATGATCAGGCGTTGGTATAGCGTTCTGTTTCCGGCAGCCAGCGCTCAATCAGGGCGACTGCCTGCTCTGGATAGTGCTGGTGGATATGACGCGCCACGCGCTGGACTTCGGGTATCATCGCCTGGTCACGCAGCAGGTCAGCCACTTTAAACTCGGCATTACCGGTTTGACGCGTCCCCAGCAGCTCACCGGGGCCGCGGATCTCCAGATCGCACTGGGCGATTACGAAGCCATCATTACTGTCACGCAGCACCTGCAAACGTTTTTGTGCAGTCTTACTGAGAGGTGCTTTATAGAGCAGTACGCAATGAGATGCCACCGCACCGCGCCCGACACGCCCGCGTAACTGATGCAGCTGCGCAAGGCCCAGGCGCTCAGGGTTTTCAATAATCATCAGGCTGGCATTGGGCACATCCACTCCAACCTCAATCACCGTAGTGGCAATCAGCAGGTGAATCTCTCCCTGCTTAAACGCCAGCATCACTGCCTGTTTTTCCTGTGGTTTCATTCGCCCATGCACCAGCCCGATGTTCAGCTCGGGTAAGGCCAGCTTCAGCTCTTCCCAGGTGGCTTCTGCCGCCTGCGCTTCCAGTAGCTCAGACTCTTCAATCAGCGTACAAACCCAGTAAGCCTGGCGGCCTTCACTGCCGCAGGCTCCTTTGACTCGGGCGATAATATCGGCACGACGGGTATCCGGAATCGCCACTGTTGTCACCGGTGTGCGTCCGGGCGGTAGCTCATCGATGGTGGAGGTATCCAGATCGGCGTAGGCGGTCATCGCCAGGGTACGGGGGATAGGTGTTGCGGTCATAATCAGCTGATGCGGATGGAAACCCTGCTCAACGCCTTTCTCCCATAGCGCCAGACGCTGGTGGACGCCGAAGCGATGCTGTTCATCGATAATTACCAGCGCTAATCCATTAAACTGCACCTGCTCCTGGAAAATGGCGTGGGTGCCGACAATCATCGACACCTGACCGCTGGCAATAGCTTCCTGCTGGGCGATACGCGCTTTACCTTTCTGTTTGCCAGCCAGCCAGCCCACTTCCAGCCCAAGCGGCGCGAACCACTGACGAAAATTGTTTGCATGCTGTTCGGCCAGCAGTTCAGTTGGTGCCATCAGCGCTACCTGTTTTCCCCAGGCAATCACATTCAATGCTGCCAGCGCTGCAACCAGCGTTTTCCCGGAACCAACATCGCCCTGCACCAGGCGCATCATCGGGTAGTCGTGAGCCAGATCGGTTTCAATCTCGCGCACCACGCGTTCCTGTGCTTTGGTCGGTTTGAAGGGCAAAGCGGCCAGCAGTTTGTTGCTTAAGCTGTGGCGGGCAGCCATAGGAAGCGCATGGTAACGCTGCGCGCCAGCACGTACCGCCAGCATGCTGAGATTGTGCGCCAGCAGCTCCTCCATAATCAGACGACGCTGTGCCGGGTGAGTGCCACTGTCAAGGTCTGCCAGCATCATATCTGGCGGCGGGCGATGCAGTGTACGCAAAGCATCGGGCAGGCTGATCATCCCCTGGCTCAATTCTGGCGGAAGCAATTCAGCAATTGCGCAGGTTTCCAGCAGTTTCAACGCCTGGTCGGTCAGGTTACGCAGTGTTGCCTGACGTACCCCTTCAGTGGTGGAGTAAACGGGCGTCAGGGTTTCCTGCAGGGCGGTGACGCTATGGTCGCCCTGTACCTTATATTCGGGGTGAATAATTTCTGCACCACGCTGGCCGCGTTTGATCTCACCATAGGCGGTGACGCGTCTTCCGGTGGCGAGACTGTTTTTCATCCCGGCATTAAAGTTAAAAAAACGCAGGGTAAGCACACCACTGCCATCGCTGATCTGACAGGTCAGCATACGGCGACGGCCAAAGGAGATATCTGTATGCAGTACTTCACCTTCGACCGTGGCATAGATACCCGGTAGCAGATCGTTAATGGCATACAGCTGAGTTCGGTCTTCATAGCGCATTGGCAGATGTAGCAACAGATCCTGTACTGTCACCAGCCCCAATTTTGCCAGTTTAGCCGTCTGGCTGGCACCCACGCCCGACAGGGTGTTAAGTGGCACTGCATCCAGCAGGCGGCCCTGCATTATTTATGCGCCCTGGATTGCATGGTGGCCCACCATTCCGGGTCAGCAACGACCTCACCACAATCATTAATTTCCGGGTAAGGCAGCCCTTTATGCTTCGCCACTCGCGCCAGTACAGGGTATCCGCCTTCAAACAGCAGTCGCTGCTGTTCGCTGTACTCCAGCGTGCTCTCTTCGCGCAGATACATCCCGGCATTTTGCCGCTGGCGTTGAGCTTCATAGAGGATTAACGCTGAGGCGACGGAGACATTCAGCGACTGCACCATACCGATCATCGGAATGATAATGTCCTGATCGGCCAGGTCTAGCGCTTCCTGAGTGATACCTGTTTTCTCCTGACCCATTAAAATACAGGTAGGGCGGGTGTAGTCGATTTCACGAAAATCAACTGCCTTATCAGAGAGATGAGTTGCCAGAATTTGCATGTTCTGGCCTTTAAGATGGGTCACGGCGTCGGCAATAGAGCGGTGGGTTTTTACCTGCACCCAGCTGTTACTGCCCGCAGCGGATGAAACCATGGTGCGCATACGGCTACCGGGCCACACCGCGTGGACTTCATGCACGCCGACGGCGTCGGCAGTACGGATCACCGCCGAAACGTTATGAGGTTTATGCACCTGCTCCATACACACCGTCAGGTCGTGCTGACGGGCGGCAAGCATTGCGCGGATGCGGGCATAACGTTGAGCATTCATGCGAAGCGGACTCCCAAAAAATTAGTCATTCCGTCAGACCGGCGATCGGGGAGCAGGAAAAGATGGAGGCCAGCTCCATCATTCCTTTAATTGCGGTTGCGGTGCACCTTGATCACATCTGGCATCACGCGGATCTTACGCATGATATTGGCCAGATGAACACGATCGCGCGCCGTCAGACGGATAAAGGCGCTGTACACACGACCATCTTTCTCTTCGGTGTTCAGGCTCTGAATATTAGAACCAGCGGTATTGATCGCTGCTGTCAGGTTGGCCAGTGCGCCCTGGTGGTTAAACATATCCACCTTAATTTCGGCGACAAACTCCTGCTCGGTTACCTTATCCCACTCTACCGCCATGTATTTCTCAGGCTCTTTCTGGTAGCCACGGATATTACGGCATGACTCATGGTGAACCACCAGGCCTTTACCAGGACTGACGTGGGCAACGATCGGATCACCAGGGATTGGGCGACAGCACTTAGCGAAGGTAATTAATACCCCGTCAGCCCCTTTGATCGGCAGCTTACTGCGTGAACTGCTGGTGGTTTGCGCACCGGTGGCAGGTGCGTTTTGATCGTTTTGTTGCAGGTTCTTCGCTACCACCACGCTCATCGCGTTGCCAAGGCCGATTTCAGCCAGCAGATCGTCAAGAGAATTCAGCTTCATGCGCTCCAGCTCATGCTGGATGTTGGCTTCCGGGATCTCTGCCAGTTTTCGACTTCCCCCCAACGCATGGTTGAGCAGGCGTCGGCCGAGGCTAACGGAGTCATCGCGCTTGAGGTTTTTCAGCAGCTGACGAATTTTGGCGCGAGCTTTGGAGCTGACGACAAAATTCAGCCACGCGGCATTCGGGCGTGCGCCCGGTGCGGTAATAATTTCAACCGTCTGGCCGCTGGTGAGTGGCTGAGAAAGTGGATAAGGTTGACGATCGACTCGTGCGCCAACACAGGCATGGCCGATATCGGTGTGCACGGCATACGCGAAGTCCACCGGTGTGGCTCCCGCTGGCAGCTCGACGATACGTCCTTCCGGGGTAAAAACGTAAATCTCATCCGGGAACAGATCGGATTTCACGCTTTCGATAAATTCAAATGAACTGCCTGCACTCTGTTGCAGCTCCAGCAGGCTTTGCAACCAACGCTGGGCGCGAATCTGTGCGGTAGTGCTGCTTTCGCCCTGCTCTTTATAAGCCCAGTGCGCCGCCACCCCCATCTCTGCCATTTGATCCATATCTTCAGTACGGATCTGTACTTCAACCGGAACGCCGTGAGGGCCGATCATTGAGGTGTGCAGGGACTGATAGCCGTTTGCCTTAGGGATGGCGATGTAATCTTTAACCCGACCAGGGCGAGGTTTGTACAAACTGTGCATCTGGCCGAGTACGCGATAGCAGGTATCCACATCACGCACGATCACCCGGAAAGCATAGATATCCATAATTGAATGGAAACGCTGCTCTTTCAGGTGCATTTTGCAGTAGATGGAATAGAGATGTTTTTCACGACCGCTGACGCGTCGGGTTATTCCCGCTTCTTCAAGGCGACCGTCGATTTCAGAGAGGATTTTCTGAATCATCTCTTTACGGTTGCCACGAGCAGCTTTCACCACCTCTTTAATCACGCGATAGCGGTTCGGATACAGAGCTTCAAAGCCCAGTTCTTCCAGCTCGGTTTTCAGGTGGTGAATACCCAGGCGGTGTGCCAGTGGGCTATAAATTTCGAGAGTTTCTTGCGCTATTCGGCGTTTTTTATCCGGACGCAGCGCGCCCAGCGTACGCATATTATGCGTGCGGTCGGCCAGCTTGATCAGAATGACGCGGATATCCTGCACCATCGCCATGATCATCTTGCGGAAGTTTTCAGCCTGCGCTTCTTTCTTGTCGCGGAACTTTAGCTTATCAAGCTTAGAAACCCCTTCAACCAGTTCAGCCACAGTCTGACCGAACAGCTGTTCCATATCCTGGTAGGTAGCGGGGGTGTCTTCGATAACGTCGTGCAGAAGTGCGGCCATCAGTGTTTCATGGTCGAGCTTCATTTCAGCGAGAATGCAGGCTACGGCAACCGGATGGGTGATATAAGGCTCACCGCTGGAGCGTGTCTGTCCCTCGTGAGCATCACGTGCGACAAGGTAAGCTTGCTTGAGGCGCTTAATTTGCTCCTCAGGCAAGTATTTTTCAATCAGCTGATTGAGGCTTTCAAACAGATACAAGGCTGGCCTTCAATGCGAATTAACGACGACCTTCAGCGATAGCGGTAACAGCCTGCAATTCAGCGGCTTCCTGCTCTTGCTGTTCCTGACGATCGCGCACATCGAGGATCTGATTGGTAATCAGGCCTTCTTCGATTTCGCGCAGCGCGATAACGGTAGACTTGTCGTTCTCTTCAGGAACCAGTGGGTCTTTACCACCAATCTGCATCTGACGTGCGCGACGTGCTGCTACCAGAACCAGGTCAAAACGGTTACCAATTTTTTCTACTGCGTCCTGTACGGTTACGCGTGCCATAAGTGTGATACTCCACGGGTGGTGACGAAATGACTGGGCATCATACTGAGTTGTCCTCAGTCTGCCAATAGTTTGGTGATTAAAGCACCATGACGGGCTTTTTGACGAGCCATGCGCAGACGTTCTGCGCGAATAATATTTCTCAGATCGGATAATGCCAGGTCGAAATCATCATTTACGATCAGGTAATCATACTCTGCGTAATGGCTCATTTCGGCAACTGCCTGAGCCATACGTTTAGTGATGACTTCTTCGCTGTCCTGTCCGCGACCGCGCAGGCGGCGGTTCAACTCATCTTTCGACGGCGGCAGCACGAAAATGCTGCGGGCTGCCGGCATTTTCTCTCGAATCTGTTTTGCACCCTGCCAGTCGATATCAAGAAACACATCAACGCCGGTCGACAGCACTTGTTCAATTTCTTTACGCGAGGTTCCGTAGTAGTTACCGAACACTTCAGCGTGTTCGAGAAACGCATTGTCGTTAATCATGGTGCGAAACTCGTCGTGGTTGACGAAGTAATAATGCTCACCATGGTTCTCACCGGGCCGCGCCCCACGTGTAGTGTGGGAGATCGATACCTGAGTATCGTACAGCGGTTGCGTTTTTAACAGCGCCTGAATGAGGCTGGATTTACCCGCGCCGCTTGGGGCGGAAATAATAAAAAGTGTGCCTTGAGCCATGATTATTCTTGATATGCCAATAAAGCGGAGTCTACTTCCTGCACAGTATACACAGGTGCAGCCCGTGATGCAGCGTTTAGGGGAGCGAATGGGCCTTTTTCTGTAAAATTGGACAACGTTTCGCAAATTTTTGTTGGTCGTTGTTGTCTGCCGATGAAACTCCGGAAGGCTCCTTCCATCCTCCAGCTTTTCCCCTCGTAAGTACCGCTCAACTGCGCTGTACTGCCGGGCATTCACAGAATTCTCAGGAGAAGCACGGATGCACTATCTCGTTTTACTGCTCGGGCTATTTACTTATGGGGTATCGGCAGCCTGTCCTGTTTGGGCGCCGACACGTGCAGAAGAGGAAATTACAGCCCTGAAAGTGCAGCTTCAGCAGTGGGATGATCTTTATTATCGCCAGGGTAAAAGTGCTGTTACTGATCAACACTACGACGCGTTGCAGAGTAAATTACAGCAGTGGCAGCGCTGTTTTCATCCTGCCAGTGAAGCCCGCCAGCCGCAGCTAAAAACCGATGGTAAAGCGCCGCATCCAGTGGCTCACGTTGGAGTAAGGAAGCTGGAAAACAATCGGGATATGTTGCGCTGGATGGCGAACAGGCACCAGCTTTGGGTGCAACCAAAAGTGGACGGCGTGGCGATCACGCTAATCTACCAACAGGGAAAACTGGCGAAAATGATCAGCCGGGGCGACGGCCTGATCGGAGAAGACTGGACGGCAAAAGCACCGCTCATATCGGATATCCCTCTTTCAATTCCGTTATCGACGGGGCATCAGGTTTTTCAGGGGGAGCTCTACCTGAAGATGACCGGTCATCAACAGGCTACCGATGGGGGGCGAAATGCGCGCTCAATCGTGGCAGGGGCAATGATGGCGAAAATGCCCGGTGAGGTGCTGCAAAACGTCGGACTGTTTGTCTGGGCATGGCCCGACGGGCCAGACAGCATCGCGCAGCGCTTGCTGGATCTGCGTAGGGCCGGTTTTCCTGATATCAGTGAGTGGACGCAGCAGGTTGAGGGAGTCGATGAGGTTGTGGGTTGGCGCGAGCGCTGGTTTCATCAGCCGCTGCCTTTTGTTACCGATGGCATCGTAGTTCACAGTCAGCCCTCAGAGCATGGCCGTAACTGGATACCTGATAAAGGAGACTGGGCGGTGGCATGGAAATACTCACCACCGGAAGTTACCAGCGAGGTTCGCTCCGTTGAGTTTTCAATCGGGCGCACAGGCAAAATTAATGTGGTACTGACTTTGCAACCGGTGCAGTTAGATGACAAGCGTATCAGTCGGGTGAATGTGGGGTCTGTGCAGCGCTGGCAGCAGTGGAATGTGATTGCCGGTGATCATGTCCGAATTAGTCTGGCGGGACAGGGCATTCCGCGTCTCGATGACGTAATGTGGCGTGTGGCACATCGCGAATACCCTCAACCGCCTGATGCAGGATATTACAGCCATCTTAGCTGCTTCCATCTGACGCCAGAGTGTCGTGAGCAGTTTTTGGCACGACTGGAGTGGCTGAGTGCTAAGTCCGTGCTTAACATCAAGGGCGTGGGGCGCCATAGCTGGCAGCAGCTAATACAGTCCGGGCATATAACGCACCTGTTCTCATGGCTGCCACTCTCGCAGGAACAGTTAAAAACTATCCCGGGGATGGGTGAAGCAAGATCTCATCTTTTGTGGCAGCAATTTCGTTTAACCCGTCAGCAGCCTTTCAAGCGCTGGGTCAGAGCATTGGGTGTTCCGATACCGCAGAAAGCAATGAATGCTCTTGCAGACGACAGCTGGCTGCAACTGTTGTCTCGCAGCGTTGAAGAGTGGCAGAAGCTGCCGGGTATTGGCTCCGGACTGGCGCACAGAATTAGCGAGTTTTTGCAGGATAGAGAGGTACGGCAGCTTATCCAGTGGCTGGAAGAACCAGCCATCCGGTCAGAAGCTTCGCCAGGTTAATGGTCATCGTGCGGATAGTTGAATACCGGCAGGCCAAGTTTGAAGCGCAAAGCCAGTAAGCGTGCACTGAATCCGGCCAACAGCGTAATGATGATAACGGTCTCCATCGGCAGAGTGGTTTTTAGCAACAGGATGTAAACCCAGCCTGAAGCGAAGGCGATGCCAGCATAGAGTTCTTTCTGGAAAACCAGCGGGATCTGATTACAGAACATATCGCGAAGCACTCCGCCGAAAACCCCCGTCACAACTGCGCTAATGGCGGCAATAATTCCGGCATGCCCCATGTCTAGCGCAACCTGTGCACCGAGAATGGAAAATACTATCAGGCCTAGTGCATCAAGGATAAGAAACACTTTGCGCAGATGGGGCATCAAAGGAGCGGCCATCGTGGTGATGACCGCCGCAGCGGCGACAATCATTATATATTCAGGATGCTTCACCCAACCTAACGGGTAGTGCCCCAGCAGCATATCGCGCACTGAGCCCCCGCCGATTGCAGTGACAGATGCGATGATGATGACACCGAACATATCCATCTTACGACGACCCGCCGCCAGTGCGCCGGTCATGGCTTCCGCAGTAATACCAATGATGTAAAGGACTGTGAGTAACATAGCCATCTCCTTAAAACCTGGCGGCAATCCTAAGGGGTTCACGCCAAAACGGCGACTGAAATTTTCTCAGAGGGATTATGCACGATTGGGTTTATACATATAAAAAATCGCAAAGGGTAAGCCTGTCGGCGCCTTACCAGGCAGAATGCATGGAAAACAGTAAGTGAGTAGTAGGAAAAACCAGATATACGCAATCAGGATATAATATCCTGCTAGATATTCTTATTAAATAGGTTTTAAGCCTGATTAATATATTCTTAATGCATAGGTCAAACTTGATGTTATGGATTCTTTTGGGTCAAAAGTATTCGAAATTTATTTAGAAACCTTCTTTTCCAGGTAATACCATGTTCATTTTTATTTTTTTATTACGTAACGTTACACCAACAGCTTACTTTTCGTGACGCAAATTGCTTGCCATTCCGTACTGTGCACACTTAAGATGTTTTTTCTTTTGTGGAATTGTAATGGATCGTATATTGATTCAGGGCTGTGAAGATAATCTACATGGAGGGAGTATGTCTAACAGATACACAGTGGCAATCTCTGATGACCACCCGCATATTATTCACTCGTTAAAAATGCTTTTTTCAAATAGCGATCGTTTTGTTATTTCTAACGAAACTGTATGTGGAAGAAGTTTATTGTCGGCGCTCGCAACTAAGCCAGTGGACATTGTTATTACGGACTTTTCCTTAAGTTCTGACCGTTCAACGATTGATGGTTTTGCCAAGCTGCGCGCGCTAAAGGGTCGCTTTCCTGATGTGAAAATTGTTCTGCTTACATCACAGAGTAATACTGCAATTTTGAGAAGTGCATGTGATTATGGTGTTAAATCAATTGTTAGTAAATCTGATCCCGTTGAGGAAACGTTACAGGCTTGCCAGCATGTTATGACACAGTCTGGATATTATTTTTCTTCTACATTTAGTTATATTAAGAACTACCTTATAAAAGGGAGAGAAAAAGGCAGCCCTCTTACGCCAAAAGAGTTAGAGGTTATAAGGTTGTTCTCCTCGGGATACACGCTGTCAGAAATTGCTCAACGGCAAAACAGAACCATTAGTACTATCTCCACACAAAAATATAATGCCATGCGAAGGCTGGGTGTTTCATCTAACATTGAGTTGATACGCTATGCATACGCAAAAGGTCTGATTTAATATTTTCGATTCTTAAACGTAAATAGATTTTTATTGGAAAGTGACTTCCATCTGAACCGTCAAGCGTCAAGACTGATTCAGTTTTTAAGGGATTAAATGAAAATTTTATTTTTCTTATTATTTTTTATTTCTCCAATCCTTCATGCAACCAGTCTCTTGCAGGCAGTCAATGCTGCCCGTCATCATGACGCAGAGTTTAGTGCGGCATTTCAAGCCAAAAAGGCCGGAAATGAGGCGTTTGATCAAGGGGTTGCAGGTTTGCTTCCCACAATAAGCCTTGATGGAAGTTACACCCAACAGGATCAACCTCACGCCAGCTACGCGGCAGCGGTAAAACGCCATAGTTACAGCGTTACCCTGAACCAGCCCCTGTTTGATATCTCTAAGATTGCTGCATTTCAGCGCGGGAATGCTGCATCGGAACTGGCAGACATGGAGTTTATTGCTGCGCAGCAAAAATTAATTCGTGATGTTGCTGATGCTTATTTTGCTGTTATTTATCAGCGAGAAGTCACTGAGGTGGCCATATCGGCAACAAAAGTGTTTCAAAAGCAGCGTGCTCAGGCGGTTACTGCCTTCAGACTGGGAAATGGCAATCGTACCGAAGTTGACGAAGCCCAGGCGAATTACGATGAAGCTGAAGCTCAGGAGATCATGGCCCGCAACGATCTGGAGGTTGCCAATGCAGCGTATCAGCGTATGACGGGGTTGGATGCAGATGAAATAATCCCAGTCTCTACTCAGTGTTACCAGCCATCTCAGCTGGGAGATATCAAAAAAGTCCTCCTGCAAGCACAAAGCAATAATACAGAGATCAAAAAAGCCACTCAGCAAGTGGAACTGTCAAAAAGTGACCTGGTCGGTGCTGCCGGGGCGCATTTGCCGATTGTCACACTCCAGGGAGCCTATGGTGGAAACTGGAGCCGGGGGGAAAACGAAAACGTGCTGGATAGTGTTTTTGGAACGACCTCTAAAACGCGCAATACCCTTGTAGGGGTCAACGTTTCAATCCCGCTTTTTGCTGGGGGAGGGCAGCTTTCAGCCACGCGAGAAGCGATCGATCGCCGTAATCAGGTGCGAGATTTACTGGAACATACGCGACGTAAAGTCGGCCAGGAGACCCGTACAGCGTGGCTAAATATTACTAACGGTATGGCGTTGCTGAAAGCTCGAAAAAAAGCAGCAATGTCAGCTGAGACCAAGGTTAAATCAACAAGTTATGGTAGAGAGCTGGGGCTGAGAACCATTATCGATGAACTCAACGCCGAGCAGAAATACTATGATTCCTTACAAAGTATCGCTGAAGCCCGATACAAATATCTGACATCGACGTTTGATCTCCTGTTGCTGTTGGGAACACTTGATGATCGTATTCTCATCGCTTTTGATTGTAAGCACCCGGGCTGAGTACTCAAGAAATAGCCTGGCCATCTCATGGATCTGAGAAAATATGAACGAGCCTTTATTCCGACCGGAAGTGGTCGATGCGAATAAGTCAAAGATGATCGGTACGGTCGCGATTTATTCTCCCCCCTGGCGTTGGCTGATGATTTCAGTCGTTGCGGTTATTACTCTCTCTATTGCCGGATTTTTTATTTTCGGTAGCTACACCAAGCGCGAGAATGCGCAGGGTGAGCTATTGCCATCAAGAGGGGTTATCACACTTGTTCCGCAAACGGCGGGTACGGTGAGTGATGTAAAAGTCACAGAAGGCGAAGCTGTTAAAAAAGGAATGCCGTTGATGGAGATATCCTCCGAGCTATCAACGTCACAGGGGGGAACGTGGGAGGCCGTCATTGAGCAGATTCAGATACAGCGCTCGCGCCTGAAACACGAACTTCTGGAAACCGAAGCATTAAACGAAGAGACCCTAAAGGGTCTACGCAGCCGTCAAGCAATCTTACAGCAGCAGATTAAGCAACTCTCTCAGTTGTTACCTAAGAAAAAGCGTCAGGAACAGCTTGCCCAGCTTCAGTTGGATAAACAACGGAAGATGCAGCATGAGGGCTATGCATCTTCCACTATGGTGGAACAGCAGGAGAGTGCCGTACTGGAAGCCAGCGCTGCTGTGCAGGAGTTAAAGCGGCAACAGCTGGAGCAGCACCAGCAAATGGCGCAGATTACACAGCAACTGCAAGAGCAGCCGATGAATGCGCGTAATCAAATTCATGAGCTGGAAGTTCGGCTTTCGTCACTTGAGCAGTCGCTGGCTGAAAATGAATCCCGTCGTTCGGTCACTATCAGGGCACCACAAAATGGCACGATTGGAACGGTGTTACCCCATATCGGACAAATGGTGACGGCCGGGCAGTCGGTTATTACTCTTCTCCCCGAGAACAGTAAGCTGGAGGCCAGGATGCTGGTCAGCAGCCGCGCTATCGGTTTTATCCAGGCCGGGCAGCGGGTGGTATTACGCTACCAGGCGTTCCCTTACCAAAAATTCGGCCAGCAATATGGTCGTGTCAAAGAAGTGTCACGTACGGCACTTACCCCACAGGAGATTGCCAACCTGACGGGCAGTAATAATGTTACCGAACAACAATACCGTGTGCTGGTGTCATTAGACCGACAGCATATTACTGCCTACGGCAAGCAGGAGCTTCTGCGGCCAGGTATGGCCGTTGAGGCTGACTTCCTGATAGAGAATCGGCGTTTGATTGAATGGGTACTCGAACCGCTCCTTGCCTTGTCCAGACGGTCGATTGATGAATAAAAAAAACACCTGGATGTGATTGTAAGACTATTTAAGGATAAATAACGATGAGCTTTGCGGATTCATTAATTTTTGGCTGGGGGCGGCGCTTACCGATGCTGCAACAGGCGCAGGCGGCAGAGTGTGGGCTTGCCTGTGTCGGGATGATCTCCTGCTACTATGGGCACACCTTTGATCTCGTCACACTGCGTCACCGTTTTTCCACATCTCTGAAAGGTGCCACTCTCGCTGACATCATGCTGATCGCACACCGGTTAGGTATGGTGGGGCGGGCACTGCGTCTGGAAATGGAAGAGCTTAACCAGCTCCGTACGCCCTGTATTCTCCATTGGGATCTGAATCACTTTGTGGTGCTGAAAAAGGTTCATCGAAATAAAATCACTATTCATGACCCGGCGCGAGGCATCCGCGATGTGCCGATGGAAGAAGTATCGAAGTCGTTCACCGGCGTGGCGCTTGAGCTGTTACCTTCAGCCTCCTTTCAGAAAAAAGAAGAGAAGCAGTCAGTATCAATGCGCAAACTGGTTGGTGGGGTTATTGGTCTGCGCCCTGTCTTTGCGCAAATCCTGATTCTTTCTGTTGCGCTCGAACTGTTTGGCTTGCTGACACCGTTCTTTATGCAGTGGGTAATGGATCTGGTGCTGGTCTCTGCCGATCGGGATCTACTCAGCCTGATGGGGGCCGGTTTCATCATTATTTTGGTATTGCAAAATGTCATCACGGCGTTGCGATCCTGGGTAATGACATGGTTCTCCAGTGTGCTGAGTGTGCAGTGGACGACCAACGTATTCTCATGGCTGATGGGTTTACCGATGACGTTTTTTGAGCAACGCCACGTGGGTGATGTGGTTTCCCGCTTTGGCTCTATTTCCACCATCCAGAACACGCTGACTACCCGCTTTATCAGTACGGTGCTGGACGGGGTGATGGCTTTTATCACGCTGGGAATGCTTTTTGCCTACAACGGGAAGCTGACTCTGCTGGTGATCGGGCTGTTTGTTGCCTATTCGTTGGTTCGTTTTCTCTCCTATCGCCCATTCCGTCAGGCGAATGAGGATCAGATTATTGCGATGGCACGTGCACAAACCCAGCTGCTGGAAACCATTCGCGGCGTCCAGGCCGTTAAGTTGAACAATAAGCAGGAGGTTCGCCTGGCGGCCTACGCCAATGCGCTGGTAGAGGCCACCAACAAAGGGATCGCGATTCAGCGTTTGACCATCGGTTTCAGTACATTACAGGGGTTGATCTCAGGGGTAGGGCGCATTGTATTGATCTGGCTGGCGGCTTTGCAGGTGCTGGATGGTAACTTCTCTGCGGGGATGCTGGTGGCCTTTATCAGTTTTTCCGATCAGTTTATAGGCCGTGCTGCTGGCTTAATTGACGCTATTATCGACTTTCGTATGCTGCGACTTCATGGGGAACGGCTTGCGGATATCGTGCTGACAGATAAAGAAGATAATCTGGAGCCAAAGGTTGCACTGCCCGCGAAAAATGAGCAGGTCACCGGACCGGGTGTCAGCGTGACGGATCTGAGTTTTCGCTATGCGGAAACAGAGCCATGGATACTGGAAAACTGTTCATTTGAAATTGCACCCGGTGAAAGTGTCGCTATCGTTGGCGGTTCCGGTGAGGGGAAAACCACCCTGGCCAAGCTTTTGCTGGGGCTGTTAAAACCTGAGCAAGGCACCATTGAAGTGGGTGGAGTTGAGATCCGTAAGCAGGGATTGCTGGCACACCGTGAACGTATTGGCTGCGTAATGCAGGATGATATTTTGTTTGCCGGTTCAGTGGCCGATAACATCAGCTTCTTTGATGCCACGCCCGATCAGACGCGAGTTGAGCTTGCGGCATTATATGCCCAGATCCACGAGGATATCATCGATATGCCAATGGGATATCAGACGCTAGTGGGCGATATGGGGTCATCCCTTTCCGGCGGGCAGGTGCAGCGAGTGTTGCTGGCGCGTGCACTTTATCGTCAGCCAGAAATTTTGATACTGGATGAAGCGTCCAGTCATCTGGATATAGAACGGGAGAGATTGATTAATCAGGCCATAAAGCAAATGGATGTCACCCGTATCATCATTGCCCACCGTGCCGAAACGATTCGCAGTGCTGACCGGGTGATTGTGATAGAGAAGGGCAAAGCCCGTTCTCAGGATGCGGATAGCTTTATTTCCCGCCAGGGCCCGGACATGATCCAGGCCTGACGGCTTACAGTTTTTCCCAGGCTTTTTTCAGGCCGGTCTCTTCATCGGGATCGGCCCCCTGAGCAGTGACGACCTCTTCCTCTTCTTCCGCAAGCGGTTCGCTATCGATCGACGGCATTGTTTCTTCAATCATCTGCTCATCAAACGCCGGGTTGAGTGCCGGAGAAAGTGGTGAACTCATCAGGCTGTCTGGCATCGCAATATGAGGCACCGGCGCATCTTCAACAAATTGCGCCTCATCCTGTTTGACCGTTCTGCTCAGGCCGACAATCATCAGGCCGCACAGAGCAAAGAACGCATAAAGCGTGTTACCACCCAGGGGTTCTATTAACAAGCCTACTAACAGCGGGCCAATACTGGCACCGACGCCAAATGCCATCAGCAAGCAGGCTGCCAGAGAGACGCGCCTTTCCGGTTCAACCAGGTCATTGGCCAGTGCAACGGCCAGTGGGTAGAGCGAAAACTGCAACATACTGACAATGAAACCCAGCCCCAGCAGCAGCGAGAAGCTGATATGCGGCAGTAACGCCAGCGGCAGTGCCGCCACAATCAGCACAATGGCATTCAGGCGCATAAGCAGGGTGCGATTGTAGCGATCGGAGAGCCAGCTAAGTGGAAACTGTGCCACCAGACCGGCAAAAATAGCGATAGCCATAAACAGGCCGGTCTGCCCTGTTGTCAGATCCTGCTGACTGGCGTACACCGGTGCCAGACCATAAAAAGAGCCAACCACCATACCGATAGCCAGTGTGGTGGCCAGTACTTTTGGAATAGCGCCGATAAAATACCGCAGTTCCAACGGGGCCGGAGAGAGCTGACGGGCATGTGTGCGCGTGGTCAGTGCAATCGGCACCAGACAAAGCGCGAAGCAGAGAGCGATCAACAGCAACGTGCTGATACCAAGATCGGTCTGCATCATCAGCACGACCTGCCCGAGCGACATGCCGAGATAAGTTGCCACCATATAGCAGCCAAATACTTTCCCGCGTTGCTCAGATTCGGACTGATCGTTGAGCCAGCTTTCCAGCACCATATACTGGCACATCATGCAGAGCCCGATAATCAACCGCAGCACGACCCAGGCGGGGATAAAGCTGGTTAATCCATGGCATAACACAGCGGCGGTAATAATACCGGCGCAGGATACATAGGTACGGATATGGCCCACGCGGGCGATTAGAAAGTGGCCAACTTTGCCACCTATCACCAGGCCAATGTAGTTCGCTGCGATAATGGCGCCAATCATGCCTCCTGAGACATGAACTGATGTCAGTCGCAGGGAAACATAAGTCGTCAGCAACCCTGATCCGAGCAGCATTAACAGCGTAGTGGTATAAAGCGGGAAGAACACGCCTAACGTCTTGTTCACTCTGCCCCCTGGGGATTTTTGAGCCGGTCCGTTGAGCGCCGCACGCCCTTACACGTAAGCTGTTGCTTTGTGATACTAGCAGGTTAAAGCCGGAGGGCAAAACGAGCGGGCAGAAGATAAGGCCAGTAGCGCTGAGGCTACTGGCAGGGGTCAGGCTTTCTTAACAAACTCAGATTTGAGTTTCATTTGGCCAAGGCCATCGATTTTACAGTCGATATTATGGTCACCTTCGACCAGACGAATACCTTTCACTTTGGTGCCCATCTTCACTGGAGTGGAGCTACCTTTGACCCTGAGGTCTTTGATTACCGTGATGGTATCGCCATCCTCCAGCAGATTGCCGAAGGCATCTTTTACGATAAGGGTAAATTCAGAGACGGTTTCAGAACCCTCAGCCCACACGTGACCGCACTCTGGGCAGTTGAGCATCTCGGCATCTTGCCAGCTATACTCTGAGCTACATTTGGGACAAGGAGGTAAAGTTTGCATCGGAATCCTCAAATAAATCCATAATAAAGAAAGGGAATAGTTTACCTTGTCGGAGACTTTCTTCCTACCCCTGTTTAGATAACCGCGCTGATACCTAAATTGTATCACCCACATTGAAATTCAGGTCACTACCCAATCATGAAAGAATGAAATTTCATTTATGGAGGGGTTATGAAAACGAGAAATTTGTCCCAGGATCTTACGGTCAGCGCTATCGGCTACGGTGCGATGGGTTTGAGCGAGTTTTACGGTGAAACGGACGATAAAAAGTCTCTGGCGCTGTTAGGAAAACTGGCGGAAGCTGGCGTTAATTTTATTGATAGCGCGAATCTCTACGGACGCGGGCACAATGAGCGGCTTATCGGCCATTTTTTAGCGCAGCTGGATAGCCAGACGCGTGACCAGTTTAAAATTGCTACCAAATGCGGTATCGATCGCGATCCTGACGCGGCTTACGCCCGCAAAATAAACAACCAACCTGACTATATCGTTCGCTGCTGCCATGAGTCTTTGCAGCGCCTGGGGGTAGAAAAAATTGATCTCTTCTATCTTCACCGTGTGGATAAAGACGCCGATATTGAAGAGAGCATGCACTGTTTGTCCCGCCTGGTGAAAGAAGGGAAAATTGGTCATGTTGGCTTGTGCGAAGTCTCCGCTGCTACCCTGCAAAAAGCGCATGCAGTCTTTCCGGTCACTGCTCTGCAAACTGAGTATTCACTGTGGACCCGTGATATTGAAGAGAGCATCCTGCCGATGGTGAAGTCACTGGGCATTGGGTTAGTGCCATATTCCCCGCTGGGACGCGGTTTTCTGACAGGCAAATACCTGAAGAATACCGATTTCCCGGAAGGTGATTTCCGCAGAAATAACGCCCGTTTTCAGCAGGACAACATCGACCATAACCGCAAGATGCTGGATGCGATCACCCCGTTAATGCAGAAATACCACTGCACATCGGGTCAGATTGCGCTGGCCTGGTTACTGGCACAGTATGAAAAAACCGTTCCTATTCCGGGAACCAAGAATGCTAACTATCTGGCAGAGAACGCGGCGGCCGCTGACCTGGTACTGGATAAGTCAGATGTGGCATTACTGAATGATATTCACAGTAAGATCCTGATTAAAGGCAGTCGTTATACCGAAGAGGGAATGAAAGGTATTAATGTTTAACCCAGTCTATAGACAAAAAAAACCGCCAATTTCAGGCGGTTTTTTTTGGCTGATACTTCGTACCGGATTAACGCATTACGCTGAGTGCAACACCTTCGCCCCCACCGATGCACAGCGCCGCGATGCCCTTATGGCCGTCTTCGCGGATTAAGCCGTGGATCAGCGTGACCAGAATACGACAGCCGGATGCACCAATGGCATGGCCCAGAGCGATTGCTCCCCCCTGAGGATTGATGCGGTCAGGAGCGATGCCACAGGAGAGTGCTACTGCCACTGCCTGCGCAGCAAATGCCTCATTTGACTCCAGAATATCCACCTCTTTAGCCGACCAGTTCATGCTTTTGATATTCATTTCGATCGCTTTAATCGGCGCTGCGCCCATCAGTTCCGGTTCAATTCCGGCATTGGAGAAAGCGCCAAGCGAGGCGAGAATATCCAGCCCGCGCTTTTCTGCGGTTTCCCGGCGGCAAAGTAGCACTGCTGCCGCACCATCATTCAGCGATGAGGCATTCCCGGCGGTCACCGTGCCATCCTTTTTAAATACGGTTTTTAATCCGGACAGTTTCTCGATGCTGGTGTGACGAGGGCACTCATCCTGAATGACGCTTCTGATTTCGCCCTTCCGGGTCGTCCAGGTTACCGGAACAATTTCTTCAGAGAACAATCCAGCCGCCTGGGCCTTTAAGGCCCGCTGGTGGGAGAGCAGGGCAAACTCATCCTGCATAGATCGGGAAATATTGTAGCGTTCGGCAACGTTCTCCGCCGTTACTCCCATATGATAGTGATTAAACGCATCCCAAAGCCCATCGGCGACCAGGCTATCTTGCAGTGCTCCTTCGCCGAGGCGAATTCCCTGCCTTGAACCCGTCAGCATATGTGGGGCGTTCGACATGCTCTCCTGGCCACCGGCAATCACGAAATCGGCTTCGCCGCAGATTAGCGCCTGCATTCCAAGGTGCACGGCTTTGAGGCCAGAACCACAGACTTTATTGATGGTCAGCGCAGTGGTCGATACCGGAAGGCCCGCATTTAATGCAGACTGCCTTGCCGGGTTCTGACCGCACCCGGCGGTCAGAACTTGTCCCATGATCACCTGATCCACATCCTCTGCTGCCAGGTTGCTGTCGGCCAGCAGGGCTTTAATCACGATGCTGCCGAGTGCGGTGGCTGAATGTTCAGCCAGCCCGCCGAGAAATGCACCTGTTGCCGTTCTTTTGGCGGCGACGACGACGATCTCACTCATTTTTTCTCTCCCGCGCTACGAGAATTGAAGCGTGCGACTGCGGCGCGATAGGCTGTCAGTCCGTTCATGCAGGCCGGAACACCGGCATAAACTGCCATCTGTATAACGATTTCCAGCAGTTCTTCCTGGGTGACGCCGACATTGAGTGCGCCACGCATATGTAATTCCAGCTGAGGTTGTGCATTGCCGGAGGTGATCAACGATGCCACCGTCAACATTTCACGTGTTTTAAGATCAAGCCCCGGACGGCCAACCACGGCGCCAAAGGCGTAATCGGTGATCAGGCGCGGCAGATCGGCATCCAGTTCTGCCAGGCGGGAGGTCACGCCATCTGCAAGTCCTTCTTCCAGACGATCCATAATTTCACGGCCATGGCGGGTCAGTTCAGTTCCCTGTTTCATGCGATGTTCTCCATCATTTTTTTCGTCACGGGTTTGTCAGCGGGGATAAACGCGACAAGGAGGAAGGAAAGCGCGCTGGCAACGCCAGCCGTCACAAACAGTGCAGGCAGTGACAGAGCAGAAACCATCCACGCACCAACAGAAGCACCAATACCGATTGCGGCGTTAAAGAATGAGACATAGATAGCCGAGGCGGGGAAGGCTTCTTCCGCGGCAACGCGCAGTACCCACGTCTGGAATCCGACGAAGATGCCAGAGACTGCGATGCCCCAGAGCATCACTGCTGCCACTATCAGAGGGCGTGACAGTGACTGTGCTTCCAGACCCAGAGCGACTAATACGGCACCGATCAGCAGGACGGAGAGAGAAACGGTAATTTTGAGATATTTATCGATCAGCATCCCGGTGAGGAAGTTACCGGCGAGGCCTGCGATACCATATATAAACAGCACGACGGGGATAAACGCGGTAGAGAGCGTTGGCTGAGTTTGCAGCCATGGTTCAATAAAGGTGAAGGCTGCGAAATGTGCGGTAATCGCCAGCAGTGTGGCCGAATAGATTTTCCATAGCGTGGATGAGCGTAATACATTCTTCAGAGCGCCCAGGCCGATGGTGCTTTTAGCGCTGATGCTGGGTACTACCCACATCATGCCGAAGAAGGCGACCACGCTCAGTATCGACATCAGCCAGAACGCCTGGCGCCAGCCGAAGTTCAGACCAATATAGTTAGAGAGAGGAACACCAAATACGCTGGCTGCCGACACGCCACCGAACACGATAGAGGTGGCCACGCCAAGATACTTAGCCGGAACCATCGCGACAGCAGTAGCGCCAATCATTGCCCAGAACGCACCATGAGCCAGGGCACCAACTACGCGCGCCGCGAGCAGCACTTCGTAAGAGTCTACGGTGGCAGACCATACGTTGGAGATGAACAGCACAACAGTCAGTGAAAGAAGCAGGAGTTTCTTCGGTAAGTTGCCCAAAAATACTGAGGCAAAAAGCGCACTTAATGCGCCAATCCAGGCATAGAGCGATACCGTCATACCAATCTCAGACTCAGACGCATGCAGCCCGTTAGCAATCGGTGTCAGTAAACCTACGGGTGCCAGCTCGGTAGTTACGATAGTAAATGTCGATAATGCCAGAATAAATAATGCCACCCATGTGCGGATTGACATAGCTGACTCTTTTATTTCAGAAGCCATGATGGTTTTCCTGTTTCAATGTTTTAAATATTTCGCCAGCCTTTGAGGGCCGCATAATCAAGAAGTTTTTTATTACTGCCTACGCAAACAGGGTGCCCTGTTGCTTCAAGCATTGGGATGTCAGATATATCATCGCCATAGGCATAACAATATTCAGGACGGAAACCTTCACCACGACAGAATGAAAGTATCGCTTCTTTCTTTCCAGTGCCGATAGTTTGAGGTTTACCTATTTCTCCGGTTAAGAAACCCTCGCCATCAATAATTAATGGTGCGCAGAGAATAACGTTAACGTCTAAAGCGTCCGCAATAGGTTGCAGAACAGGTAACATCGATCCGGAAACAAAAACAGGTATCGTTCCTTTTTCCTGATGAGAGCGTAATTCAGCCACGGCCTGTGCTATAAAGTTGTCTTTATTCAGACACTCATGAAACCATTTTTGACCATATTCATTCAGTTCATTCAGTGAGACATTACGGAACTGTTGGTAATACTCCTGATTAAGTAACTCACGAGGTTTACCTTGTTGAACGTCTCGTTTAAATTTGGCGGCATATTCACTATGCTGGGCGATGAGGTCTTTTTCCCGACACCAGTAATCATAGAAACTGAACATACTTTTGAGATTTATAATGGTTTCATCAACATCAAAAAAAGCGGCGATCTTATCCACAACTACTCCTCGTAAGACTTCCTGCGGCTTTTAGTGGGAAACTGTGGATCATTTCCACTGACGCCAGCATCGCTCCAGCGTGACGGGTTAATTTCAGTGATAATCACGGAAATTTTATCTAATGGCGCTCCGCTGGTTTGGTGCACAGCCAGTGTCACGGCTTCCATCATTTTCTTTACCTGGTCTTCATCATTCATTTTCCAGGTGGATATATTTACGAACGGCATCGTATTTCCTCAGGCAAGAGTGGTAAATTCATCAAAAGAACGGGACTGCAACTTTAACTGTGCGTGTATATCTCCACCCAGCCCATAAAGGCCGATGGCACCGCCATAGCTTTGCTGTGTACTCATATAAAGCACCACAACATTAATAATTCGATTACTGTCCTGGCCGGTCTTCGGGAAGGGATTGGGTAATTCCGCCCAGAAACTGGCATGGCCTGTATCATCGGTGATAAATACATTTGGAATACCCAGCGGGCCAGGCCGGCTGGTATTCTCGGGATCGAGGTCGCGCTCACGCAGACTCATGACGGTATAAAGGCTATCGGGTACCAGATGATGGAATTCGAATTCAAATCTGGCACTTTTACGATCCTGAGCAATGCTGACTATCAGTTCGCCTTTGGCTTCCAGCCAGTGGCGCAAGGTAATCGGTGCCACTTTGCGTCGGCCATCGCTGACACGATAATCAGCAATTTGACCCTGATGAAGCGGCACGCTGGCACGTTGTTCTGAGTTGGCATCCGGTCGTTGTTCAGGTGCAAACGTCATATTGTAGTTATTTAATGGAATCGGTAATGGCAGCGTGAACAGCACGATCTCTTCCTGTGCTTCCGGCGGCATCTCTTCCAGAGAATGTACTACGTTATAAGGTGTTACCTGGCCAAATGCGGGCAGTGGACTTTGCGCAGAAACAATAGCACTGCCCCAACGTACCCCGTATTCAGCGGGAATCATCCCGACAACAACAAAGTTCCCCTGACTATCCATCACCTCCGCAGGGGGATAAAGCGGCCCCTGCGTGGTGGCAGCCAGTTCATACTTCCGGCTGTTCTCAGGCATATACAGCCTCGCGCGGAATATGCTGGGCGGCAGAGAAGGCATTGTGTGTTGCTGCAATCGCCAGTTCGCTCTCTTTGCTGCTGATCACTTCCGACGGATAAACGGTAAACGACACATCCATCGTTGCACACGACGTCTGATGCTGCGTGACGCGGATTTGTGCCTTAAAGCGTGCACGCCGATCGTTAATATCCTGCTCCAGGATTTCATAATGCACCACTGCTGGCAGCGGGAACAGGAAGTTACTGAAGTTAATAGCCATACCGTTAATCACGTAATAGCGATTACTTTCACCGTTAAAGAAAAACTCTTCTGTAACAGCAATAAAGGTTTGCCTGCATGCTTCAACTAACAGCATGCCCTGAATATGTTGTCCGGTCTGATGGTCGGCCATCAACTCACAACGCTCATCAATCATCAGCGGTAACGTATACAGATTATCGTTATCAGCTACTTTTTCAGCGCCGCCAATAAGGACATTGTGTTTAATTTTCTTATGCGCGTGACAGTTTTTCTTCGCTTCGGTCAATTTCTCTAATGAGATTATATTGAGTTTATTGTCATGAATCTCATTGCGCTTTTGATTTTTAATTACCTTCCGGGCGAAGTCATCTCTGACCCCCTGACCGACAATAATCTCATGTTCAGTGTCGATTATTTTCGCAGGTATTTGAGTCAGTAATTCCAGCTGGGAAATAGTCAGGACGTTTTTACCGTTTGTGAATTCACTGAATTTATCGCCAACAACAAAGATTTTCTTAATATTCATCAAAGCCTACCTTCAACAAGAAACAGCGCGATAGATGCGGGTATAAAGACCTTCATTGCCACCGGTGATATAGTTATCTCCGGCCTGTTGAATAATGGTCTGATAGCGAGCATTGGTGAACGCTTCTTTGTAGGTATCTTTGTCACCGTTAAATGAGGAGATAAACATAACGCCAGGCTGACCACTGATCAGTGAGTGGAATGCTTCAAAGCTGCTGATTTTATCTTTATTATCACGTACAACATTGAAGATAGTTTCATCACGCCAGTGACGATACTGCGCATAGTTATCAGCAGGAACTTCGACATGACGCAGCTGGATATATTTAGTGTCAGGCAGAGGTTTATTCGTCTCGATAGGGGCTTCGACATATTTCACCAGCTCACGGCGAATGTCACCGGCCAGCTGTGAGGCCATATTATGGAAGTCGGCTTCCAGTTCGCCTTCTACCCATGGTATTTCTTTCATATCATTAAATGAACGCAGTTCAAGCAGTTCATGGATATTATCTTCTTCACAAACGAAATATTTCTTTTCAGCTGTGGATTTCAGGCCACTGATAGAAGATGCATTTACATTGGCTTTTAGCGGAAAGCGAGAGATCAGAACATATTTAGCAGACATAATATTTTTATCCTTGATGGGTGAAGTTCGTGGATAAAACTATCATCTGAGATTTATATGAGAATTGTTAATTTTGTAATTCAGTTTAGGTATCACAACAAAACCTTTTTTGTAACGCATTGATAATTTTACAAAGAAGGGCGTTTGAGATAAGGTAATGACAACCAAATGATGCCTAAAAAACTGCATAATGCCACGCAACAGCCGCGGAGAACTTGTGGACAGCATTAATAGTAAGTTACCCAGCATAAAGCAGTTACAATGCTTTCTTGTGGTTGCTCAGGAACTTAACTTCAGACGAGCGGCAGAACGGTTGCGAATGACACAACCTCCCCTGACCCGGCAAATAAAATCCCTTGAAGATGCGCTGGGCCGTGAGCTTTTTACTCGTAATACTCATGAAGTCCGTCTGACGGAAGCCGGAACTAAGCTGGTGGAAAAGGCGACACATCTGATTGAGGAGTTCACCAACTTTATTCGTGAAATAAATAAAGAACAGTCCCATCTGCGCATTGGCCTGACCAGAACTCTCAGCTTTGAGAATATCCCGCAAGTTAATAACAAAATAAAACAGCTCATCAGTGATGAAGAGATTGATATTCAGAATCAGACGTCCAGTCAGCTTCTGCAATCACTGTCTAAGGGCCAGATGGATATGGTGATCATCGGGGAAATGAGCCTGCACAGTGAACAGGACTTTAGTTTTCACTGGATCTATCGTGAACCGCTGCTGCTGGCTATGCCTTCTTCTCATCCTGCCAGCCTGCAAGAGAAGGTTGCTCTGGCCGATATTGCCGACCTGCCTCTGTTCTGGTTCCCGCGTAACGCTAACCCGGTCTATTACGACAAATGCGAAGAGTACTTCCAGCATTTACCGTTTACCCTAAAAAGGGTGAAGGAACCTGATGATTCCCTGGTTCTGCTCTCCAGTATTGCCCGTGGCAAAGGTATGACACTGATGCCTCGTTCGATGTGTACCTTTAATCAGCAGGGCCTCTGTTATCGCACCCTGACGGAAGAAGCCGCACAGTCACTGAATATTGATGTGTATGTTGCCACGAGAAAAAATGAAAAGAGGCAGCTGGTTATCAAAGGAGTACAGAGCCTGACGGGACGAGAGCCAGATTAAAAAAAGCCCTGTAAACAGGGCTTTTTTATGTCGGCGGAATCTCTTACTCGATATTCTGAATCTGCTCTCTCATCTGCTCAATCAATACTTTCAGCTCAATAGCAGAAGCCGTGATTTCGGCATTGATGGATTTTGACCCCAGGGTGTTCGACTCGCGGTTGAATTCCTGCATCATAAAGTCGAGACGGCGGCCGACCGCTTCTTTCTTCTTCAGGATGTTATAGGTCTCTTTCACATGAGCTTCCAGACGATCCAGCTCTTCCGCCACATCCACGCGCTGCGCCAGCATGACCAGTTCCTGTTCCAGGCGGTTATTTTCTAACTGTACCTGGGCCTCTTCCAGACGGGTGACCAGGCGTTCACGCTGCCATTTCAAGACATCTGGCATATGGGCGCGTACTTTGATCACTTCGGCACTGACACCTTCCAGACGCTGTTCAATCAAGGCTTTCAGTGCAGCACCTTCGCTTTCGCGGGCAGTAATAAATTCGTCGATGGCGGTATCCAGCGCACTCAGCAGCTGGGCGGAGATGGCATCCAGATCCTGCTCTTCGGCTGACATCACGCCTGGCCAGCGCAGAATATCGACCGGATTGATTTCTCCCTCGTCACTCTGCATTTTCACCCAGTTTGCTGCCTGCACCAGCTGCACCGCCAGTTTTTCATTCAGTACCAGCGAGCTTTGGGCGCGCAGATCGGCATCGAAGCGTAAGTTAACTTCAATTTTGCCACGGGTCAGACGATTACGGATGCGTTCACGGATCACCGGCTCCAGGCCACGGAACTGCTCTGGCAGACGGATATAGGTTTCAAGATAGCGCTGGTTGACGGAACGCAGCTCCCAGGCTGCGCTGCCCCATTCGCCTTTGGTCTCGCGCCGGGCATAAGCTGTCATACTGCGGATCATTTTGCGTACCGTTTTTAAGAAAAGATGCAACGATTATAGCGGTGCTGGCGATGGCTTAACAGGCATTCGGTCAAATGGAGGTGTTTTGGCTGACCTTTTGTTTGCAGGAGTTTAAGATGCCAGCTGTGCCAATGACCTTAATTTCAGGAGCAACCATGACGTTGCGTGTAATGACTTTTTCTCTGCTGCTGCTGGCTCTCTCGGGCTGTACGACATCTCCCCGGGCGACTCATCATGCTGCTATTCCGGCCTGCACCGTGGGCGATGCCATGACGCAAACTACCCTTTATTTCGGTCTTAATCGTCCGCAGGGTGCAGCTATAACAGAAGCGGAATGGCAGGCATTTGTTGATACAGATGTCACTCCGCGCTTTAAAGACGGGCTGACAGTATTTGCGGCAAAAGGGCAGTGGATGGGGAATGACGGCAAGCTGGCACGAGAAAACAGCAGGGCACTGATGCTGATCCATACAACGGATAAGACCAGCGAACAGGGAATAGAGGCACTGCGTGCCATCTATAAACAGCGCTTTGCTCAGGACTCAGTAATGCGGGTGGATAGCCCGGCGTGCGTGGCGTTCTGACCAGATGTAACCCCGGCACGGTTGCGCCGGGGTTCGCTATTACAGCACCAGTCCGGCAAACGCTGCGGAGAGCAGACTGACCAGCGTTGAGCCATAAATCAGTTTCAGGCCGTAGCGTGATACTACGTTACCCTGCTGCTCATTCAGCCCTTTGATGGCACCCGCTACGATGCCGATAGAAGCAAAGTTAGCGAAAGAGACAAGGAACACAGAGAGAATACCCAGCCCACGCGGCGACAGTTCTGCGGCAATTTTTTTCAGCTCAATCATCGCCACGAATTCATTGGTGACCAGCTTGGTTGCCATAATACTGGCAGCCGGCAGAGCATCAGCAGCCGGAATGCCAATCAGCCATGCAAACGGCCAGAATACATAGCCAAGGATCTGCTGGAAGCTGATGCCAAAAATTGCTGAGAACATTGCGTTCACCGCAGCAATCAGTGCAATAAAGCCAATCAGCATAGCCAGGATAATCATCGCCACTTTAAAACCAGCGAGGATGTATTCACCCAGCATCTCGAAGAAGCTCTGATCTTCATGCAGCTTTTCCAGGCGAATCTCTGGTTCATCACCGGCCGGGGTCGGGTTGATAATCGACAAAATAATAAAGGTGCTGAACATGTTAAGGATCAGTGCTGCCACCACATAGCGCGGCTCGATCATCGACATATATGCACCAACAATCGATAGCGACACGGTGGACATCGCCGCAGCGGCCATCGAGTAGAGGCGGCGTGGGGAAATTTCTGCCAGGATACCTTTATAAGCGATGAAGTTTTCCGACTGGCCGAGGATCAGGGTGCTGACGGCGTTAAATGATTCCAGCTTTCCCATGCCATTCACTTTGGACAGAACAGTGCCAACCACTCTGATCAGTACCGGCAGAATTTTAAGGTGCTGTAATATGCCAATCAGTGCAGAAATAAAGATGATCGGGCAGAGCACGCCAAGGAAGATAAATGCCAGTCCCTGTGAGCTCATGCCGCCGAAGACAAAATCGGTTCCCTGGGCTGCATATTTCAGCAGTACTTCAAAGAAGCCCGAAAAGGCGCTGACGATAGTCAGTCCGCCAGAGGCGTGCAGGAAAAACCAGGCAAGCGCGGCTTCAATCACTACCAGTTGCAGCAAGACGCGCGGGCGAATTTTCTTCCGGTCATTACTGAACAGTAACGCCAGGCAGCAGATAATGGCCAGGGCCAGGATAAAATGAAAAACAGAGGTCATACGGAGTCCGGCAGGGGAATTGTTGATAAAAGGTATTTAGCCATATTTCGGTACGTTTTACACCCTGTTGCTGGCTATCCTGCTGTTTTAGCGTTTAATTATCTGTCGTTTTCATAACAATCAGCGTTGATTAGCGCCTGCCATAGGCAATCCATTGCGAAATCCGTATAATGCGCAGCCAATTATGTTTAGCTAGCCGGAGAGAAATTATGCGTCCATCAGGCCGAAGTGTACAACAGGTGCGCCCCGTTACCCTGACCCGCCATTACACCAAACATGCAGAAGGCTCTGTGCTGGTTGAATTCGGTGATACCAAAGTGCTGTGTACCGCAACCATTGACGAAGGCGTACCGCGTTTTCTGAAAGGTCAGGGCCAGGGATGGGTCACCGCTGAATACGGTATGCTGCCTCGCGCCACCCACAGCCGTAACGCGCGTGAAGCGGCTAAAGGCAAGCAGGGCGGTCGTACACTGGAGATTCAGCGCCTGATCGCTCGTTCACTGCGCGCTGCAATTGACCTGAAAGCGCTGGGTGAGTTCACCATCACCCTTGACTGCGATGTATTGCAGGCCGATGGTGGAACCCGCACCGCCTCTATCACTGGTGCCTGTGTGGCACTGGCTGATGCGCTGAACCATCTGGTCTCTATCGGCAAGCTGAAAGCTAACCCGATGAAAGGCATGGTCGCGGCTATCTCTGTTGGTATCGTTAACGGCGAAGCGTTGTGCGATCTGGAGTATGTTGAAGACTCCGCTGCCGAAACGGATATGAACGTGGTAATGACTGAAGATGGCCGCATGATCGAGGTGCAGGGCACCGCAGAAGGTGAGCCGTTCAGTCACGATGAGCTGCTGAAGCTTCTTGAGCTGGCGCGAGGCGGTATCGATACTCTGGTTGCAGCGCAGAAAGCGGCGCTGGCCAACTGATTTTCTCAGGCGACGAATAGTCGCCTTTTTTATGCCCCCGATTTGAGGAAAACGACATGAAAGCCTGGCAGCGCCAATTTATCGAATTCGCTATCAACAAGCAGGTGCTGAAGTTTGGTGAATTCACGCTGAAATCAGGGCGTAGAAGCCCTTATTTCTTTAACGCCGGTCTGTTTAATACCGGGCGCGATCTCGCCCTGCTGGGCCGTTTCTACGCTCAGGCTCTGGTTGATTCAGGTATTGATTTTGATCTGGTCTTTGGCCCGGCTTATAAAGGCATTCCTATTGCTACCACCACGGTGGTGGCGCTGGCAGATCATCACGACCGTGACGTGCCTTACTGCTTCAATCGTAAAGAAGCTAAAACGCATGGCGAAGGTGGAACGCTGGTGGGCAGCCCGCTACAGGGTAAAATTATGCTGGTGGATGATGTGATTACCGCAGGCACTGCTATCCGGGAGTCGATGGAAATTATCGCGGCGAATCAGGCGACGCTGGCTGGTGTGCTGATCTCCCTCGACCGACAGGAGCGCGGACGTGGTGACATCTCCGCTATTCAGGAAGTGGAGCGTGATTACGGCTGTAAGGTGATTTCGATCGTTACGCTAAAAGAGCTGATTGCTTACCTGGAAGAAAAGCCTGAAATGGCCGATCACCTGATAGCGGTACGTGCATACCGTAGCGAGTATGGTATCTGATTAGCAGGGCGGCCATGTGCTGGCCGCCATGTTTCAGGGCAAGAGCAAACTGTCAGACAAACTGTGCGGCCAGCAGCGGCCAGCGTACATCGAAGTCTACCGTTGGACGATAGCGGAATTCAGAGCGGACAAAGCGCGACAATAATCCTTCGCAGAATGCCAGTAGCTGGCTGGCCAGCAGCGTTTCATCGGTAATAAAGCCTTCACCTTCACGCATTTTTTTCTCACGCAGTACCTGACGTAGCTGCACTTCAATACGCTCAAAAAGCTGGTTGATACGCCCCTGCAGACGATCCTGTTCGAACATCAGCGCGTGGCCGGTCAAAATACGCGTTAAACCCGGATTACGCTCACCAAAGCCCAGAATTAACTGAGTAATCATACGTAAGCGCGGCAG
The DNA here is from genome assembly GCF_009738185.1 of Erwinia sorbitola. Lineage (NCBI taxonomy): Bacteria > Pseudomonadati > Pseudomonadota > Gammaproteobacteria > Enterobacterales > Erwiniaceae > Erwinia > Erwinia sorbitola. The sequence goes on along the minus strand of NZ_CP046509.1, from coordinate 4,571,279 downwards.
CGTCTCTTTTTCGTCTTTCAGAATCAGATTGATGCGCGTAATCAGGCTGTCTTCGATAAATTCGATCAGGCTGTCAAACATCTTGGTTTTGCTGGGAAAATGCCGGTAAAGCGCCGCTTCAGAAACTCCTACACTGGCCGCCAGCTTGGCGGTAGTAATACGCTGGCTGCCATCACCGGACTCCAGCATTTGCGCCAGCGCTTGCAGGATTTCCTCACGGCGATTCCTTTTCGCACTCTTCTTTTCTGCCATGTCTTAAAAGACCCCTGAAAACATCACCATAAACGGGCAAAGACCCACACAACATCCGTGAACAAGATGCTCACGGAGGGGAAATTCAGATTATCGTTGTTGCGGGAGCCGTGGAGAATTACTTGCGACCAGAATGGCCGAAACCACCTTCGCCACGCGCGCTGGTGTCAAAGTCGTTGACCAGGTTGAACTCGGCCTGGACGACAGGAACGAAAACCATCTGCGCGATACGTTCGCCTGGCTCGATAGTAAATGAGTCCTGTCCACGGTTCCAGACGGAGACCATCAACTGCCCCTGATAATCGGAATCAATCAGGCCTACCAGGTTACCCAGTACCACGCCATGCTTATGGCCCAGCCCGGAGCGCGGCAGGATCACGGCAGCGAGCTGCGGGTCTGCAATGTGAATAGCCAGACCGGTTGGCACCAGCGTGGTTACGCCAGGTTGCAGCACAAAGGCTTCATCCAGGCAGGCGCGTAAATCCAGCCCGGCAGATCCTGAAGTTGCATAGGTTGGCAGGGGAAAGTCGGTGCCGACTCGTGCATCAAGAATTTTAACGTCGATTTTTTTCATCATAAAGGCTGACAATCTCGTCTAATAGCTGTTGGCCAAGGAGTGACTTATCGCATAGCGGTAAGGCTTTATCTCCCTTCTGCCAAAAAAGGTGTAGGGCATTGGTATCGCTGTTGAAACCCTGCCCGGTTTTGGCTACATCATTGGCGCAGATCAAGTCCAGATTCTTGCGCGCCCTTTTTTGTTGGGCGTATTCTTCCACATTCTGGGTTTCAGCGGCAAATCCTACAACATACGGCCTGTTTTGCTGCATCGCTGCAACCCCGGCCACAATATCCGGATTTTTTATCATTCGCAGGGTAATTTCTTCCCCCTGTTTTTTGATTTTTTCTTCTGCTATCTCAGCTGCGCGGTAATCTGCGACCGCTGCACAGCCGATAAATATCTGCTGGTCAGCCGCCTGAGACATCACCACCTGCTGCATCTCCAGGGCCGTCAGGACATCAATGCGGTTGACGCCCGCTGGTGTGGGAAGCGTCACCGGACCGGCAACCAGGGTGACGCGGGCACCGCGTTTTGCCGCGGCCGCAGCCACAGCAAACCCCATTTTCCCCGAACTATGATTACTGATGAAGCGTACCGGGTCGAGTGCTTCACGGGTGGGGCCTGCGGTGATCATAATATTAAGATGTTGCAGATCGTTGATGGGTGAAGCCCAGCCGACAGCCAGGTCTACAATCGCCAGCGGGTCGAGCATGCGCCCTGGGCCAATATCGCCGCAGGCCTGGCTGCCGCTATCCGGCCCCCACACCTGTACGCCGCGCTGCGCCAGCAGTTGCAGATTATGTTGGGTAGGGAGCGCACGGTACATCTGCTGATTCATCGCCGGGACAATCGCCACCGGAGCCGCAGTGGCAAGGCAGAGAGTGGTCACCAGGTCATTCGCCATACCGGCGGCAACGCGAGCGATCAGGTCAGCGGTTGCCGGGGCGAGGATCACTAAATCAGCCCATTTACCCAGTTCGATATGCCCCATAGCGGCTTCGGCTGCGGGGTCGAGTAAATCATCGGAGACCGGATAACCGGACACTGCCTGCAAACTGAGTGGAGTGATAAAGGCTTTCGCCGCGTGAGTCATTACCACGCGCACCTCCGCGCCACGGTCGCGCAGCCGGCGCACCAGCTCAGGTGTTTTATAAGCCGCGATACCACCACTGACGCCAAGAACAATACGTTTTCCGGTTAATCCCATCATTTTGCTGTTTGCCTTCTCTTAAGCCTTTGCGGTGCCCTGGCGCCGTTACTCGATTATTTTATCACACTCCATCAGACGGGTTAGTACCACACAATTTTTGCGATCGGGCACGTAAAGTCTGCACATCACGATAGGAAACTACTGTATATAATGCCATGCTTTTTTCTCTTCAGGAAGGAGAAACGGCAGATGGAAGAGAACTGGAAGGGGCTCCCCCCGCGTGAAAAATTAGTAGAGTTCAGCCCGGCGGCGTTGAGCGACACTGAATTACTGGCCATTTTCCTGCGAACCGGCACACGCGGAATGCATGTTATGGCACTGGCGCAGCGGTTACTCGATGTATTCGGATCGCTGCATCGGATGATGACTGCCCCCCCGGAGGATTTTAGGGCAATCCACGGGATAGGTATGGCAAAATATGCGCAGCTTAATGCGGTGGCAGAACTTGCCCGGCGCTGCTTCACCAGCCCACAGGCGCTGGAGAAAACTACAGTCAGTAGTTCTGAACAGATGCTGGATTTTCTTAACAGCTCCCTGGCACATCGGGAGCGGGAAATTTTTCAGGTGGTCTTTTTTGATAACCAGCATCGGGTGATTCATACCAGCGAAATGTTCAGCGGTACGCTGAATAGTGTAGAAGTTCATCCGCGAGAAATTGTCCGCGAAGCGCTAAAACGAAATGCAGCAGCGTTAATTCTGGCGCATAATCACCCATCAGGGCTGGCAGAACCCAGCCGTGCCGATCGCACAATCACTAAGCAAATCGTGAGTGCATGTGCCCTGATGAATATTCGGGTGCTTGACCATATGGTGATCGGTCGGGGGGAGTATGTCTCTTTTGCTGAACGGGGCTGGTTATAGTCAGTTGGTTATTATTTAATCAATTTTCGCTTTGGTTTTGCTTTTACAGTGGCTAAACAGGGTGTTTCCCGTACAAAAAAGACAAATGTACGCGATCCTAAGGGATCTTTATCTGTTCGGGACTTGAGCGGTCGCGCTTCAGGGCGTATACTACGCCACCTTTGAGAATCTCGGGTTTGGCGTTTGAGCCTACTCAGCGGGTTCACATAGAACTCGCCTGGATGGGCTATAAGCCTGACGAGGCGGCCAGAACCTTATTTTTAAAGCTCGAGCTGATTTGATTTTTGGAGAATAGACATGTCACGAGTCTGCCAAGTAACTGGCAAGCGTCCGGTAACGGGTAACAACCGTTCCCACGCAATGAACGCGACGAAACGCCGTTTCCTGCCTAACCTGCACTCTCACCGTTTTTGGGTTGAGAGCGAAAAGCGCTTCGTTACACTGCGCGTATCTGCCAAAGGCATGCGCGTAATTGATAAGAAGGGTATTGATACGGTCTTGGCCGATATGCGTACCCGCGGTGAGAAGTACTAAGGTAAGGAACTGAAACATGGCTAAAGGTATTCGTGAGAAGATCAAGCTGGTTTCTTCTGCTGGTACAGGTCACTTCTATACCACCACGAAGAACAAACGTACTAAGCCGGAAAAATTGGAACTGAAGAAATTCGATCCAGTTGTCCGCCAGCACGTGATCTATAAAGAAGCTAAGATTAAGTAATTAATCTCAGTGGATGAAAAAACCCGGCTTCGGCCGGGTTTTTTTGTTTCTGCATTTTTATATATACCCTCAATAATTCGAGTCCCCTTATGGAGGCGAGGAAATGCCAGAGTTACCAGAAGTCGAAACCAGTCGACGCGGGATTGAGCCGCATCTTGTTGGCGCCACGATTTTGCATGCCGTGGTGCGTAATTCGCGCCTGCGCTGGCCGGTATCTCAGGAGATCCATGCCCTGAGCGATCAGCCTGTACTGAGCGTTCAGCGACGTGCAAAATATCTGCTGCTCGAACTGCCGACGGGTTGGATCATCGTGCATCTGGGTATGTCAGGCAGCCTGCGAGTGTTACCGGAAGATCTGCCTGCGGCAAAACACGATCATGTCGATCTGGTGATGAGCAATGGCAAAGTTTTGCGCTACACGGATCCGCGCCGCTTCGGTGCCTGGCTGTGGTGTCCTGATCTTGCGGCCAGTTCAGTACTGTCGCATCTCGGGCCTGAGCCTCTTGGCGATGACTTTTCACCGGAATATCTGTTTGAAAAATCGCGTGGTAAGCGCACGGCGGTAAAGCCATGGCTGATGGATAACAAAGTGGTGGTTGGTGTGGGTAACATCTATGCCAGCGAGTCGCTGTTCGTGGCAGGGATCTCGCCCGATCGTCCGGCGATGGCATTAAGCGAAGCAGATGCCGCGCTGCTGGTTACCACGATTAAAGCGGTTTTGCTGCGCTCTATTGAGCAGGGCGGAACCACGCTGCGTGACTTTTTGCAAAGTGATGGCAAGCCGGGATATTTTGCGCAGGAGCTACAGGTGTATGGACGTGCTGGTGAGCCTTGCCGCCAGTGCGGTATGCCGATAGAGAGTAGTAAACACGGGCAGCGCAGCACATTTTTCTGCCGTCACTGCCAGAAGTAAGCCGCTCCTCATTCAGAGCTTCGCTTTCAGAGCCTCGTATACCGGGGCCGGAAGAAACGCTTCGACTTCCCCTCCGTGGCGCGCCACCTCTTTCATCAGCGATGATGAAATAAAGGAGTAGGCTTCGGACGGCATCAGAAATACGCTTTCCAGAGTGGGAAGCAGATGGCGGTTCATATGCGCCAGCTGCAATTCATACTCAAAATCTGAGACCGCCCGCAGTCCGCGTACCAGCACATTGGCCTGTTGCGCTCTGGCGAAGTTAGCCATCAGGTCACTGAAGCCCACTACCTTGACGTTTGGCAGATGTGCCACCACTTCGCTTGCCAGTGCAACGCGCTCCTCCAGTGAAAACAGGGGCTTCTTGCTCGGGCTGGCCGCCACTGCCAGTATGATGTGATCAAACATCAGCGCAGCGCGGGTTACGATGTCAAGGTGGCCGTTGGTCATCGGATCAAAGGTACCGGGGTAGATGGCTTTGGTGCTCATAGTCTGCCGTTCCTGGATGCGTGATTAAGAGCCCAGAGGGCCGTGTATTTATTAAAAGTATACTGTGCATTCACCACGGCCAGTAACCAGCCCTGTTTCCCATCAAGAAAACCTGCACGCAGCACCAGTGTTTTCAGAAATGCTCCGGCTGTATGCCCAAAAATGGCCGTTATACCGCAACGTTTCCCCTGCTGATGGCGTTGTTTAGCCCAGGCTTCTGCGTAAGCGAACTGTTTCCACTGGAATGCAGCGAAGTCACGACAGGTCAGGTGCAGCAGATCGCCGTGCAGCGGGGTGGCTTTCACCTGTGCCGTTTCCAGTGATTCATGCACCTGGTTGTCGTTGTACTGATAGTGACGAGGATACAGGCGGGTGACGCGATCCGGATACCAGCCACTATGGCGCATAAAACGGCCGAGGAACAGATTACGCCGCGCAATGCTGTACACCGCCGGGGAGGGAGGCTGCTCCAGAACCTTTTCAATAGCCTGTTTCAGCTCAGGGGTGACGCGTTCGTCACTATCGATCATCAGAATCATCGGGTGGCTGGCATGGCGCTGCGCCTGCTGGCGCTGTTTGCCATATCCGGGCCATCCCTCAGAGTGGAAGACTTTTGCACCGTGACGGCTGGCAATATCCGGCGTGCCATCGCTGCTGCCGGAGTCGAGCAGGATAATCTCATCTGCCCAGCTGACTGACTCAAGACATTCTGGCAGCAGGTCTGCTGCATCTTTGGCAATCATCACTACCGACAGTTTCTGGCGAGTGCTCATTTAATGATTCCGCTGAGGCAGATGAGGTTCAAGTAAATGTAACAGGCGTTGCAATGCTCCCTGATTCTGGTGAAGCACATCTACGGCATGCCGGCCATAGTAGAGGCGGTAATCTTCATCTGTCAGCAGGGTGCCAATCTCTTTATCCAGCGAGTCGGCATCGGTTACGGTAATCAGCCCATCGGCCTGCTGCAAGCGTGCGCAGATATCTTTAAAGTTAAAGATGTGTGGCCCCATCAGTACCGGAATAGCATGGGCCGCTGGTTCCAGCGGGTTGTGGCCGCCGCGCTCAACCAGGCTGCCGCCAACAAAGGCCAGGTCGGCGATGCCGTATAACAGCATCAGCTCACCCATCGTATCGCCAATCACTACCTGAGTGCTGCCTGAGGGAATTTCACCGCTGCTGCGCATGGTATAGCTGAAACCAGCTTTCTGCGTCAGCACACGTGCGGTATCGAAACGCTCCGGGTGGCGTGGCACCAGAATCAGCAGCAGGTTAGGGAAACGCTCCAGCAACTTACGGTGCGCCTCAAGAATAATGCTCTCTTCCCCTTCATGGGTGCTGGTGGCAATCCATACCGGGCGACGTGGCGCCCACTGACGACGCAGTGTGATGGCGCGCGCAGCCAGCTCTGGTGTTACAGAAATATCAAACTTCAGACTGCCGGTGACCGCCAGCTGCGAACGTTTTACGCCAAGGCTGATGAAACGCTCACCATCTTCCTGATTTTGCGCGGCAATCAGAGTGATGCGTTGCAACAGATGTTTCATGAATTTACCGATCTTCGCATAACCCTTTGCGGAACGCTCAGACAGACGAGCATTGGCGATCACCAGCGGAATTTTGCGCGTATGCAGTTGGGTGATCATATTAGGCCATAGCTCGGTTTCCATGATGATCACCAGTCGCGGACGCACCGTATCGAAGAAACGGTTCATTGCGCCGGGCAGGTCATAGGGGAGATAGACGTGGTGAACGTCTTTGCCAAAGGCCGAGCTGGCACGCTCCGAGCCTGTTGGCGTCATGGTGGTGACAACAATCGGAAGATTAGGGTAGCGATGGCGCAGTGCGCGCACCAGAGGAATAGCGGCCAGAGTTTCACCCACCGATACCGAGTGAAGCAGAATACCGTCAGGCTGCACTTTCCCCGCGCAGAATCCATAACGTTCAGCCCAGCGTTTGCGGTAAGCAGGGGCTTTCCGGCCGCGCAGCCAGAGGCGCAGCCAGATAAGAGGCTGAATGAGATACAGCAGAGCGGTATAAATGGTAATCATCACATTGCTTTTCAGTTGAACGGAGACTTGTGCCCAGGGATAGCCGAAAAAAGAGAAATAATGCGGCATGTTAGCAGATAAGTGAGGCTTGCTCACACTACTTCATGGCTTGAGCATAGGTTTGCTAAAAGCACATTATGATGACAAGGGTAATTGTCCGGTCAGGTGTGCGCCTGAGCGGATTTTCGCCACCACCACAAGCGATAATGCCAGAGCAGGAGATGGTATCTTTGCTTCAGTCCACGCGCGTTGCGCCGCATCCTGGAAAGGGTGTCGGTTGCTAAAAAATCAGCAATCATCGCCTGTCTGGCGGCCTCATCAGGTTCGCGGCGAATGGCATGACAAACAATCAGCGCCTCACGAAAAATCTGGGCATGAAATGAGCGATGGATTTTAACGGAATGACTGTATTGCTGATTCAATTCCTCCAGGCGCTGGCAAATCCTCAAATAATGGCGCTGGTACTCAACGTTAGGCTGCCCCACTCTTGGGCGGTTGCTAATGGATTCTGAATGCAGCAGATAGTGATAAAGGGCGCGCTCGTTATAACGTACCCGACGGGCATTGAGCATAAATTCGGTTGTCCACAGTATGTCCTGATGATGAAGCCCTGGAACAAACTGCAAATTTGCCTGCTTGATCAGAGAAACGCGGTAAACACCCAGCCAGACAACGTGCAGATAACGACGGGTTTTTAAAGCACGATCCAACCAGGATGTGCCGCTCATAATCTGAGTTGAACGAAGCCGATTGAGAGGAATTAATATGGTTCCCGGGCCATATAATGAACTGGTGCGTAATGCGTTGCACTGTGCCACATCCAGATCGTCAGTCCTGACCATTGCCATTAAGGTGCTGTACAGGTCTGGCTCAAGGATATCGTCTGCGTCGGGGAAGGTGACATAGGTTCCCCTGATGTGTTTCATACCAGTGTTTCGGGCGCAGGAGACGCCACCGTTTTCCTGATGGATAACAGTGATGTTACTTTTCTGGCGAGCATACTCATCTGCACGCTCTCCTGAGCCATCCGTTGAACCATCATCAACAATAATGATTTCAAGATCTTCGAAAGTTTGTGCCAGCAGAGATGCCATAAAAGGAGCAAATAGCTCCCCTGCATTGTAAAGAGGTACAACGACACTCAGCAGAGGGCTTTGGGTCACAGGCAATATCCTTTCCTCGAAAATTCCAATCCGTTGAGATTTCAAACAGTTAACAAAGGTTAGTAGATCCTATGGATTTTTTTTGATTTTAAGTGTGCAATTCGTGCGATCCCGGTGTCTGAAGAGGTCAGGGAGCAGTGGTGTTAAAGGCATAGCTTTGCCGCCACCCGCGAAGCGGATTGTGGGGGAGGAGAATTTATCAAATGGATAAGGAGGGTCTTTAGGCGAGTGATGCTGTTTTTGGGCGGAACTCCAGTATGTTGATACGGGCGAATTTTTCGCCAGCAGGTTAGCCATGAAGAATATTTTAATAATTCGCCGCGATAATATTGGCGATCTGGTCTGTACTACCCCGCTGATTGAAGGGGTGAAAATTGCCTACCCTGATGCGAATGTCTATTTATTAATCAACACTGTCAGCCATGATGTGGTCAAAAATAATCCTTATATTCACACTACTTTTATATATCGTAAGATAAAACACAAAACCAAAAATGAAACGAAAGTTGGTGTTTATTTCGATCGTATAAAAATAATTTTAAAATTGCGGCACATTGCATTTGATGCGGTTATTCTGGCTAATCCAAGGCCATGTAAATATAGCCTGAGAATGGCCAAAATGATTGGCGCTAAAAATATCGTTGGTGCAACAGATGGCGATGGCGCTATCACTGTCCCGTTTCGTCGGGAAGACTTTCATGGTAAACATCAGGTTGAACGTACCTTCAGTTATTTATCGGCCATTACCGACAGGAAGGTTGCTATCCCGCCGGTGCGCATCTGGTTAACTGACCAGGAGCGTGAAGCTGCCGCAGAACGGATTGCTGCTTTACAGCCGGGTCAAACTATCGGGCTGGCGGTACATATCAGTAGCCGCAGTGAAAAGCGTCGCTGGCTGCTGGAGCGCTATACAGAAATTATTCAGCGTTACCTGCGGGAATACAGCGGCAGTGTATTGATTTTTTGGTCACCTCAGGGAACGCTGGAACCGGATGATATTGGCGATCAATATCGTGCTGAACAGCTGCTGGCGGCATGTAAAGATGAGAGGGTTTCCCTGTACCCCACCGCGTCGGTTCGCGAGCTGGTGGCGGCCTATGAAAAATGTGAGCATCTCCTTTGCAGCGATGGCGGACAGATGCACCTGGCATCAGCGATGAATAAAAAGCAGGTAGTATTTTTTGGTGATACCAGCGTGGATGAGTGGCACCCGTGGACGGGTGAGTATGAAATTCTGCAAACTGAATCCGGCGAATGTTTTGATATCACGGTTGATGAGGTGTGGGAAAAAATTCAGTCGCAACACATAAAAGATATTGCGCTGAATTAATTTATAGCGTCAACGGTACTTATTATTTTTGCAATGATAAGTACCGGTCAATAATAATGTCATAGCTGAACTTATGGTACATCTCTTCACTAATATGTGGCGGCGTATCCCATGCTTTACGCATTTTCTCGGCCAGAGATGCACTGGTTAGCTCTGCCAGATAAGGCTGAAGTTCACCGGTCATAATCTCAGATGCTCCGCCGGGGCAGGCGGTACTGACAACAGGTGTATGGCAAATCAGGGCTTCAATCAGGACGGACGGCAAACCTTCGCTGTCGGAACTCAGCGCAATCATTTTTGCGCCTTTAATGATTGGGAGCGGGTTTTTCGTAAAGCCTGTAAAGATCACTCTGTCCTGTAGGTTTAGCTGTGAAACTTTATCCTGAATCGTGCGGGTCACGGCGTCTTCACCCTGCCCGACGATGATCAGTTTGCATGGCAGGTTAGCCAGCGAGAACGCTTCTAATAACCTGTCATGCCTTTTCACATGGTGAAAGCGGCCCACATGCGCAATATAGGTCTCATGGGCATAAGGATTGCTTTGCCCCGCCCGCGCCCTGATGTCGTCCAGATGGAAGGGATTATAGATGGTCATCAACGCCGATGGTTTAAGCCCAACATTGTTGATCAGGTCTTCACCTACGGCATCTGAAACAGAGATAATGCTCCGGTTTTGGTAAACTTTTTTTATTTTTCGTGTTTTCAGCCAGCGGCTAAAACCGGTTTTATTACCGAGGTAAGATCGTGAGAACATGCCGTGGACACAGAACCACAGATTACAGGTATTGAGCACGCTGGAACGCACCACGATACGATCGGTTTTGTGCAGGCTGCTTATCACCAGCGTGGGTTTGCCATATTGACGGAACAGTTCGGGCAATAAGCTATCCAGCGAGGCAGCGCGTCTTCTCAGCTCGCACAGCTTACGGAAAGGACCTTTTTTTCCCTTGTCGCGATCAACAATATAATTAATTTCGCCGGGGATCTCATAATCAAGGCGGTCGCTTAACGACAGCAGTGTGACGGCATAGCCACGCAGCGCGATCCCCTTTGCCAGCGTAAGAGTGACATTTTCCGCTCCGCCACCGGGCAGGCCATCGATGATAAACAGAATATGGTTCTTCATTGAGTTAATACTCTTTGATAAAGGTCGATCAATTGCGAGGAGAGAGCTGACGGGTTATAGGGCATGATCTTTTCACGCGCAGCGCTACCCATAGCGGAATCCAGCGCTTCACGCGGTAACTGCTGAACAGCAGCCGTCAACGCAGGGACGTCAAGGGCATCAGTGACGAAGCCATTGGCACCGTTGGTGATAAATTCGGCACCGCCGCAGGTTGTACTGGTAATAACGGGTAGCCCGCATGCCATCGCTTCCAGAATAACGTTGGGGAAGGGATCGTACAGTGTGGGCAATAGCAGGCCATCTGCCGCCTGATAAAACGGCAGGGTGTTTTTTTGCATACCCATAAATCGAATACGGGCCTCACAGCCCAAAGAGCTGGCCAGAGCACGCCAGGACTTCTCGTTTTTATCGCGGCCGATAACCATCAGATAGCTATCGGTGGGGGCAATCGCTCGTATTGCAGCGGCCAGTCCCTTTCTTTCAAACCCGGAGCCGACAAAGATCAGGCAGTGTGCCTGAGCCGGGAGTTGATACTGCTCGCGTAACTGACGCTTTACCGCGATATCTGCGGGATAAAACGTATGGTGATCGATAGCGTTATAGATGACGGTGATTTTTTCTGCGTCCACATGGAATTGCTCAACGATTTCCCGCTTTATCATCCCGGCATTGCAAATCACCGCTTTTAACTCAGGCGCGGAATACATATCGGACTCTGCCTGCATCACAAAGCGATGATAAGGGCTGTTAAATAGAAGTGGATGACGCCACGAGGGAAGCAGTCGCGCTCGCTGATGCAGCCAGTTGCGATGGACGCCATCTCCGGCACGATAGATATCACACCCGGCTATACGTTCATGGCTTTGTACCAGATCGAACTTTTCACGCAGCCATACCGCTTTTGCCGCTCTGGCAAAGCCGCGCTCACGGCTGATGCGGCCCAGTTTCAGTGGGTTACATAAATGGATGTGCCAGTCTGGATTGACTTCACCCTGCCACTCGCGGGTAATGACGTTAAGTTCGAGGTTCTGCTGTTCAAGTGCCAGCAGCGCACGCGAAATAAAGCGTTCGGCACCGCCATCCGGGCGATATTTTTGCCTTACCAGGGCCAGACGAAATGGTTTCATGACAACAGCTCCTTTGTTGCATTGATCACAACCTCGACGGGGATGAGATCAAGGTAACGCTCATCGGTTTTTGTATCGATATCGTCAGGATCCGGCAGCGCGCCATAGTCACCCGCCCAGATGACTTTGCCTTGTACCTGCCAGGGACGCCAGAAGGTCAGTTTTGACGGGCCAAAGAGTGCCACACAGGGAGTGCTCAGTGCCGCCGCCATATGCATAGGTACCGAGTCCACGCCGATGAACAGCCGCGCATGGTCGATCAACGCCGCCAGCTGACGCAAAGTGAGCTGGCCGGCCAGGGAAATCACCCGCTCTTCAGGGCACTGTGCCAGAATATTCGCCACCATTTCCTGCTCTCGTTTATCAGGGCCAGAGGTGAGCACCAGCGTATAGCCGCTGGCTTGCAGTGCGCTGATGGTGGCGGCCATTTTGGCCTCCGTCCAGCATTTGAAAAACCATCGGGATGTTGGCTGAACCACAATAAAATCATTCGGTACGGCCTGCTGACCCAGTAAGCCCTCGACGTGCTCCCAGTCACTGGCGTTATAGCTCATAGTGACCTGAGATGAGGTTTGCAGGTTGCCCAGTGGTTCCAGCAGCGAAAGATTTTGTTCAACGGTATGCAGCTTGCCGTGTCCTGTAACGGGCACCAGCTGCGTATGACAAAAACGCCACAGCGCGCCGCGACGCTTGGGAAAGTCAAAACCGAGCCTGATCCTGGCTCCCGTCCAGCGCGTAGCAAGGGCGCTGCGCCATTGGTCAGCAAGGTTGATAACAACATCATACTGACGAGCGCGAAGCTGTTGCATCAGCTGCCATTCATGTTTCAAATGTACAGCGGCACCCTGTTTTTTCCACTGCCGGTCAATGGTCATCAGCCGGGCGATAGCCGGGTTTGCTGACAGCATCTCTCTGGTTTCGTGGTACAGAAGTACATCAACTTCCGCCTGCGGCCAGTTTTGCTTCAGAGTATTGATGACCGGGGTCGTGAGCAGCATATCGCCATGATGGCGTAGTTTAATAACCAAAATGCGCTTTGGCAGTGGAACAGGTGCTGAATTCATGATGCTTTTTTTCCGGGAAACGGGAATTGAATTCTAAAGGAGCAATGTCAGTGTGGCTAGCATTGCTCTGTTTTCTCTGCGCATTCGGGCCTGGGGCATATTGGCAGCGAAGTCATTTGCTCTGACGAAACGGGCTGCGTAACATAGGGTTAAAAGCACAATTCAGGTTCACTAACCATGGCTAAACCAGCGTTCATCATTACCATTGATACCGAGGGCGATAATCTGTGGGAAAACCACGATCGTATTTCGACTCAAAATACCCATTATTTGCCGCGCTTTCAGGCGTTGTGTGAGAAGTATGCATTTAAGCCGGTTTATCTCACCAACTATGAGATGGCGATGGACAGTGACTATGTCGCTTTTGCCCGTGATGTTATCGCCCGCGATGCTGGCGAAGTTGGCATGCATCTGCACGCCTGGAACAGCCCACCGCTGGAGCCTCTGACAGAAGACGACTGGCGGCATAAGCCCTATTTGATTGAGTACCCTGCTGCACAAATCCGCAGCAAAGTTGAATTTATGACCCGGCTGCTGGAGGAGACATTCCAGACGAAAATGCTGAGTCATCGCGCCGGGCGCTGGGCTTTTAATGAGTACTATGCGGCACTGTTAATTGAGTTTGGCTATGTGGTTGATTGCTCTGTGACGCCAAAGGTTAACTGGCAGTTTTCACCCGGCGATCCGGCGGGAAAAGGCGGCACGAACTATCGCGATTTTCCCTCACAGGCTTACTTTATTGATGAAAAAAATATCGCTCGTGCAGGAGCGTCGCCACTGCTGGAAGTGCCGATGACGATCCAGTACAAACATTCAGGCTTAATGAATGCGCTGAAGAGTGGTTATGATCGCCTGCGCGGAAAGCGGCGATCGCCTTCGGTACACTGGCTGCGCCCCTCTGGCGGCAATGTCGAGATGATGAAACGAGTTGCGCAGCAGTCGCTGGATGAGGGGCATGACTATGTTGAGTTTATGCTGCACTCATCTGAGTTTATGCCTGGTGGCAGCCCGACTTTTTCGACAGAACAGCATATTGAGCGTTTGTATCAGGATCTGGAGCAGTTATTTAGCTGGCTTGCTGAACGCACAGTGGGAAAAACTCTGGCAGAGTACCACCAGAGCAAAATCAGCACGCTATAGCTTATTTATAGCCCTGTACACACCGCTGTCAGGGCTGAGTAGTGGCTGCTTCAGCTCTGAAAGCCGAGAGGGTTTTTTTCCTGCCAGTTCCATGCATCCCGCATCATCTCATCGAGACCACGCCGGGCTTTCCAGCCCAGGTGCTTGCTTGCCTGCTCAACATCAGCCCAGCATTCGGCAATATCACCCTCCCGGCGTGGAACAATCTGGTACGGCACCGGGCGGCCTGAAACTTTTTCGAATGCTTTCAGCATTTGCAGTACGGAATAGCCAACGCCTGTTCCCAGATTGTAAATGCTGACTCCGGGGAATTGCCGGATATGTTGCAGCGCTTTTAAATGGCCCTCCGCTAAATCCATTACATGGACGTAGTCGCGAACACCGGTTCCATCTGGGGTGGGGTAGTCGTCACCAAAAATTGACAGGCGCTGAAGTTTTCCACTGGCAACCTGAGAAATATACGGCATCAGGTTGTTCGGGATGCCATTCGGATCTTCCCCAATCAGGCCTGACTCATGGGCGCCCACAGGATTAAAGTAACGCAGGATGGTGATTGCAAAATCCGGGCAGGCTTTGGCGAAGTCGAGCAGGATCTGTTCAACCATCAGCTTGGAGGTACCGTAAGGATTCGTTGTGCCGCCAGTTCTGGAGGTCTCACGCAGCGGTGTCGATTCCGGCGCACCATAAACCGTCGCCGAAGAGCTGAATATAAAGTCGTGAACGCCCGCCGCACGCATCTCATCCAGCAAGATCAGCGTGCCGGCAACATTGTTTTGATAGTATTCGAGAGGTTTAGCGACGGACTCACTAACGGATTTCAAACCAGCAAAGTGGATAACTGCGGAGATGTCATGTTGGGCAAAAATCGATCTCAGCTGTTCGCGATCCTGGATATCATTCGGATAGAACGTGATTTTGCAGCCGGTTAAACGTTCCACTCTCTCCAGGGCGATCGGGGATGCATTGACCAGATTGTCCAGTACCACCACGTCATACTGGTTTTCCAGCAGTGACATCACGGTGTGAGAACCGATATAGCCAGCCCCGCCAGTTATCAGAATTGCCATACAGGTTCTCACTCCGTTTAATGTGTGACGTGACTATCCGTCGTTGGGCCAACGTTTTAATATTAAGCAATATACTGCGGGATTAAGACGGTAAGTGCAATACGCCAGGCACTGCGGACAGGGCGGTTCTCAGGCCTTTCTGAGCCTATCCTTCACGTCGTAACTCGCGAAAAACAGTGCTATCATGCGGGCCATCTGTATTACCCCCAGGTTAGCTTAGTGAACTTGTTTTACTTTAAAAGCAGACAGGTTTAATTCCGTTCCAGCGTATGAGTCTGGAAGTGTTTTATAAGAAAAAGTTGAGTGGTGTAATGAAGGAATCTAAAGTAAAGTGGATTAACCGGGCATTAACGTTATATACCTTTTTCTCCCGCCACCTGAAAAAAAATAAACCCCTGAATGCCGAAATGGAATTTCAGCGTATAGCGATTTTTTCGACTACCGCGCTGGGCGATTTGATGTTTAACACGCCTGCCATCTTTGCGTTGAAACAGCGATATCCTCAAGCCTCGTTCGTCCTTGTATCCAGTGTGAAAAACGGCCCGTTAGTCGATCCCAGCCCGTGGTTTGATGAGGTTTTTTACTGGGATAATAAGATTCGAAATGCGCACCGCTTGATTAAGTCTCTGCGTGGCTTTCAGCCGCAGCTTACGGTGATTCTGCATTCTTATATGCCTTATGACGTGCTATGTGCTGTGTTGTCCAACAGCGAATACATTATCCGCGATCAGTATCGGGTCGATAGCCCGCTGATGGATCGTTGGTTGAATCTCTATTCCAGGCCTTATAACGGACATTTGATTCAACGTAAGCTAGATCTGCTCACCCCGCTTGGATGTCGTAATGACGATTGTCGCATGCATATTCCGGTTGCCTGGCGTGCCAGTGAAAACCCGGGGGGTAAAATTCGTATCGGTTTTCAGATGGGGGCTTCAGAAGCTAAACGCTGCTGGCCGGTTAAGCGTTTTGCCGAGTTAGCCAGCTTGCTGTGCCAGGATGATCAATACCAGGTCGTACTCACTGGCGGCCCCAAAGATCGGGGTTTGGTGGCTGAGTTTGAGCAGCTGGTGGGGCCTGAGATTTTTTCCCTCGTGGAGAATAAAGTGGGGAAAACTTCGCTGGTGGAGCTGCTGACGCTAATCGACGGGCTGAATGTATTAGTGACAGGAGACACAGGCCCGCTTCATCTTGCCATTGCATTGCAAACCGCTACCGTCAGCCTCTATGCGGATGCAGAGCCTAAACACACCGGGCCTTATCAGGATCCGCAGCTGCATATGATTATGAAGTTGGATGAAATACGGCCTGACAGCCGCCAGCCGTTAGAGCAAATTAGTGCAGAAGCGGTGCAGGAAAAGATTACTCAATTAGTATCAGCTTAATAACAATAACCGTTACGTCGACCCGATATCGGCGTAACGGTTACCGGTGATTACTGCCGTTTAGGTAATACCATAATAATAGCCAGTGGCAGCCAGAACATCACCCACGATGTGCCAGGATTACCAATCAGGAACATCCCCTGAGTGGTATAAAACAGCAGGACAAAGAGAAACATTGATGCTTCCAGCGCCTGGTGCGCTTTAATATGCTGCCATCCCAGATAGAAACCGTAACCAATCACCACCAGCAGCATCAGCCCACCGACAATGCCACCTTTCAGCAATGAAGAGAAATAGAGGCTGTGCGTGGTATGAACCCGCTGCCCGATTTCGTTCACAAAGTTTAGCTCCTGACCAAAGCCCCAGCCAAACCACGGTTTCTGCTGTATATAGCTCAGTGCATTTTCCCAGATACCAAAACGAACAAAACTCTGTGAGTAACTGTTCTGTATACGCGCAATTAAAACGTCAAAGCTGTTGGTATATACCATGCCCAACCCGATCGCCAGTAAGATCAGGCCAATGATTAACCAGTCTTTGCGATGTAATCGTTTGATTAACAACATCATCGGGGCCAGTGCAATAATCAGTGAGAACAGCGGGCCACGGCTTTGCGTAAGCAGAATGGCGACAAAGAGCATCGCAATGGGCAGGTAGAGCCATTTTTTACCGGTTTCTCGCAGCAGAATCAGCCCGCAAAAGATACCGACACCAAAGTAGCCAGCCATATCTATCACGTTTTCCGGTGCCAGCGGGAAGGCTCTTTCAAGGCGATTATGCAGCAACGTGTGTTTATTGACATAAAAGAAAGTCAATAAACATAGAATGACAATTGATGAAAAAACCATGGCCAGCATAAGGTTCTTTTTATTATAAAAACTTATGATATAAAAAATAGCCATAAAGAAAATAATATAAACACTATGGGTCAGGTCTGAAACCAGTGTTTCAGAATTCGCATTCCACAGACCGCTTATAGAGTAGTAAAAAAGAAATATAGAGGTTATGACTAAGCCAGTTTTTATCTCTGCTGAACTGAATATTTTCTTTCGGATGTTTTTATTGGAGAGTAAAAAAACAACAGAAAGTATTAAAGCAATATGAAACGTATTATTGACTTTCCCAAGCCCACCGAGGAGTGGCATTAAAAATAAAAAAGCAGCATAAAAGAATATCATTGATTT
The DNA here is from genome assembly GCF_009738185.1 of Erwinia sorbitola. Classification (NCBI taxonomy): domain Bacteria; kingdom Pseudomonadati; phylum Pseudomonadota; class Gammaproteobacteria; order Enterobacterales; family Erwiniaceae; genus Erwinia; species Erwinia sorbitola. Next base: position 4,553,646 of record NZ_CP046509.1, on the reverse strand, counting down.
TATTATCAAATTATTATTCTTAGCAGACATCATGAGGCTTTACCTTTTTAAAAATACTGCTATCTAACGCACTGTTCAATGAGAGATTTAAAACTTCGATGGAATTCTCTTTTAATACCTGACTGGCGTGTCGGAATGCAGGCTCTATTAAACCTGAAAATTGTTGCTCAAGACCACAGGGTGATTTGTCATTTTCATTTTCATAGAAACGAGGTTGTTGAAAATTATTCATATCCAGACCAGCGATAATGACTCTGCTGAATCCCATAAATTGAATAATCTGTAATGCCCAGTGCGCTACGGTTCCTGCATCGAACACACCTTTGCGGATATCTTTAAAAAAGGCAATATTCCGATCTGTTTTACAGAAGCTGACGCTCTCTTCATCCTGGTAAGATTGATGGATTTCTTCTGTCAGCACCTGGGGCTGGAAGCTTTTAAAGCAGGCATCTTCAACAATCGCGATTTGACAGCGAATAGCTGAGTAACCAAAGTATTCAATAACTTTCACCACACCGCGAACCGTGGTGAAAAACAGAATATCAGGATCATTAATCATTTCTTTGACCATGCTCTGCCGCTGGTCAATGAAGGTCATATCAACAATCACGAAGAATTTGAAGTTGGTTTTATCATGCATAAACCATGAGCCATTCACCCCCATTGCGGGCAAATGCTGCAACGGGGAGAAATCCGTTTCATTCACTGAGGGGCCGGAGGCAATCAGCAGCAGATCCCCTGAGTATTTCCGCGCTATATCGGAAAGATTTACGATTGCTACCGGCTGTCCACGGACACTGAGGCTGCTAATATGGCCTTCACTGGCTCGTTTGATTTTGACATACGGCCAAAGATTTTCGTTATGACGAAAACGGCGCGAATGACTATACCGATAGATTTGTTTGAAAAATGTTCCCATGTTTACTGCTGTGTCCTCACTTCGTGTGACCACTTCCCGGCATTGCTGAGTATGTAAATTCTATAAAAAAACCATCTGCAACAGATGGCCGATTTATGGGATTTTACGGCAGAATTGTGACGAGTTTTTGCATAACCATTTGCGGGCTAATGGCCGCCATATCTTTCGACTCAGCCGGAAGCAACACCACTTGATTCTTTCCATATCCGCCAATCAGTCCCGGATCGGTCGGGCCGTACAGGGTAATATTCGGCCGGTCGAGCGCTGCGGTTAAGTGGCTTAACCCGGTATCCACCGACACTACAGCGCGGGCACCGGCAAGGTAACAGGCAACTTTCTCCAGCGTCAGCTTAGGCAGCACTTCAACAAAGTCAAACCCCTCTGCCAGCCGCAGTGCGCGTTGATGCTCATGCTCTGCACCCCAGGGTAATTTAACTTTTAATCCTGAAGGCTCTATTAAACCTATCAGCTCGCGCCAGTGATCTTCCGGCCAGTGTTTGTTGTCTCGCGTCGTTGCGTGCAAAAACACCAGATATTGATTAGCGTCTGCGGGCAGCTCCTGAGTAAAGTGCTGCGCGATAGCATAATCGCCTGGCGTTGATGGCAGCGCATATCCCAGGCTTTTAGCAAACAGCTCGCGGGTACGCTGTACGGCATGCTGTTGCTTACTGATGTCATGACGTTTGTCGTACCACCAGCTGGCAAATGGCTCGCGGGCGCTACGGCTGTCCTGACCATGCTTAATGCCTTTTGCCAGACGCGTCACCAGGGCTGCACTTTTAATCAGCCCCTGAGCATCGATGACTGCATCGTATTCCCGAGACTGAAGCTCGCGTTTAAATACCACTCGCTCTTCACGCACCTGGCTGCCAAACCAGTGTTTACGCCAGCGGCGAATCGCCACGGGCAAAACGCGATCCACTGCCGGATGCCAGGAGGGAATTTGCGCAAAACCCTCTTCTACCACCCAGTCAAAGCGAATCCCAGGGATCGCGTGCATAGCGTCGGTCAGAGCGGGTAATGCGTGCAGTACATCCCCCATTGAGGATGTTTTAATAATCAAAACCCGCATTCAGACTCCAGGTCGTGGGCAAAGCGTTTCCAGCTCGGTCATGACCCGTTCTGGCGTAATATCAATCAGACTCTGGTGATATCCTTCATCGGCATCACCTTTGCGAACTTTATGGTAACCCGTAATTAAACGTATCACGCGGGCTTTATCGGACAGCGGTGGGGTAAAGTCAGGGCTGCTTGGCCCGTAGAGAGCTACCAGCGGCCGGTTCAGTGCTGCGGCAATATGCATCAGGCCGGAATCGTTACTGACCACGGCATCGCAGGCCGCCAGCAGTATAACCGCCTGCTCCAGCTGGGTTTCTCCGGCCAGATTACGGCAGTGCTGGCGTGAATCATCCGCAAGTGTTGCCAGAATCTGCTGCCCGGTATCGTGATCTTTTGCTGAACCAAACAGCACAACCTGGTAGCCCTGGTCGATCAGGCGCTGTGCCAGGGTGGCGTAATGGTAATGTGGCCAGCGTTTAGCCGGGCCAAATTCTGCGCCGGGGCAGAAGCCAATCATCGGGCGTCCGGAAGCAAGGCCGAAGGCGCTGATTGCGGCCTGTTTTTCTGCATCCTGTACGGCTAGTTGCGGCCATAGCAGAGGCTGTGGCAGGTCACTGGCGCTGTGAATACGCGTCTTATCGTACGCCAGCGCTACATAACGCTGTACCATCAATGGGAATGCGCTCTTATCAAGCTTGCGCAGGTCGTTCAATAATCCGTAACGCATCTCACCGCGCCAGCCGGTACGGCGTGGGATATCAGCGAAAAAGGGAACCAGGGCGGATTTAAACGAGTTGGGCAGCACAAAGGCACGGTCATAGCCGTTGGCCTTGAGCATTTTCCCCAGCCGGCGACGCTCGGCAATTTCCAGCGCCCCGTGGCCCAGCGGCATCGCCACTGCCTGATTCACTTCCGGCATCCGTGACAATAACGGACGGCACCACGCTGGTGCCATCACGTCAATGACTGCATCGGGATGTTCGGCTTTTAGGGTGCGATAGAGACTTTGTGACATCATCATATCGCCGACCCATGACGGGCCAATAACCAGAATTTTCATTCCCGGACAGTGCCTCTTACGCGTTACGGTTCAACCAGGCCATATAGGCTGCAACACCTTCAGCAACTGTTTTGAAAGGCTTGTCATAGCCTGCTGCACGCAGTTTGGTCTGGTCTGCCAGAGTAAACGCCTGGTAACGGCCTTTCAGTTTTTCCGGGAATGGAATGTACTCAATCTCACCGCTCTGGTGATATTTCAGTGCGGCATCAGCCACTTCCTGGAATGATTCAGCACGGCCCGTTCCGCAGTTGAAGATACCGGATACGGCATTTTCCCAGAACCACAGGTTCACGGAGGCCACATCTTCCACGTAGATAAAGTCGCGTTTAAATCCATCGCTGCCTTCAAACAGTTTTGGATTCTCGCCGTTATTCAACTGGGTATTGAGGTGGAATGCCACGCTCGCCATGCTGCCCTTGTGGCCTTCGCGCGGGCCGTAGACGTTGAAGTAACGGAAGCCACAAACCTGTGACTGCGCTTCTGGCAGGATATTACGCACGTAGTGGTCGAACAGCATTTTGGAGTAGCCGTATACGTTTAGCGGCTCTTCGAACTGACGCTCTTCGATAAAGTCTGCATTACGCCCGCCGTATGTGGCTGCGGAGGAGGCATACAGGAACGGCACCTGATGATCGAGGCACCAGTGCAGCAGCTCTTTGGAATACTGATAGTTATTATCCATCATGTATTTACCGTCCCACTCAGTGGTGGAGGAGCAGGCACCTTCATGGAATACCGCTTCAACATCACCGCCAAAGTCTTCATCCGCCAGGATAGAGATCAGGAAGTCTTCTTTATCCATATAATCAGCGATATTCAGATCCGCCAGATTGGCGAACTTAGTGCCGTCTTTCAGGTTGTCCACCACCAGAATATCGGTGTGACCCTTATCATTCAGCGCTTTGATGATGTTGCTGCCAATAAATCCAGCGCCGCCAGTGACGATAATCATGAGCTCTAACCCTAAACAATGGGGTGAAACAGGAGGTTCCACTCGCTAATGGTTCATATCATAACATCTCATCGCCATGTCGACAGCCAGAGGAGTCTGTAACGAAAGGGTATAAAAGCCATTTTCCGTGATTTATGCGGCAGAAAATAGATTATTCCGCGCATATCATCGCCCATATGCTTCACTTTCAGTTATCTGTATCGCAAGAAATCTAACTGGGAGGATAAAAGTGAATCAGGAATTTTATCAGCAGCTTAAGGCACAGTTGAGCAGTGCTGAACGGGAAGGGTTGTTTAAACATGAACGGCAAATAACCAGCGCACAGCAGGCTTCAATTGTGCTGGCTGACGGCAGCGAAGTGCTTAATTTTTGCGCCAATAACTACCTTGGCCTTGCCAACCATCCCGCGCTGATTGCTGCGGCTAAAGCAGGTATGGACAGCCATGGATTTGGTATGGCCTCCGTGCGTTTTATCTGCGGCACTCAGGACAGCCACTGCCAGCTGGAGAAGGAGCTGGCTGCGTTTCTCGGTATGGAAGATGCCATTCTCTACTCCTCCTGTTTTGATGCCAACGGCGGACTGTTTGAGACGCTGCTGGGGCCGGAAGATGCGGTAATTTCTGATGCGCTGAATCATGCTTCGATTATTGACGGTATCCGCCTGTGTAAAGCCCGGCGCTATCGCTATGCCAATAATGATATGGCAGAGCTTGAATCCTGTTTGCAGCAGGCACAGGCAGAGGGTGCCCGCCATATCCTGATCGCTACCGATGGTGTGTTTTCTATGGATGGTGTAATCGCCAACCTGGCGGGTATCTGCGACCTGGCAGATCGCTATCAGGCGCTGGTAATGGTCGATGATTCTCATGCCGTTGGCTTTGTGGGGCATCTGGGACGCGGCAGTCATGAACACTGCGGGGTGATGGGAAGGATCGATATTATTACCGGTACCCTGGGAAAAGCGCTGGGCGGCGCCTCTGGAGGATATACCGCCGCGAAACAAGAGGTAGTGGAGTGGCTGCGGCAGCGATCAAGGCCCTATCTGTTCTCTAACTCACTGGCACCCTCAATAGTTGCGGCATCCCGGCAGGCACTGGCCTTGCTGGCTGACGGGCAGGGTTTACGGCAGCGACTGTGGGACAACGTAAACTATTTTCGCACGGCCATGAGCGCAGCAGGTTTCACTCTGGCAGGGGCAGACCATGCGATTATTCCGGTAATGCTGGGTGATGCGCGGCTGGCACAGAATTTTGCCGCCCGTTTACAGCAGGAAGGGATCTATGTCACCGGTTTCTGTTATCCGGTAGTGCCGAAGGGGCAGGCGCGGATCCGTACGCAGATCTCAGCCGCCCATACTCAGGATCAGTTAGAACGGGCGGTCAACGCCTTCCGGCGGGTGGGACAGGAACTGGGTGTGATCCCACAGGGAGAAGCACAATGAAAGCCTTAGCAAAACTTCACGCCCGGCCCGGGATCTGGATGATCGAGGATGCTCCGATCCCGGAGCCAGGACATAACGATGTGCTGATCAAGATCCGCAAAACAGCGATCTGCGGCACTGATGTGCATATTTACAATTGGGATGCGTGGTCACAGAAGACCATTCCGGTGCCCATGATCACCGGCCATGAGTATGTCGGTGAAGTCGTGGCGATGGGTCAGGAAGTGGTGGGATTCAGCATCGGAGACCGTGTCTCCGGCGAGGGGCATATCACCTGCGGACACTGCCGCAACTGCCGTGGGGGGCGTACGCATCTTTGCCGTAACGCAATCGGTGTTGGTGTAAACCGGCAGGGATGCTTTGCCGAATATCTGGCGATCCCCGCTGTTAACGCCTTCAAAATCCCTGACAATATCTCTGATGATATGGCAGCCATTTTTGACCCCTTCGGCAACGCTGTTCACACGGCACTCTCGTTTAACCTGGTGGGCGAAGATGTGCTGATTACCGGCGCTGGCCCTATTGGCATAATGGCTGCCGCTATCTGTCATCATGTTGGTGCGCGTCATGTGGTGATCACCGATGTGAATGAGTACCGCCTGGGGCTGGCGCGCCAGATGGGCGTGACACGTGCGGTAAACATCAATGAAGAGAACCTGTCTCAGGTGATGAGTGAGCTGGGAATGACGGAAGGCTTTGATGTTGGTCTGGAGATGTCCGGCGTTCCTGAGGCTTTCCGTTCAATGCTGGCAGTGATGAACCACGGCGGGCGCATTGCCATGCTCGGCATTCCACCGTCAGAGATGGCTATCGACTGGAATCAGGTGATTTTCAAGGGGCTGTTTATCAAGGGTATCTATGGCCGGGAGATGTTTGAAACCTGGTACAAAATGGCCGCGCTGCTTCAGTCTGGTCTCGATCTGTCACCGGTGATCACCCACCACTATCACATTGATAATTTCCAGCAGGGCTTTGATGAGATGCGCTCCGGGCGTTCGGGGAAAGTAATCCTCGACTGGAGCTAATCCAGGTGACATCGACTGTTTTTGTCGGGGCCAGTCATTCCTGACCCCGGTTTGAACGCAGTGTTACTGGCCGAAATCGAATTTCACGCCGGAAAGGTCTTTCTCCAGGCTCTGTACCAGCGGGCTGTCGCTGATGCTTTCGCCTATCACCTCCAGCGCACGAGTTGCAGGTACCGGCTGTACGGTCACTTTACACACTTCACTTCCGTGGAACGGATTACGCGGTTTTACCGGCTGAGGTTTGTGGTCTGGTGGCAGTGGCTTGTTGTTGATGCGCTGCGGCTCGTTGAGCAGCTGGCTTGGACGCACCAGGGTGATATCGGCTGGCAGCGTGGGCAGCATTTGCTGCAAGACTTTGACGGTTGCAGGATGAGGATGCCCGATAGCAATCGCTGAACCATCACGCTGCGCCAGACGTACTGCGCGAGTAAACTGCTGGCGGATATCCGCTTCGTTTTGGGTATCGTCCAGGAACACCCGGCGTTTAATGACTTTCACGCTGGTGCCAGCGGCAGCCCGGCTGGACTGGCTGTTACCGATAGTCATGCTGTCGAGAAAGTAGAAGTTATAGTGATCGAGCACCTGCATTACTTTCTCCATGCCCGGCAGGCTGGAGGTCATTGCACTGCCCATATGGTTGTTGAGGCCAACTGCAAACGGCACATCAGCTGCTGCTTCCCGGATGATGCGTGTGATCTCTTCCAGGGACATATCCGGGCGCAGGGTATCTTTTTCCAGCGGCTGTTTGCTGAGGGGGGCCATCGGCAGGTGAATCAGCACCTCGTGGCCGCGCTGGTGGGCTTTGGTTGCCATTTCACGCGCGTGCGGGGCATTGGGTAATACTGCGACCGAGATAGCCGCGGGCATCTGCAATACCTGGTTCTCCTGTGCAGGCCGATAGCCAAAATCATCAATGACAATTGAAAGCTTGCCTGCATAGACCGGAGCGGATAAAAGCAGTGCGACCAGCAGGCCGCTGAGTTTTCGGCTTTGAAACAAAACTTATCTTCCTAACCACGGTAGTGGATTGACTGCACGTCCCTGACGGCGGATTTCAAAATAGAGTGAAGGTGTGCCACGCCCACCGCTGGTACCGACCAGCGCGATAGGCTGCCCGGCACGCACCTGAGTGCCAACGGTGACCAGGGCACTTTGATTGTAGCCGTACAGACTCATATCGCCTTTACCATGCTCAACCACCACCACCAGGCCGTAACCCTGCAGCCAGTCAGCCATCAAAACACGGCCATCGGCAATAGCTTTCACTTCGGTACCTTCAGGCGCGTCAATCACCAGCCCCTTCCAGCGCAGTTCACCCTGTAACTGCTCACCAAAACGATGTTCAATACTTCCCCGAACCGGCCATACTGCCTGACCCGACGGTTGACCAAGACCGCCGGTACGCGACATCAGTGAACGCTCGCTGTCGGTCGGTTTATAAGTGCTGCCTTTGCTTTTTGCCTGCGCTTCGCGTTGGCGGACTTTCTCGGCTTCACGTGCTTCCCGCTCGGCACGCGCTTTAGCTTCCCGTTCGGCTTTAGCAATTTTGTCGCGCAGGCGGCTTTCGTTCTGGCGCATTTCAACCAGCTGCGCCTGGTCTTTCTCCAGCGAAGATTCTAGCGTGGTGAGGGTTTTTTTACGGGCCTGACGTGCGCCTTCCAGTTTTTGCTGCTGGCTCTGCTGCTGGCTTAACAGCGACTTCTGTTCAGCCTGCTTATCAATCAACGAGGCTTTCTGTGCTGACAGATCGCTGCGAGTCTGTTTCAGCGCTTCAATCGATTTCTGCCGTGCGTCGTTGAGGTAACCAAAATAAGCCAGCATACGCTCACTGCGCTGGCTCTCTTCCCCGCTAAGAATAAGCTGTAATCCGTTATGCTGACCCTGACGGAATGCGGCATCAAGCTGCTGCGCCAGAATGGATTCCTGCTGCGTTTGCTGCTGCTGAAGTTTGCTGATGGATGCGTTAAGGCTGGCGATATCTTTATTGAGCGTGGTGAGGCTACTCTGGGTGTCGCGCAGCTGCCTGCTGGCCTGCGCGATAATCTTTTCCTGGCTCTGCAACTGGTCGAGCAGCTGACTGCGCTGCTGCTTCTGCAACTGCACGCTTTTCTCTTTAGCGGCAATATCCTGTTGAATCGATTGCAGTTGTGATTTGTTATCTTCTGCCGCCAGGGCAGAAAAAGAGAACAGCAATGCTCCGGTGCAAAGCGCACTGACGGCCAGGGCGGACAAGCTTGCGCGTGATGGCGACACTACAGCCGATGCATAACGCGGGGTCCTTGGGTGTAACACTGTCGCTTTTTCCCTCATATGTTTGGATTATTCCACGATGAACAGCAGCTTACCAGCCATCTCTGAATGGTTTTCTATTACTGACAGTAACAGTCACCGCCTTTTTCCTGCGTGAGCAATCACTCGAAAGCAGTGGATCAGACATCCGATGGCAGCGTGTGAAAACACATTATTGCGCAACATTTAACCGCTTAACTTAGCTGCAATGCCATCACAGGATAGCCGTTTTCACTTAAGGCAACTTTTTTTTGTAATCTGTCGCAGAAAACACAACTCTGAAGGGCTTCTCGACTGTACATGACACTCCTGGCAGGTATACTCAGAAGCCTTGTTTTTCGCTTATTAACCCTTTCGGGAGTTGTTACACCTCATGCAAGATATTATGCAGTTTGCAGGCAATCACACAATTTTAGGTCTGGCGTGGGTCGCTTTGCTGGTTCTGGTGGTCGTGACCACCGTTAAGGGCATGTTCTCCAAAGTAAAAGTAATTAGCCGCGGTGAAGCAACCCGCTTAATTAACAAAGAAGATGCCGTGGTAGTGGACGTGCGTGGACGCGACGATTACCGCAAGGGCCATATTTCTAACGCGATGAATATACTGGCCGCAGATATTAAAAAAGAGAGCTTCGGTGAGCTTGAAAAACATAAAGCGCAGCCAGTAATCGTCGTGTGTGCAACCGGAACTTCTGCATCTGAATCGGCAAATAAGCTGAATGCAGCAGGATTTGAGCGGGTCTACGTACTGAAAGATGGCGTGTCCGGCTGGAGTGGCGATAACCTGCCGCTGGTTCGCGGTAAATAAAAAAACGAGGGTTCTGGCATGGCAAACGTTGAGATCTACACCAAAGCGACCTGTCCTTTCTGTCACCGTGCGAAAGCGCTGCTGAGTCAGAAAGGAGTGAATTTTCAGGAAATCCCAATTGATGGGGATGCTTCCCTGCGTGAAGAGATGATAAAACGTAGCGGCCGGAGCACGGTTCCACAGATTTTTATTGATGCACAGCACATCGGCGGCTGTGACGACCTCTTTGCACTTGAGGCTCGTGACGGTCTTAGCCCGTTGTTAAAATAAGGAAAGGCTGCGCATATATTACGGCGCATATTGCCTGACTATTGCTGCAGCACAGTAACGGATTATTAACCTAATAGGATTATGTACCATGTCAGAACAGAACAATACCGAGATGTCATTCCTGATCCAGCGTATCTATACCAAAGATATCTCTTTCGAAGCGCCAAACGCGCCACAGGTTTTCCAGAAAGAGTGGGAGCCTGAAGTCAAACTGGATCTGGATACCGCGTCAAGCCAGCTGGCAGACGACGTGTATGAAGTCGTGCTGCGCGTGACTGTCACGGCAACCGTAGGTGAAGATGCCGCATTCCTGTGCGAAGTGCAGCAGGCAGGTATTTTCTCCATTGGCGGCATTGAAGGATCTCAGATGGCACATTGTCTGGGTGCATACTGCCCGAACATTCTGTTCCCGTATGCACGTGAATGCGTTACCAGCCTGGTATCCCGTGGCACCTTCCCGCAGCTGAACCTTGCACCGGTTAACTTTGACGCGCTGTTTATGAACTATTTGCAGCAGTCAGAAGGTGCAGCTCCTCAGCAGGATGCTTAATGGATAGCTCTCATGCATCCATGAGCGTCATCGGTGCCGGCTCGTACGGCACCGCTTTGGCGATTACGCTGGCCCGTAACGGTCACGAAGTGGTGATGTGGGGTCATAACCCCCAACACCAGGCTCAGTTGCAGGCTGACCGTTGTAATACCGCTTTCCTTCCTGATGTCCCTTTCCCGGATACGCTTCATCTTGAAACCGACCTTGCCGCGGCGATAGCTGCCAGTCGTGATCTTCTGGTGGTGGTTCCCAGCCATGTGTTTGGTGATGTGCTCCAGCAGATTAAGCCACATCTGCGTGCCGATTCACGTCTGGTGTGGGCGACGAAAGGTCTGGAGAAAGAAACCGGACGTCTGCTGCAAGATGTGGCGCGTGAAATCCTGGGCGATGCTATTCCGCTGGCGGTGATTTCCGGGCCGACATTCGCGAAAGAGCTGGCAGCCGGTCTGCCAACGGCCATAGCCCTGGCGGCAACGGACGCGGTATTCGCTGAAGACTTACAGCAACTGTTGCACTGCGGCAAAAGCTTCCGTGTATATAACAATCCTGATTTTATCGGCGTGCAGCTGGGCGGGGCGGTGAAAAACGTCATCGCTATCGGCGCTGGCATGTCGGATGGCATTGGCTTTGGTGCCAATGCGCGTACCGCGCTGATCACCCGGGGCCTTGCCGAAATGAGCCGTCTGGGCGCTGCGCTGGGTGCCGATCCCACCACCTTTATGGGCATGGCGGGGCTGGGCGATCTGGTGCTGACCTGTACCGACAACCAGTCGCGTAACCGTCGGTTTGGCATGATGCTGGGGCAGGGTGCTGATGTTGAAGGTGCCCAGCAGACCATCGGTCAGGTAGTTGAAGGTTTCCGTAACACCAAAGAAGTGAAGGCCCTGGCCGCGCGCTTTGGTGTGGAGATGCCGATTACCGAGCAGATTTATCAGGTTCTCTATTGCGGAAAAAATGCACGCGAGGCAGCATTAAGTCTGCTCGGTCGCACAAGGAAGGACGAAAACAGCGGGAGCTGAACCGGGCGTGTTGTAGCATGTGGCGTCTGATCGGACGCCATTTTTAATTGGGAGAGAGCCATGCCGTGTGTAGAACCCGAACTGATCTGGGATAACATCAAGACCGAAGCGCGTGCGCTGGCCGACTGTGAACCGATGCTGGCCAGCTTTTATCACGCTACTCTGCTCAAGCATGATGACCTGGGCAGTGCTCTGAGCTACATGCTGGCCAATAAACTGGCTAACCCGATCATGCCAGCGATCGCTATCCGTGAAGTGATTCAGGATGCCTATCGGCAGGATCCATCAATGATCATTTCTGCTGCCTGTGACATTCAGGCGGTGCGTCAGCGCGACCCCGCGGTAGATAAGTACTCCACACCTCTTTTGTACCTGAAAGGCTTCCATGCGTTGCAGGCTTATCGCATAGGGCACTGGCTGTGGAATGAAGGACGCCGTGCGCTGGCGGTTTATCTGCAAAACGAAATTTCAGTCTCCTTTGCCGTGGATATTCATCCGGCGGCGAAAATTGGCCGTGGCATTATGCTCGACCACGCAACCGGTATTGTGGTGGGGGAAACGGCGGTGATCGAAGATGATGTATCGATTCTGCAATCTGTCACTTTAGGCGGTACCGGTAAAACCAGTGGCGATCGCCATCCTAAGATCCGCGAAGGCGTGATGATTGGCGCTGGTGCCAAGATTCTCGGCAATATCGAAGTCGGGCGCGGGGCAAAAATCGGGGCCGGTTCGGTCGTGTTACAGCCTATACCGCCGCATACCACTGCCGCAGGTGTTCCTGCACGTATTGTCGGTAAGCCGAATAGCGATAAGCCATCCATGGATATGGATCAGCATTTTAATGGCATGGTGCCAGGCTTCGAATTCGGCGACGGAATCTAGTTGGTTAGCCTGGTTTACTTGCGATTTTGAATCCGGGCAGTGCCCGCAATCCTCACGTACTCTGTGTACGCTCCGGTTGCTGCGCGCTGGCCGAATTCAAACTTGCTGCGACACCGACGGCCCTTGGTAGAGGCGTGAATTCTACCTCCCTCCGTTACTTCTTAATTAACGCCCCTGCGTAATCCAGCTGCCGCCACGCTTCATAAACCACCACTGAAACGGCGTTCGAAAGATTCATGCTGCGGCTGTCTGGCATCATCGGGATACGGATTTTTTGCGAAGCAGGCAGCGCATCGAGGATGGTAGCAGGCAGGCCGCGTGTTTCCGGGCCAAACAGCAGATAATCCCCAGCCTGATAGCTCACAGCGCTGTGAGCAGGCGTTCCCTTTGTTGTCAGGGCAAAGATGCGCTGTGGCGCTTCTGCGGCTGTAAACGCCGCATAGCCGTCATAGTGGGTAACTGCGGTGAATTCATGGTAATCCAGCCCGGCACGGCGCAGCCGTTTGTCATCCCAGGCAAAGCCGAGCGGCCCGATTAAGTGCAGTTTAAAGCCAGTATTGGCACACAGGCGGATAATGTTGCCCGTGTTCGGCGGGATTTCGGGTTCGAATAAAACGATATTTAGCATCTGACAGGCCCTCAGGAACGAGGGCCGAAGAATAGCAAATTATTCGCTCTTGGTGGTATACAGCGGTAGCCAGAGTGTCAGACGCAACCCGCCAAGCGGGCTGTCATCAGCTTTGACCCAGCCACGATGCTGCTGGATAGCATTATCGACGATTGCCAGCCCAAGACCAGTTCCGCCGGATTCACGATCGCGTGCTTCATCCGTGCGATAGAATGGACGGAAAATTTGTTCACGATCCTCCGGGCTGACACCCGGGCCGTCATCGTCAACATGCACGGTAATACCCTGTTTATCCACGGCAAAGCTGACAGAAATCTTGCTATGTGAATAGCGCAGTGCGTTACGAACAATATTTTCCAACGCACTTTCAAGCGCACTGGGGTTACCGTACAGCGGCCACGGCCCTGGCGGGTATGGCACTTCCAGGGTTTTCCCCATCTGTTCCGCTTCAAAGCGCGCATCTTCCAGTACATCAGACCACAGGTGATTAGCCTTAATAGCCTCACTGACCAGCGCATTGGTATGCTGAGTACGCGATAACACCAGCAGATCGTTAATCATGCCATCCAGCCTTTGCGCCTCCATTTCGATGCGTCCCAGCTCTTTGCCTTCACCATGACGGCGGCGCATGAGTGCGGTCGCCAGTTGCAGACGCGTCAGCGGAGTGCGCAACTCATGGGAGATATCGGACAGCAGTCGCTGCTGGGCCGTCATCATGCGTTCCAGCGCACTGACCATCTGGTTAAAGCTGGCACCCGCTGCGAGAAACTCCTGCGGGCCAGACTCCAGTTCAGGCCGCTGGCGCAGGTTGCCCGCGGCAACATCATCGGCCGCATGTTTCAGCTTACGTGCCGGTTTCGCCAGGCTCCACGCCAGCCACAACAGCAGCGGGGAGCTAATCAGCATGGTGACAATCAGCAGCAATAGCGGACGGTCAAACAGCAGGTTGATAAAATCAAGCTGAGAACTGCCCGCCGGACGGATCAGATACAGCTGATAATTATCTTCTCCATCCCGTATGGAAAACGGGCCGACCATCTCCAGTCGGCCATATTTTTTCTTCTGCGGATGATCGGAATTATCGGACTGGCCGATAAAATTACGGATCACCTGCATTTCGCTATGCTGTGCGCCAATCACGCGCCCTTCGCTGGTAACCAGCAGCAGGCGTTGACCCGGCGGAGCCCATTTATCGATGGCGCGAAACAGCCTGCGCCACCACATTAAATCATTGGGCGGATCCTGACTCAGCTCCGCCTCAATGTGCTGCTCAATCATCAATCCCTGCCGCTGCTCACTATCCAGCAGCGGGGTCATCTGACGGGAGTCAAGCTTGGGCAGCATTAACACCAGCATCAGTACCAGTGCCAGAGTTAGCCAGAAAATGGCAAAGATGCGGGTGGTCAGGCTGGATATCATGTAGCAGACACCATCAGGTATCCCCGACCGCGCAGTGTTTTAAACCACGGCAGGCCATCCCTGCGCTCCGGCAGTTTTCTCCGCAGGTTAGAGATATGCATATCAATTGCCCGGTCAAACGGTGTCAGCCGCTTGCCCAGAACTTCCTGGCTGAGATGCTCACGTGATACCACCTGCCCCAGATGCTGGGCAAGCAGGTAGAGCAGCGTAAATTCAGTACCGGTTAAATCCAGTGTCTCATTGTCAAAGCTGGCTTCCTGACGGCCCGGATTCAGGCGCAGTAAGTCAACTTCCAGCGTTGGTGAGCTGTTGTCGTGCTGCTGCTGCTGCTGTTCGCTCCAGTTTGAACGGCGCAGAATGGCGCGTATACGCGCAACCAGTTCACGGTCGTTAAACGGCTTAGGCAGATAGTCATCAGCCCCCAGTTCAAGTCCAAGCACACGATCCAGTTCACTGCCGCGTGCGGTTAACATAATGACAGGCGTCTGATGCTGCTGACGCAGTTCTTTCAGGGTATCAATGCCGTTTTTCTTCGGCATCATCACATCCAGTAATAGCAGATCGACAGTGCTGTCGAGCATTGCCAGTGCTTGTTCGCCGTCGCCGGCAACCAGAACATTAAAACCTTCCATTTCAAGCAGTTCTTTAAGCAGCGAAGTCAATTCGCGGTCATCGTCAACCAACAGGATCTTATTCATTTTTTATTGCCCTCCGCAGGCAAAATACCGTGAACGAATGCGCTCAATCCATGACTTTACGTAGTTTTACACCCCCTGACGCATGTTTGCAGCGGGGGCCGTAGACTCATTCTCGTTGAATCGAAATACGGAAACAAACTTGGGAGTAAACGATGCGTAAAGTTACCGCCGTCGTTGTGGTTCCGGCGCTGATGCTCACTCTCTCCGCCGCATGGGCTGACAACGTCACGACGACTGACGAAATGCATCAGGATGACGGAGCAAACCGTACACTGAGACAGGTTCCTCAGAGTCATATGTTTGATGGCATCAACCTCACAGAACAGCAGCGTCAGCAGCTGAGAGATCTGATGCAGCAGGCACGACACGATCGTTCTCCTATAAGTATTAACGATTTAGAACGACTTCACGAACTGATTATTGCAGATAAATTTGATCAAGCGGCCTATCAGGCTCAGGCGGAGAAAATTTCACAGGCTGAGGTAGCGCGCCAGGTCGAGATGGCCAGGGTTCGCAACCAGATGTATCACCTGTTAACGCCACAGCAGCAGGACGTTTTGGAAAAGAAACATCAGCGGCGCTTTGAAGAGATGCGCAGGCTAACAAATATGCAGCAGTTTTCACCGCTGCAGGCAGCAAGTAGTACCCCGTAAGGTAGTCCCGACAGTACCAAGTATCCCTGTTTTTCCTTGCCATAGACACATCCCTGTCTTCCCCGCCATGATGGCGGGGTTTTTTTTGCTCTAAATTTCTTGTCAGAACAATGAGCAATTAAACCTCTAAGGGAGGAAACTCATCCCAAAATGAGTGGGCTTTGCCAGAGAATAACCCTGTTTATGCAGCGTAATGTTCAGCCGTTTATGGTTCTTATGCTGGGCTACGGCAAGTTCTCCAAGCAGTACAACTTCATACTGCATCTCATCGCGCATCATCGCGATTAACTTTTCCTGTTTTCTCTTCGTAGGCGAGATTGTATCGCTCCAGATTTCAAAAATAACCGGAGGGTAGTCCATCTGCTCCAGCCAGTTTTTCCCACCGGCCAATACTTCATATTCCATCCCTTCAACGTCAATTTTTATCAGGTCTGCGCGAGGAAGATTAAGTAGATCAAGCGTAGTAATCGGTACCGTCTCGCAATACTCAGATTTTTGCTCCCGCTGAAACTTATAAACTTCAGGCAGCAGTGAGAGTGCTCCCAGATTGGCGTCCTGCATAACATCCAGCACCGGCACATCAATTTCCCCTGCGTAATCACCGATGGCTCCATGATGTGCAACGCAGTGGGTCAGATTATTAATAAACAGATTGGCACAGAGCTGATAGTAGACCTGACGCTGAGGCTCCCACGCATGTAGCTTTCCGCCGGAACGACGAATATGGATGCCCATCGGGACAGACCATGCTCCCAGATTAGCACCGATATCGAGCAGTACAGGGGCGCTGATACCTTCAATCAGGCGTTGGCCTATCGCGAGCGTGTCGGTTTCCCACGCAATCCCGTTACGCAATACACGGCTAATATAATCCGGCCCGTTGGTCAGCAGGTAGTGGCTGTCTTCTACGGTAAATAACTGGCAATTGTACCGATCGCTCTCGTCCATAAGGGTGAAGATCCTTTTGATAAAACATCAGGCGCTGCTGATGTGGTAGTAGCTAAGTTGCGATGGAGAAAAATCACACAAATTATATGATATTAATTTCAACTTAACCCTCGCAATGTTCGCTATTATCTGCATTTATCCGGCGATAACAGCCGGGATAGAGGGCGGCGGATTCTAAGCTATCAGCCTGTGCGTATAGCACTTTTTATCATCACCCGTAGCTATAGGATTGATTTAGATCCGCATATAATCTACGGGAATTTAAATCTATCAGGAGGATATATGTCAGGGATGGTTTTTTGCCGTGGCTGCGGTAAGGAAGTGCACAGCAGTGCGCTGGTATGCCCAAATTGTGGCGCAATGCAAAATACGGGTATTGGAAAGAAAAACAAGATTGCAGCGGCTCTGCTGGCTCTCTTTTTAGGCAGTTTTGGCCTGCATAAATTTTATTTAAACAGAATCGGCCAGGGGATTTTGTATCTTGTTTTTTGCTGGACGTTCATCCCCGCACTGGTAGCGCTGGTGGAAGCAATTATTTATCTGTGCACCTCCGATGAAGAGTTCGCCCGCAGATACGGTTAGCAGCAGCACTCAGATTGATGAGCAAGAAGCCCGCGCGAGCAGCGGGCTTTTTTTTGCCTGAAATCCAGTATACTTAGCTCTCCGATATCACCGGGGTATGCCATGAATGCGAACTATGCGCGCCTGGTCAATGCAGCGGCCCTTGCGGCTACGGCACTGGCTTCGTTGCTGCTGATTATGAAAATTTTTGCCTGGTGGTACACCGGTTCGGTGAGCGTGCTGGCAGCGCTGGTGGATTCACTGGTGGATATTGCTGCTTCGCTGACTAACCTGCTGGTGGTGCGCTACTCACTGCAACCCGCTGATGCAGAGCACACCTTCGGTCACGGCAAAGCTGAATCTCTCGCGGCACTGGCGCAGAGCATGTTTATCTCCGGCTCTGCGCTGTTTTTATTCCTTACGGGTTTACAGCACCTTGCTTCTCCTGAGCCGATGAAAGCACCGCTGGTGGGGATGGTGGTGACGGTAATTGCCCTTTTCTCCACGCTGATCCTGGTTGCTTTCCAGCGCTGGGTTGTCCGCCGTACCCGCAGTCAGGCTATTCGAGCCGATATGCTGCACTATCAGTCTGATGTGGTTATGAACGGTGCTATTCTGCTGGCGCTGGCATTAAGCTGGAATGGCTTCCATCGTGCCGATGCCCTGTTTGCGCTAGGGATTGGCGTGTGGATTTTGTATAGTGCTTTGCGTATGGGCTATGAGGCTGTTCAGGCTTTGCTTGATCGTGCGCTTCCTGTTGAAGAACATCAGGCGATTGTCGATATCATTGCAGCATGGCCTGGCGTTCAGGGGGCGCATGATATCCGCACCCGCCAGTCCGGGCCGACGCGCTTTATTCAGCTGCATCTGGAAATGGACGATCATCTTCCGCTGTACCAGGCTCATCAGATAGCCGAGCAGGTTGAAATGGCGCTGCTGCATAAGTTTCCAGGTTCCGATGTGATTATTCACCAGGATCCCTGCTCGGTATTACCTGACAGGCCGCAGGGTAAATTTGAGTTGTAAATCGTTTTTAAATGAAAAGGTTAGCGTTTACACTGTTTGAAACGTGATACAGCGCAAAAAAAATAGCCGAAAGTTGCCTGACCTGAATCAATTCAGCTGGCAGGGTTTGATATACTATTGCCATTAATTGAGTCGGTTATCTCGTTCGCACGCTGTCGACCCCGCTCCGGCGTCCAGAACACATCATTTGCATCATCAAGTTCAGAGGTTGTCATGATCAAAAAAATCGGTGTACTGACAAGCGGCGGCGACGCCCCAGGTATGAATGCTGCGATCCGGGGTGTAGTTCGCGCCGCACTCAGTGAAGGTTTAGAAGTTTGTGGTATTTATGACGGCTATCTGGGCCTGTATGAAGACCGAATGGTCAACCTGGATCGCTACAGCGTGTCAGATATGATTAATCGTGGCGGCACATTCCTGGGCTCGGCGCGTTTCCCTGAGTTCCGTAATGATGAAGTGCGTACGGTTGCTATCGAGAACATGAAAAAGCGCGGCATTGATGCGCTGGTAGTGATTGGCGGTGACGGCTCTTACATGGGTGCAAAACGCCTGACTGAGATGGGTTTCCCTTGTATTGGGCTGCCGGGCACCATTGATAATGACGTAGCCGGTACGGATTACACCATTGGCTATTTCACCGCGCTGGAAACCGTGGTTGAGGCCATTGACCGTCTGCGTGATACCTCATCCTCACATCAGCGTATCTCCATCGTAGAAGTGATGGGACGTTACTGCGGTGATTTGACCCTGGCGGCAGCGATTGCGGGTGGTTGCGAATTTATTGTATTGCCGGAAATTCCATACACTCGCGAAGAGCTGGTGGGTGAGATTAAAGCCGGTATTGCGAAAGGTAAAAAACACGCCATCGTAGCGATTACCGAGCACATCTGCGATATCGACGAACTGGCTAAATACATCGAAGAAGAGACCAAGCGCGAGACACGTGCCACGGTGCTGGGCCATATTCAGCGCGGCGGTGCGCCGGTTGCCTATGACCGTATCCTCGCCTCACGTATGGGTGCCTATTCCATCGAGCTGCTGTTACAGGGTTACGGCGGTCGCTGCGTGGGTATTCAGAATGAGAAGATGGTGCATCATGACATCATCGACGCCATTGAAAATATGAAGCGTCCATTTAAAGGTGACTGGCTGGATACCGCCAAAAAACTTTACTGATAAAAAACAAGGCGCTGCGGGTCAGCGCCTTTATTATGCAAAGCGTTATTCCATATAGTTATTACAGCTAATTTTTAATTCTTTAATTCACTCAAAACTTTGTGTCACGCTCCTTACCAGATAAAACCTTTGGGAGTGCGTGCAATGAAGAAGTGGAGTGTGGGAATTACCCTGTTACTGGCCTCAACCAGCGTGCTGGCGAAGGATATTCAGCTGCTGAACGTGTCATATGATCCAACCCGTGAGCTGTATGAACAGTACAACAAGGCTTTCAGTGCGCACTACAAGCAGGAAACTGGCGATAACGTGGTGATCCGCCAGTCACACGGCGGCTCTGGCAAGCAGGCGACGTCAGTGATTAACGGTATTAAAGCCGATGTGGTAACGCTGGCGCTGGCGTCTGACGTTGATGCGATTGCCGAGCGGGGACGCATTGATAAAAACTGGATCAAACGTCTGCCGGATAACTCCGCACCTTATACTTCCACCATCGTGTTCCTGGTACGTAAAGGCAACCCGAAACAAATTCATGACTGGCAGGATTTAATTAAACCTGGCGTCTCTGTTATTACCCCAAACCCGAAAACTTCAGGCGGTGCCCGCTGGAACTATCTGGCAGCCTGGGGTTGGGCTTTGGATCAGAATCACGGCGATCAGGCGAAAGCCCAGGCCTATGTGAAGGCGCTGTTTAAAAACGTTGAAGTGCAGGATTCCGGCGCACGTGGTGCCACTAATACCTTCGTTGAACGTGGCATCGGTGATGTGCTGATTGCATGGGAAAACGAGGCGTATCTGGCGGTCAACAAACTGGGCAAAGACCAGTTTGATATCATCACACCCAGTGAGTCTATCCTCGCAGAACCAACGGTCTCCGTCGTCGACAAAGTAGTGGACGAGCGTGATACCCGTAAAGTGGCTGATGAATATCTCAAGTATCTCTACTCAACCGAAGGGCAGGAAATTGCCGCGCAGAACTTCTATCGTCCACGTGATGCGGCAGTAGCGAAGAAATATGCCAGCACCTTCCAGCCGGTTAAACTGTTTACTATCGATAATAAGTTCGGTGGCTGGGCACAGGCACAAAAAACCCACTTTGCAGAGGGTGGTACCTACGACCAGGTAATGAAACGCTAGTCTATTTGATGTTATTTGCAATCGAGGGTCGACATTAGTCGGCCCTTTTTTTGTTATTTGATTTAAGTGTTTCAATCAATGGTAACTTTCCAGTAAAAGTTCCGCCTTGTGATGATTTCACATGATATTCTTCCCGGCTTAGACTACATTGTGAACAACGAATATGTAGAGGTTTTGAAAAGATGCTGGGACGAAGGCGGATTATAATTGCGCTGATTACTATGGTGGTGCTGTTAACCGTCTGCTGTACTTATATTGCTCTGAATTATTTAAACAATTCTGACCAGCTATGGAAAATAGTCAGTCAGCAGTGTGTTCCCGGCCAGGAGCAAAGAAATGATCCGTCCCCCTGTCGGCAGGTGAATATTCAGGATGGGTATGTCGTATTAAAAGACCGAAATGGTGCACTGCAATTTTTACTGATGCCAGTGGCGAAAGTTACAGGGGTGGAGAGCCAAAAGCTGCTTAATCCGGCCTCGCCTAACTACCTGGCAGAAGCATGGCGCGCACGCCATTTTATGGAAGAGAGATATGGTGCAGTTATTGATGATCAGGTCTATTCACTGGCGGTTAATTCACGCTGGGGACGTACCCAGGATCAGTTGCATATTCATATTTCCTGCCTGCGTGCGGATATTCGGCAGCAGCTGGATGCACTGGCTCCACGCCTGAATGATAAATGGCAAAGTCAGCTTCTTGGCGAGCATGAATATCAGATAAGAATGATAACCCGTGATGAATTTAAACGCACCAGCCCATTTATACGCCTTGCCAATGAGCTGCCGGGGGCGCGTGAGAATATGGGCAGTTACGGTATCGCCATCGCCGCATTAGGCGAGGGCAAGCGGGCCATGATGGTAGTGAAAAGCAATTTGCTGATGCTGAACCGTGCTTCGGCAGAAGAGTTACAGGATCATAGCTGTGCCTTACTTAAGGTGAGCGGCGGGCATTAAAAATAAAGGGGCCGTCTGTCCGGCCCCTTTGGTCTCTATTTCGTCTGGTCTTTTTGCCCTGCTTCGGGGTCATTCTTATATTGGGCGGTGGCTATCCAGGCCGCACAGAACAACGTCAGACGTGCAAAGAAATAGAAAAAGGCCATCAGTCCCAGTACTGAGCCGAATGCCGCACCGGAAGGTGAAGATGCCAGCTTGGGCAGGGTAATGGTCATAATAAATTTAATCACTTCAAAACCTATTGCCGCCAGTAACGTGCCACGGAACAGGGCTTTCTTGCGTGGCTTATGGCGCGGAAGTATCCAGAAGATCCACAGGAACAGCAGGTAGTTGGCGAAAATGGAGATCGACAGGGCGATCAGCGTCAGCGCCGGACGCAGCCATTCAATGCCATCCAGCCCCAGAGCATGAACGATTGACGCCTGTGCCGCTCCGGCAATCGATGTCAGCGACAGCGTAATAATCAGCGCCAGCACCAGGCCGGTCAGTGAAATAAAGTCGCGTGTATATTTAAACCAGATTTTTTCCTGATCCTGCGGCGCGCGCTCCCACACATCGCGAGACTGGGCGCGTATCGCTTCACGCAGATTTCCCATCCAGCTAATTCCGGAGTAAAGCGCCACCAGCAGACCGGTCAGACCGACGGTGGTACGCTGCTGGATGGCGGTATTTACCGTGCTCTTTAGCGTAGCAGCCAGCGAGGGGTCGCTGATATTACTGACGATGGTGTTGATAAGTTTAGCCATCAGATCTGGATTGGAAGCCAGTACAAAACCGACGCCAGCAAATGAGACCATCAAAATTGGAATCAGTGAGAGAAATGAGAAGTAAGTGATCGCCGCGCCAAACTGGCTGCCAAGACGATCGTTAAAGCGCTCACCGGCACGGATAAAATGCGCCACCGCCGGAATAGCGCGGAACCACTCAACAAAACGTGATAAACGTGTCAGGGATTTATCCACCGTAGGGTTACCGGTTTTCAGGTTGATAAGCGGCTTCTCTGCTGGTTGCTCAGTGGGTTGGGTCGTGCGTTGTTGCTTCTCTGCCATGAATCCTTCTTCATCCTTATTTAAATATCATACTGCTGCTTATTATAGCCTGCTGATCAGGTGACGTAACGTGCAAGCGCCTGGCTGATCCATTCAATAAACACCCGAACCCGGCGCGCCAGGTTACGGCGGTGTGGATAGAGCAGGGATACAGGCATTGCCGGTGCCCGGAATTGCGGCATAATCTCCACCAGCTTTTTCTCTTTTAATGCCTGCGATACTCCTGCTCGCGGTACCTGGATAATCCCCAACCCCGCGATACAGGCGGCGCGGTAGGTCTCAGTACTGTTCACGGTCATCACTCCGCCGGTCTTAATCAGCCGCGTGGTTTTACCGTCGTCATATTCGAAGCCGCCAGGCTGCCCGCCCAGGTGCTGACTGTAATGCACCATCGCATGCTGAGAGAGATCTTCCAGCGAATCCGGCGTACCAAAACGCGCCAGATAATCCGGGCTGGCACAGTTAATCAGCGGCAGATGGCCGAGATGACGTGCAATCAACCCGGAATCCTCCAGCACACCAACGCGCACTACGCAGTCGAAACCTTCGCGAATCACATCCACCCGTCGGTCGCTACTGCTCAGTTCCAGCTCAATTCCCGGATAGTGTTGCAGGAAGTCTGGCAGTAACGGGATCAGATAGTTACTGGCCAGACTGACCGGCATATCGACCCGCAGCCGCCCGCTCAGGGTCGCCGGATCGTGTTGAAACAGAGAGTCCATCTCATCCAGCGTGGCGAGCACATCGCGGCAGCGTTCAAAGTAAACCTGTCCATCCTGGGTAAGCTGTACCCGGCGGGTTGTGCGATGCAGTAAACGTGAACCGAGGCTATTTTCCAGCGCCTGGATCTGCCGCGACAGGCTGCCCTTGGGCAGACCCAGGCTCTCCGCTGCTTTGGTAAAACTCTGCATTTCCGCCACTCTGACAAACACCTGCATTGCGTGAATTTTATCCATTACTTTGCTCATTGTTGTGATTAATGGAACAGTGAAGCGTATCTGAAGACATTTATAGATCAGCTGGCAGGTAATATCCTCTTTTTTGTCCACAGCCCACTCCCTGGAGAAAAAAATGAGCCAGAAAATAGCACTGATTACCGGCGGCAGCCGCGGTTTAGGCCAGAATGCAGCCCTGAAACTCGCCGCGAAGGGTATTGATGTGATTTTGACGTATCGTAGCCAGCAGCAGGAAGCGGAGGACGTAGTTGCCCGCATTCAGGCGCTGGGTGCCCGTGCGGTGGCTCTTCCACTGGATGTCGCGGAGAGTCACAGCTTCAGCGCTTTTGCCGCCAAAGTTGTTCGCCAGCTGAAAACCGTTTGGCAGCGTGAAACCTTTGACTATTTATTAAACAATGCAGGAACAGGTCTGTATGTGCCATTTACTGATACCACGGAAGCGCAGTTTGACCAGCTGGTGAACGTTCATTTTAAGGGGCCATTTTTCCTGACCCAGACCCTGCTGCCATTTATGGCTGACGGTGGGCGTATCCTCAATGTCTCCAGCGGCCTCGCCCGTTTCAGCATGCCGGGTTCCAGTGCGTATGCAGCGGTGAAAGGAGCGATGGAAGTGCTGACGCGCTATCAGGCCAAAGAGCTGGGTGCCCGTGGTATTGCGGTTAATATCCTGGCCCCGGGGGCTATTGAGACTGATTTCGGCGGCGGGCGAGTGCGTGATGATGCGGCAATGAATGCCTTTGTGGCGTCACAGACCGCCCTGGGGCGCGTCGGGCTGCCGGATGATATCGGTCATGCGGTTGCGGCACTGTTTAGCGAGGAGTGCCGCTGGGTGAACGGCCAGCGTATTGAAGCGTCAGGCGGGATGTTCCTGTAATGCAGGTATGGGCGACCCGCTGACAGGTCGCCTTTTTTCATTTTACAGACGAATTTTACCGTCGATGACGGTGACGGTCTGGCCGCCGATCCAGATACCATCGGCTGCATAGCGCACGCTGAGGCGGCCGGCACGTTTGAGGGCGGTTCCCTGGCGCACACGATAATCCAGCTCCACGCCACGTGCCTGGAAGTAACGTGCCAGACAGGCGTTGGCGCTGCCGGTAACGGGATCTTCCGCCAGCGCCCCTTGCTCAATCAGCAGGCCACGCACTTCATATTGCTCATCTGCACCAGCCAGCGGCCCAAAGGGTGCCACGCCATCAACCCGGGCTTTCTGCACCAGGCGGGCAAACTCTACTGCATTTGGCTTAAGTGCCAGCACGGCATCAGCCGAGGTCATCGGCACCAGCAGCCAGCGAATACCCATATCGGCAATCATGACCGGGAGCTGCTCTTCCAGCTGGTTGCTGTTCAGCGCATTACTAATCGGCGCGTCGTTAAATGGAGTAAGAATCGCTTCGGGGGCAGCAAAAGCCAGCGCACCATCTTCACTGATCTTTACCCGTACCAGACCCAACCCGCACTCCTGAATAATCTGGCCGGATTGTTTCAGGACGATACCCGACTCCAGCAGCGCATGCGCGGTACCGAGCGTAGGATGGCCTGCAAACGGGAACTCCGTATCCGGGGTGAAAATACGCACCCGATAGTCGGCAGCCGGGTCGGTGGGCGGAAGAACAAAGGTTGTTTCCGACAGGTTAGTCCAGCGGGCGATCGACTGCATCTGCTCATCGCTAAGGCCGCTGGCATCCATAATCACCGCGAGTGGATTACCGTTGTACGGCGTGGAAGTAAAGACATCGACCTGTTTAAAAGCGCGTAATTGCGTCATAGCTCTTCCTGTCAGTGAGAAGGTTCCATGGGCTGACGACCTGAATGGCGGTTGTCAGTACCGACTATTATGGGTATTAATAAACCACAGTGGTTAAAAAAAGTGATGATTTTATGCTGAAAATACTCGGACGTGCTTCATCCATCAATGTCAGAAAGGTGCTGTGGCTGTGCGATGAACTGAATATTGCCTTTCACCGCGAGGAGTGGGGCGATGGCTTTAAGTCGCCGCAGGAGGCTGAATTTAAGGCGATGAATCCTAATGCGCTGATCCCGGTGATTCAGGACGGTGATTTTATCTTGTGGGAGTCCAACACCATTATTCGTTATCTGGCGAACGCCTACGGCGGCGAAGCCCTGTACCCGGTTGAGGCGAAGGCGCGTGCGCGGGTCGATCAGTGGATTGACTGGCAGGCCACCGAATTGAACACCTCCTGGCGTTATGCATTTATGTCGCTGGTGCGCCACTCTCCGGCACATCAGGATCCGCGCCTGCTGGCCGCCGCGTCAAAAGGCTGGGCCTATACCATGGGGATTTTAAACCAGCAGCTGGAGCGCACCGGGGCTTATGTGGCCGGGAACTCTTTCTCTCTGGCGGATATTCCGATTGGTCTGTCCGTTAACCGCTGGTATGAAACGCCGCTGGAGCATGTGGAGCTGCCTGCGGTACGCGCCTATTATGAACGTCTGACGGCGCGTAAAGGCTATGCCAACTGGGGGCGTAACGGTACCCCTTAAACGCTGTGCGGGCTGGCTTTGTCAGGCAGCCCCTCTTCAGATACCTGCTGCAATCCCGCTCATTTCACAAGCCACTTCTCCGGTGCGTTTCAGCGCCCAGGTATAGCGTTCATCAAACGGATAACAGCATGAGAGGCGCAGCGCGTTGTTACAGCGATCGGATAGCGTATAAAGCGCTCCCGGTGTCAGGCAGATCTTCTCCTGCAACAGGCGATGAAACAGCTCGACGCTGTCGACATTACCCGGCAACTCTACCCAGAATACAAAGCCGCCGCTGGGGCGGGTGGCGCGTGTCCCCTGAGGGAAATGGCGGGCAATAATGCCGCGCGCCTCTTCCAGCTGTGCCGCGTAACGGCGGCGCAGCGTACGCAGATGATGATCGTAGCCGCCCGATTCGAGAAAATGCCCCAGAGCTTCTGACAACAGGCGTGACTCGGCCAGCGAGGAGACCGCCTTCAGGCGCGCCAGCTGCTGGCTGAAACGCCCGGCGGCTATCCAGCCAAGATGGAAATCAGGGGCGACGGTTTTGGTAAAGCTGGTGCAGTACATCACCCAGCCGTCCTCGTCAAAGGCCTTCACTGCCGGGCTTAACGGCCAGCAAAATTGCAGCTCTGTGTACAGGCCATCTTCCAGCAGCGGTACCTGATGGTGATTTACCAGCCGCGCCAGCCGCTTTTTACCCTCCAGCGTCATGCTGCTTCCCAGCGGGTTCTGCGCATTCGGCATGGCAATCAGCGCCTGGATGCGTTTCTCCTGTAACAGCAGCTCCAGAGCATCCAGCGACAGCCCGTATTGCGGATCCGTCGGTATCTCAACGACTTTCAGGCCGAGGCTGGCCAGCAGCGGGAACAGATAAAAATAGGTCGGTGTCTCTACCCCCACGCAGTCTCCCGGTCGGGTAACCGCACGCAGGCCGAGTTGCAACGCTTCCATACAGCCATGTGTCAGGGTGACATCTTCGGCGCTCAGGGTAATTCCCAGCTCTCTGGAGCGGCGGGCAATTTCACGCCGCAGGCGCAGGCTGCCCGGTGGCAGCGCATAACGGCCAATCAGCTCAGGCTCGCGCCGCAGCAGCGAGGCAATAATGCGGCCGATCTTCGCCGTCGGGAAAAAATCACCACTCTGCGGGCACGCCAGCGAAATATTGGTGTACTCGCTATGGTTCTGTGCGGCGAATACCGTATCAATAAGATCAAGTTTTTCACTGCTCGGGGAGCGAACGCTGGTGCGTGAAAAAGCCTGACGGGTCAGTGAGGGAAGAGTATCCCGCACGTAATAGCCCGACTGCGGGCGGGCTTCAATCAGTCCGCGATCTTCCAGGATGCGATAGGCGGTGAGCACGGTGTTTACGCTGACCTGATGGTTGCTGGCACAGCGACGAATAGCAGGCAGGCGACAGCCGGGCATATAGGTACCCTGATGGATCGCCTCAGCCAGAGTTTCGGCCAGCTGATGGTATAGCGTTATCGGCATTTCAGCGATGGACACAATGCTCTCCTCAGTATATGGGTACAGTGGTTTATTTTGTGCTTTTGTACCCATAACAATACATAGTTTCTGCATCTGTTACCATTGTCGGCGGCTGATTACACTGAGAATCACCTTTGAAATGCAGGACAGAAATCATGCTTGATCCCTCTTTTATCAGCTATGTCACCGTTATGTCGATCACCCCTGGCCCGAATAATCTGATGCTGGCGACTTCAGGCGTGAACTTCGGTTTACGCCGCACCTTGCCAATGGTCAGCGGCGTAATGATTGGCTGCGGATTACAGACTGCACTGGCAGGGGCGATGCTTGAGGTGCTGCTGCAATGGATGGGAGCGATGCGTCTGCCGCTGACGCTGTCAGGCTGCACCTATCTTTTATGGCTGTCGTGGAAGATCTTCCGCTCTGGTGCGCCGGAAATGCGGGAGAAGGCGCGACCAATGACCTTTATAGGCGGTGTGCTGTTCCAGGCAGTGAACCCCAAAGCGTGGCTGATGGCGATTAACGTGGCGCTGATGTACACGGTGAACAGCACTATTCTCACGGTAATGCTGGGCTTTATGGCGCTGAATCTGCCGTGCATTCTTATCTGGGCGATGATGGGCGACAGGCTGGGGAAACATTTGCAGGTGGCGTGGAAGCTACAGCTGTTTAACAGTCTGATGGCGCTGTCACTGCTGGCCACAACGATGTGGATGCTGGTGGAGGCAGTTAATCTGTAGTCATTGCAGAGAGAGGCGGGTCAGGCATGCCTGACCCCTAAAGCTAATTGCAAAAGCTTACAGGGCGGCGACACGCCTGGCCCCGGCATCGGCAAAAACCGTAAAACTCTGTAGAGGCGTGGCATGCCGCGCCCGTTACATCTTATTTGCCGATCACAGAGTCCACCGTCACAACGGGTTCGTCGTTGGCGGCCGGATTCATTGGCGCGTAATCCAGTTGCAGAATGCGGCTGGTTTCTGCCAGCTCGCGCTCTGTAGCGGCTACGTTACCGTTCAGGCGCTGACCGTAGAATGGAATAATCGCCTTCAGCTTGCTCTGCCAGTCGGCTGACACCATCTGCTCTTTGAACACTTTGCTCATCAGCTCCAGCATAATCGGTGCAGCGGTAGACGCTCCAGGTGAGGCGCCGAGCAGGGCCGAAA
This sequence comes from Erwinia sorbitola, assembly GCF_009738185.1. Taxonomy (NCBI): domain Bacteria; kingdom Pseudomonadati; phylum Pseudomonadota; class Gammaproteobacteria; order Enterobacterales; family Erwiniaceae; genus Erwinia; species Erwinia sorbitola. Next base: position 4,525,036 of record NZ_CP046509.1, on the reverse strand, counting down.
TCGTCCCGTCCTGCGAGGTCACAACTTCGGTACCCAGTTTCAGCACGCCGCCTTTTTCAGCATCTTTTTGAATAATCTGCACACGCTGGCCAGCTTTCACCCGGCGCCAGTCGGCTTTTTGCGCTTCCGGGAAGTATTCGCGTACGGCGTTGATGCGGTCATCTTCGTTCAGCATCACCTGACCTACCAGATACTTCACCAGGTCAAAGTTGTCGAGGCCAACGCGAACCATCGGCATCAGGTTCGATGGGGTAATGGAGCCGAACATATCCCACAACGAGCCCTGTTTCAGGAACTTGGTGGAGAAAGTGGCGAACGGCCCAAACAGCAGTACCTGCTTGCCGTCCAGCGTACGGGAATCCAGATGCGGAACCGACATCGGCGGCGCACCAACCGAGGCCTTGCCATACACCTTAGAGTGATGACGCTGCACTATTTCCGGGTTGTCGGTTACGAGGAATTCGCCGCCGACCGGGAAGCCGGCATAGTTTTTTGCTTCCGGAATACCGGACTCCTGCAACAGCGTCAGCGCAGCACCACCGGCACCAATAAACACGTATTTCGCCCTGATCACTGTTTTCTCATCGTGGTTTTTCAGGTCGGATACGGTGATGCTCCAGCTGCCATCGTCGTTGCGTTTAATCGCGCGTACTTCATGGCTGGTCTGGCGTTCAAAGTTTTTGCTTTTTTGCAGAGATGCCACCAGCTGGCGCGTGATTTCACCGAAGTTCACATCGGTTCCGGTGGGAATACGCGTCGCGGCAACTTTCTGCGTGCGGTCACGCCCTTCCATTACCAGCGGCACCCACTCTTTGATTTGCGATGGATCTTCAGAGTACTCCATGCCGCGGAACAGGGTGCTCTGCTGCAAGGCGGTGAATCTTTTCTTCAGGAATGAGACGTTTTCTTCGCCCCAGACGAAGCTCATATGTGAGACGCTGGTGACAAAGCTGCGCGGATCGTGCAGAACATTACGCTGCACCTGATGCGCCCAGAAGCGACGGGAGATCTGGAAGGCTTCGTTAATCGCCACCGCTTTTTTAATATCGACAGAACCGTCCGCGTTCTCCGGGGTATAGTTCAGCTCCATCAGGGCTGAATGGCCGGTACCGGCGTTATTCCAGCCGTTTGAGCTCTCCTCGGCCACACCATCCAGACGCTCTACCATGCCGATGCGCCATTCCGGCTCCAGCTCTTGCAGGTAGGTACCGAGTGTTGCGCTCATCACGCCACCCCCGATCAGTAATACATCGACGTGCTTCTCTACTGCCAGTTTGCGCATGAGACGACATCTCCGTGTTGAAGGAAATCAACATGTTAACAAGAGAAGCAGCGCCAGGTTTTTGAGAGTAGGTCTGACTGCTTCGCCCTTTCTGGATTGCTGACAGCGGTAAACTACACCAACTTAATGTGCTTAATCGCTGTTCAGAAGCATTTGAAATATATCATTGTTACGGGCTAATTAAAAAAGTGTTTAAAGATTAAAAATGAGAATGATAGGGATTAAAAAATAAGTAACATTTATACGGGCCGTTGAAAGGCCCGCTGTCTGGGAAGGGATCCCGCAACATGATCAGGGGTAACTATCTGAGCAGGCAGGAATTAACGGCGGGGTGCACTGGCGGGCAACTTACGCAGTCCGATCGCCAGACGGTTGTAGGCATTCATTAAACCAATAGCGATCGTGAGGTCGGTTATCTCTTTGTCACTAAATTCCGCTTGCACCTGAGCAAAAACCTCGTCCGGGGCGTGGGTCTGTGAAATCAGCGTCAGCGACTCAGCCCAGGCAAGCGCCGCCTGCTCACGGGAGGAGAACCAGCCGCCCGCTTCGCGCCATACTTTCGTCAGCACAATTTTGTCCCATGGCAGCCCGGATTTATTTAAGGCTTTGGTATGCATATCAATGCAGTATGCACAGCCGTTAATCTCAGAGATCCGCAGAAAAGCTAATTCAGTAATATCGTGAGGCAGGCCGCTCTGGGCCACATAGCCTGAAACAGCCGCCAGCGCTTTCATGCCTGCCGGTGCACTGGTGTAGAAGTCGATACGTTCGCTCATTGCCTTGTCCTTTCATCAGGGGTAGGGTGCTATTTTCTTCCGTTTAATGGGTTGTCGAAAGTGCCAGGAACTGACAAAAATAGTGGCCCATCCGTTCCCGGTATTTTACTGCGGCGCGAAGCCGGTCTGTCGCTGAGTGAACAGATTCGCGAGGGGATAACACAGGCAATTGACGAAGGGCGTCTGAAGCCCGGATCTCGTGTGCCTTCCTGCCGCGATCTGGCTGCACAGCTCGGCGTAGCCCGCGGTACGGTGCGCGCAGCTTATGACATGCTGGTTGATAGTCAGCGGCTGGTGGCGAAAGGAGCGGCGGGAACCTGGGTTACTGATATCCAGCGGCCGCCGGGGGAAAGCCGTCAGCAAGACAGGGTGATTGCTCCACTGGCGGCGATTATCCACGCTTTTGACAGCCCGCCCCTGACCTTCCAGATGGGCGTTCCCGCCAATGATGCTTTTCCGGCCAAAGTCTGGTCGCGCATTCTGACACGCCACGCCCGCGAAATGGTCAGTAAGCCGACCGGCTATTCCGATCCGCGCGGCAGCCTGGCGCTGCGTCAACAGCTGGTGAGCTATCTGTCGATGGCTCGCGGCATACGTTGCCAGGCTTCCCAGGTGATGATTACCAACGGTTATGCCGGTGCGCTCGGGCTGATCTGCCTTGCGCTGGGCTTACGCGGCAAGGCGATATGGACAGAAGATCCTGGTTATCTGCTGGCGCGTAAAGCGCTGACCCTTGCGGGCGTGGAGACCATTCCCGTGGCAGTAGATGAGCAGGGCCTGTGCGTGGAGGAGGGTATCCGGCAGGCACCCGATGCCGCTGCGGTACTGGTGACCCCAGGCCAGCAGGCACCGCTGGGTATGACGCTGTCGCTGGAGCGGCGCGCTGCTCTGCTGGCCTGGGCGCGGCGTCATGGAAGCTGGATTATTGAAGATGATTACCTCGGTGAATTGCAGCTTGAGGGGAGGGCTGCCCCGGCGCTGGCGGCGCTGGATGACGGATGCGTACTGCATATCGGTACTTTCAGTAAAACCCTCAGCCCGTCACTGCGTCTGGGCTATCTGGTTGTTCCGGCCCATCAGGCGGCACATTTTGGCGAGGCGGCGGCGCTGCTGGCTCCGGCCTCATCTTTTGTTTTGCATAACGCGGTGGCTGAATTTCTGCTTGAAGGTCACTTTATGCGTCATTTACGACGTATGAAGCGGTTATACAACGAGCGACTGATAGCGCTGCTGGCGGCGCTGCAACCCTTGTTTCCGCAGGCATCACGTGCGGCGCTGGCGGTGATTATCGCCCTGCCTGAGGGGTGCCAGGATACGCGTATCGCCCATGAGGCGCTGGCATATGGAATGGCTCCAACTCCGCTATCAGTGTGGTATCAGGATCAAGGTCGTCGTGGGCTGGTGCTGAGTGTGACTACTCTGCCAAAGGAAGGATTTACCGGGAGTGCGCTGCGGTTAAAAGCGCTGATCGAGCAGTTTGGTTAACTCCTGCCCCGGGAGGGGCAGGAAGGCATCATCAGGCTTTTTTCGCTGCGGCCGCAGCTTTAACGATCACGGCGAAAGCATCTGCTTTCAGTGATGCGCCGCCCACGAGGGCACCGTCGATATCTGGCTGGGCAAACAGCTCTGCCGCATTTTTATCATTTACAGAACCGCCGTACTGGATGATGACCTGAGCGGCAACGGTGGCATCTTTCTTCGCGATATGGTCACGAATAAATTTATGAACTGCCTGAGCCTGAGCTGGGGTAGCCGATTTGCCGGTACCGATAGCCCATACAGGTTCATAAGCCACTACTACGCCGTTGAACGCTTCAGCGCCCTGGGTGTTCAGAACTGCGTCGATCTGACGTGCGCAAACTTCTTCGGTTTTACCCGCTTCGTTTTCCGCTTCAGTTTCACCGATGCACAGCACCGGGATCAGGCCTGCTGCTTTCAGCACGGCGAATTTCTTCGCGATCAGCTCATCGCTCTCAGCGTGGTAAGTACGACGCTCAGAGTGACCAATGATAATGTACTGCGCGCCAATGTCTTTCAGCATGTCGGCAGAGACTTCACCAGTGAAAGCGCCAGACAGGTTAACGTCGACGTTCTGCGCACCCAGTGCGATATGGCTACCGGAAATGGCATGCTTCGCCTGATCCAGATACATCACAGGCGGGGCAATCGCCACACCACAACCATCAACACCGCTCAACTCGGTACGCAGACCGGCGATCAGCTCGTTGACCATGTGTTTGTTGCCGTTCAGTTTCCAGTTACCCATAACTAATGGATGTCGCATTGTATCCTCCACGCTTAGAGAGTATTAAAGCTGCCAGCAGGCAGCATTGTCTGCCAGACAGTATAGAGATCAAATATCGTAAAGGCTTTGCTTTTCGTCATCCTTTCCACAGGGTGGCTTAAGGCGTGCTTAACGCCAGCTTCAAGGGTTCCACGGCAAAAGTTAGTCCTTTATCGCCGTTATCGGCCACGATATAACGCAGCGCGCCTTCAGTCTGCTGGTAAAAACGGGAACCCTTACCTTTTGTCATCAGCGCTTCCACACGTTTCATGCTCTGTTCTTTACTGAGCATAGGTTCGAAGTAGTGAACCAGCGCTGCCATATACGCCAGTGCTTTATCGCGCGAGGCCTTCTGTTCCGGCCCGGGAATAGGCAACCAGGTAATCTGCAACGTTTTGATTTTCCCGGTTCCCTGCTCCAGCGCAGTGGATGAATAAAGATTTTCGTTGATCTTGCTGGCAGCACGCGTCAGATTGCTTTTATCGTCACGATTGTCAATGGCGCGATATTCACTCAACGGTAACGCTGGGTTGGCAGCATTATACTTTTCGCGAAACTGGCCGATAGTCATATCAAAGGTAGGGGAGCCGGCCAGCAGATAGGGTGCGGTAGGCAGATGCTCCGTTCTGTCTTGCGGATCCGGATCGGCATGTGCCACCGCGATCATCATTGCGGATAGCAGTGCAAACCCTGCCCAAATCGCGTTCTTCATTTCATCGGCCCTAACCAGTAAACTCAGCCCAAGATTAAAACGGACAATGACCGGCAAAGTCAAAGGGCACCCGGACTCTGAGATAAAAATAATGACGTTACAGCAATGGTGTTTCTCTTTTCGTGGCCGTCTGGGACGACGCGACTTCTGGATCTGGCAGGCCGTCTGGCTGCTGATGCTGGTGTTGCTGTTTACACTGGCGGGCAATAATTTACTCGATACCCAGACCGCTGCATTCTGCGTGGTAGCCCTGATGTGGCCCTCCAGCGCTGTGCTGGTGAAAAGGCTGCATGACCGTAACAAAGGCGGCCAGTGGGCGCTGCTGTTTATTTTGGCCTGGATGCTGATGGCGGGGCACTGGTCAATGCTACCGGGCGACGCTCAGTGGGTGGTGGGGCGCTTTATTCCCACGCTGATTATGGTTGGCATGCTGGTTGAACTGGGTGGTTTTGCGGGCACGCCTGGGGATAACCGGTTTGGCAAAGCGACGCAGGCCGTGATATTTCTGCGTCGCCGTACACCTGATTACCAGTAGTGTTCGCTGGTCATATGTCCCGGTTTACGTTTGAGATGCTTACGCATGCCGCGGGTATCTTTCAGTAATTGCTGAGTATCACGCACCATCTGCGGGTTGCCGCACAGCATCACGTGGCTGCGTTCGGCATCGATAGTCAGCCCCGTGGCAGCTTCCAGTTGACCATTCTCAATCAGCGCCGGGATTCTGCCGGTGAGTGAACCCGGGCTCTCTTCACGGCTGACCACGGTCTGAATCTGTAGCTTGCCGCTGTAACGCTGCTGTAGCTCCTGCATCAGTGGCAGATAACTCAAATCCTGCACATAGCGCGCGGCATGCACCAGCACAATATTTTTGAAACGATCCAGCCCTTTTCCTTCCTGCAAAATCGACAGATACGGGCCGATGGCGGTGCCGGTGGCCAGCATCCACAGCGTTTCGCACTCCGGGATCTCATCCAGAATAAAGAAGCCCTGAGCATCCTGAGTAATCATTACCTCGTCGCCTGGTTTAAGCGCATGCAGCCGCGGGCTGAGTTTGCCCTCTGGCACGGTAACCAGATAGAACTCCAGATTCTCATTACTCGGCGCGTTGACAAAAGAGTAGGCTCTTACCACTCGTTCACCGTCAATTTCCAGCGCCAGTTTGGCATATTGCCCGGCAGCAAACGGGGCGATGGGGGCTGTCACCGTCAGGCTGAACAGGCTGTCGGTCCAGTCGGTGACATGTTTAACGCGGGCATTGACCCATACGGCCATAAAAATTCCTCCATTCGCTTACGTCATCATTAGCGTTTCTGCGGCTATCTTCGCCAGCTATTGTGCTCTTTTCCAGCTGCCGGCCCTGGTGAAAGCTCATATCGACAAACTATGAGCACTATTTAAACGTAGCGTAAAAAATGTTTTACAGGTGCGCCTGAATTTACTGACAGTGATGACAGTGTTATTTGCCCCTGCCCCCTCGCTTTGCCATGTAATCCTGATATTTTCAGCGCCATTATGCCGGTATGACTGGCAGCTCCCCGTCATTGGGCGAATTTTACGCTATTTATACGAGTTATAAGTTGATGAGAAAGATTGAAAACATCCATTTGCTGATTATGTTGATGGCGCTGTTGGCGGTGGGTCAGATGGCGCAAACCATTTATGTTCCGGCGATGTCAGAGATTGCTGACTTCTTCCATGTGCGTGATGGTGCAGTACAGCGGGTGATGGCTGCCTATCTGATGGCCTATGGCGCATCGCAGCTGTTTTATGGCCCGCTGTCCGACAGTATTGGCCGCCGCCCGGTGATCCTGATGGGCATGACGGTGTTTATTGCCGGATCGCTTACCGCATTGCTGGCTGGAAGCCTCAACGGTCTGGTGCTGGGTGCCGCTATTCAGGGGATGGGTACCGGCGTGGCAGGGGTGATGGCGCGTACTATGCCGCGCGATCTCTATGCCGGCGGTGCCCTGCGTCATGCGAACAGCCTGCTGAATATGGGGATCCTGATCAGTCCGCTGATTGCACCCCTGCTGGGTGCCGGGCTGACACATCTGTTTGGCTGGCGCGCCTGTTTCGCCTTTTTACTGGTGCTGTGCCTGGCGGTAACGGCGGCGATACTGCGCTGGCTGCCTGAAACCCGCCCGGCAGGACAGCAGCCGCGTCCGTTGTTTTCTCGCTATCGCCCGCTGCTCGCTGACCATAATTTTGTGCGCTATCTGGTAATCCTTATTGGCGCACTGGCCGGGATTGCGGTATTTGAGGCCAGCTGTGGGGTACTGATGGGCGGTGTGTTGGGAATGAGCAGTCTTGCCGTCAGCGTGCTGTTTATTTTGCCCCTGCCAGCGGCTTTCTTTGGTGCGTGGTTTGCCGGGCGCAGTGAGAAACCTTTTACTACGGTGATGTGGTATGCGGTGAACAGTTGTCTGCTGGCCGGTGTGATGATGTGGATCCCGGGCTGGCTGGACTTTATGAATTTGTGGACGCTGATTATTCCTGCATCGCTGTTCTTTTTTGGTGCCGGAATGCTGTTTCCGCTGGCTACCACGGGGGCGATGGAGCCATGGCCTTATATGGCGGGTACCGCCGGAGCGCTGGTCGGGGGATTACAGAATCTCGGTTCCGGGTTTGTCGCCTGGCTGTCAGCGCTGCTGCCGCAAACCGGGCAGTTCAGCCTCGGAATGCTGATGTTTGCCACCGCGCTGCTTATTCTGCTGTGCTGGCTGCCGCTATCAAAACATCCGCAGGCTCATGCGGTGTAATGCCCATAGTTGTTTATCGCATTGGCACCGGGCGAGGCATGCCTCGCCCCTACAGGGGTGCGTAATACCCACAGTCGTGCATGCCTGACTCTCATTGTCACCGGGTGAGGCGTGCCTCGCCCCTACGGGGGTGCGTAATACCCACAGTCGTGCATGCCTGACTCTTATTGTCACCAGGCGAGGCATGCCTCGCCCCTACGGGGGTGCGTAATACCCACAGTCGTGCATGCCTGACTCTCATTGTCACCGGGCGAGGCGTGCCTCGCCCCTACGGGGGTGCGTAATACCCACAGTCGTGCATGCCTGACTCTCATTGTCACCGGGCGAGGCGTGCCTCGCCCCTACGGGGGTGCGTAATACCCACAGTCGGGCATGCTCGACCCGCATTGTCACCGGGTGAGGCGTGCCTCGCCCCTACGGGGGGCGTAATACCCACAGTCGGGCATGCCTTACTCTCATTGTCACCGGGCGAGGCATGCCTCGCCCCTACGGGGGGCGTAATACCCACAGTCGTGCATGCCTGACTCTCATTGTCACCGGGCGAGGCATGCCTCGCCCCTACGGGGGTGCGTAATACCCACAGTCGTGCATGCCTGACTCTCATTGTCACCGTGCGAGGCATGCCTCGCCCCTACGGGGTGCGTAATACCCACAGTCGGGCATGCCTGACTCTCATTGTCACCGGGCGAGGCGTGCCTCGCCCCTACGGGGGTTCGTAATACCCACAGTCGTGCATGCCTGACTCGCATTGTCACCGGGCGAGGCATGCCTCGCCCCTACGGGGGAGCATAATACCCTCAAGGTTGTGTAGGGGTCGGGCATGCCCGACCCACATTGTCACCGGGCGATCACAAAATATACTGGTGCAGGCTTTCGTCTTTCAGATCGAGATAGTGGATCGATTGAATACGACGAATCGTACGGGACTTGCCGCGAATCAGCAGCGTTTCCGTGGTTGCCATATTGCCCTGACGGGTGATGCCTTTTAGCAGGTCACCGCTGGTGATGCCGGTGGCGGAGAAAATCACATTGTCGTTGCGGGCCATCTGTTCCAGTTTCAGCACCTGGCCTGCGGCAATACCCATCTCAGCGCAGCGTGCCAGCTCCTGCTCGCCCAGCAGGCGATTCTCAGGGGTATCCCCTTTTACGTCATGACGGGCCAGCAGGCGCGCCTGCATATCGCCATCCAGCGCACGGATCACGGCAGCGGACACCACGCCCTCCGGCGCACCGCCGATGCCGTACATCACATCGACTTCGCTGTCTGGCATACAGGTCAAGATTGAGGCGGCCACATCGCCGTCCGGGAAGGTAAAGACACGTACACCGAGCTGTTGCAGGCTGCTGATCACGGCATCATGGCGCGGTTTGGCTAACAGCGTGACGGTCAGGTCGGCTAAGGGTTTATTCAGCGCACGCGCCACGCGTTGCAGGTTCTCCTCCAGCGGCAGGTTGAGGTCGATGGCGCCTTTGGCTCCCGGGCCAACCACCAGCTTCTCCATGTACATATCAGGGGCGTGCAGGAAAGTGCCTTTGTCCCCGACAGCCATCACTGCCAGTGCGTTCGCCTGGCCCAGTGCGGTCATGCGCGTGCCTTCAATAGGATCGACGGCAATATCGACTGCGTCACCGCTGCCGGTACCGACTTTCTCACCGATATAGAGCATCGGTGCCTCATCAATTTCCCCTTCGCCAATCACGATCTGACCGTCGATATCCACCTTGTTAAGCATAATGCGCATAGCGTGCACCGCTGCGCCGTCAGCAGCGTTTTTATCGCCACGCCCCAGCCATTTATAGCCAGCCAGTGCCGCCGCTTCGGTTACGCGGGAAAATTCAATCGCCAGTTCTCGTTTCATGACATGCCTCGGGAAAGTAATGAGGCGGGAAGTTTATCACAGGGAGCGGAGCGGGGAAGGGAGATACCCGTGGTCAGGTGACCACGGGCGGGTGCGATTACTTATCGTCAGCCTCTTCCCATGACTGAGCACGGGCGACAGCTTTCTTCCAGCCTGCGTACAGCACGTTACGCTGGGTGGTTTCGATGCTTGGACGGAATTCACGCTCGATAACGGATTTGGCGCGCACTTCATCCAGATCCTTCCAGAAGCCCACCGCCAGACCAGCCAGATAAGCGGAACCCAGCGCGGTAACTTCACGCACTTCAGGGCGCTCAACGCGAGTGCCGAGAATGTCAGACTGGAACTGCATCAGGAAGTTATTGGCTACGGCACCACCATCCACACGCAGTGATTGCAGGCGGGTGCTGGCGTCGTTCTGCATCGCTTCCAGCACATCGCGGGTCTGATAAGCAATCGACTCCAGAGTTGCACGGATAATGTGGTTAGCATTAGCACCACGGGTCAGCCCGAAGATGGCACCACGCGCATACGGATCCCAGTAAGGCGCGCCCAAACCGGTGAAGGCAGGCACCATATAGACGCCGTTGGTGTCTTTCACTTTGGTGGCGAAATATTCAGAGTCGCTGGCGTCACTGATCAGCTTCATTTCGTCACGCAGCCACTGAATGGACGCGCCACCGATGAATACCGCGCCTTCCAGTGCATAGTTCACTTCGCCGCGCGGGCCGCAGGCAATTGTGGTCAGCAGGCCGTGCGTAGAGGTTACCGCTTCAGTACCGGTATTCATCAGCATAAAGCAGCCGGTACCGTAGGTGTTTTTTGCCATGCCAGGCTGGACGCACAGCTGGCCATACAGCGCTGCCTGCTGGTCACCGGCGATACCGGCGATTGGAATACGCGTTCCGCCTTTACCACCAATGTTGGTCTGGCCATAAACCTCTGAGGAGGATTTCACTTCAGGCAACATTTCACGCGGGATATCGAGGATTTCCAGCATACGCTGATCCCACTCCAGCTTGTGAATGTTGAACATCATGGTACGTGAGGCGTTGGTGTAGTCAGTGATATGAACCCGTCCCTGAGTCATTTTCCACACCAGCCAGGAATCGACGGTACCAAACAGCAGTTCGCCACGGCGTGCACGCTCGCGGGAGCCTTCTACATGGTCAAGGATCCACTTCACTTTGGTGCCGGAGAAGTATGGGTTGATGACCAGGCCAGTGGTATGGCGAATGTACTCTTCCAGGCCCTCTTTTTTCAGCTTCGAGCAGTAGTCAGCGGTACGCGGATCCTGCCAGACGATAGCGTTATAGATCGGCTTGCCGGTCTCTTTATCCCAGACGATGGTGGTTTCACGCTGGTTGGTGATACCAATGGCCGCAATCTCATCAGAGTTTATGTCGGCATGAGCCAGCACTTCGACCAGGGTGGAGCTTTGCGACGCCCAGATATCCATCGGGTCATGCTCAACCCAGCCCGCTTTTGGATAGATTTGCTGGAATTCGCGCTGCGATACCGCAACGATATTGGAGTCATGATCCAGAATAACAGCGCGCGAGCTGGTGGTTCCCTGGTCGAGTGCGACGATATATTTTTTTTCTACGGTCATAATAAATTCCTGATGATGTAAGCAATGAGCAGGATTACGCTTTACGCTGTGCAGCGCGCGGGGCCGATTTTTCCTGTTTCTCCACAACCTTTCCAGGAAGGTTGTTGGCAATCAGGGCGCGGTAGCCAAAGGCACCGAGACTTGCACCGATCAGTGGGCCAAAGATCGGAACAAGGAAGTAAGGGATATCGCGGGCACCGGTGAAGGCAACATTGCCCCAGCCAGCGATCCAGGCGAACAGTTTAGGTCCGAAATCACGCGCCGGGTTCAGGGCAAAGCCTGTCAGTGGTCCCATCGCGGCACCGATAATAGCGATCAGGAAACCAATCAGCAGCGGAGCCATCGGGCCGCGCGGCAGGCCATTACCGTCATCGGTCAGTGCCATAATCAGCGCCATCATAATGGCGGTGATCACCAATTCGACCATGAATGCCTGGCCTACGCCGATATGAGGATTAGGGTAAGTGGAGAAGACGCCTGCAAGGTCGAGGCTTTCAACGCTGCCACGCACCATATGATGTGTCTGTTCATAATCGAGGAACAGGTTGTGATACAGGCCATACACCAGCGCCGCAGAACAGAATGCACCCGCTACCTGTGCGATAGCGTAGGGCACCACTTTGCGACCTTCGAAATTGGCGAACAGCCACAGCGCAACGCTGACGGCCGGGTTCAGGTGAGCACCGGAAATGCCAGCAGTGAGGTACACCGCCATCGCAACGGCCAGGCCCCAGACAATACTGATTTCCCAGAGACCGAAGCTGGCTCCGGCAACTTTCATTGCGGCAACGCAGCCAGCACCGAAAAAGATAATCGTGGCTGTGCCAAGAAACTCGGCGATGCACTGCCCTTTAAGCGTACTAGTAGTCTGACTCATGATGAATTCCTGAAGGCGAGGTTAATAGTTTAGTTCTTAGTTTTGTTTCATCCGTGAATTACCCAAGTCTTATGTAGGGCTGATGTGAATTTATCGTTAACGAGCACAAACGAGAAATAGCGAAATCAAAAACTGTGTTGTTCGTCATAAAAATGAGCGTTTTCGCGTCTTTTTGCCTTCATGAAACCTCCGGGTGCGCGTTTTATCGCAGTGGAAATGCGCAATTATTTAACCGGGGGCTTACATCTTACCGGGGGAAATGTTGCTGAAACCAGGTCTAGACTGAAAATTGTTACAGACTGCGCCCCATGCGGGTTCGCTGCTGGACTTGAGCTGTCGCTCTACTTACAATCGGAACATCGTTGTTATCCGCGGAATGCCGGTTCGTTCCTCACCCCTGCGGCTAGCATCATCAACGCCCTGCGATTAGGAGAGGTTATAGACATGTCATTTGAAGTATTCGAGAAACTGGAAGCGAAAGTGCAGCAGGCGATTGATACCATCACGCTGTTGCAGATGGAAATCGAAGAGCTTAAAGAGCAAAAAGAGAATCTGAGCCAGCAGGTTCAGCAGGCAGCAGGCAGCACTGATGCTCTGGTGCGTGAAAATCAGCAGCTTAAGGAAGAACAGCATGTCTGGCAGGAACGTCTGCGGGCTTTGCTGGGAAAAATGGAAGAGGTGTAATGCTGCACCTGACGTAAAAGCAGGATGCGAGCAGAAAACGGGTGCCCTGGGGCACCCATTTTTTTATGTTCGTAATTATTCGATGTCGAGCGCGTCTTCGGACAGGATCATTCCGGTATTATCAGCGTAAAGGTGATCGCCGGAGAAGAAAGTCACTCCGCCAAAGTTCACCCGAATATCGCTTTCACCGATGCCCTCACCGGCAGCTCCGGCAGGAATAGCGGCGATGGCCTGGATACCAATATCCAGCTCTTCCAGATCGTCGACCTGGCGCACAGAGCCGTAGACCACAATGCCTTCCCACTCGTTTTGCAGAGCCAGTCTTGCCAGTGCAGCATCCACCAGCGCACGGCGTACCGATCCGCCTCCGTCAACCAGCAGAACGCGACCAAGGCCGTTCTCTTCCAGCAAATCATACAGCAAGCCGTTATCTTCGAAACATTTTACCGTGGTGATTTGCCCGCCAAATGAGGTACGCCCACCAAAGTTTGAAAAAAGCGGTTCAACGACATTCACATCTTCGTGGTAGATGTCGCATAGTTCTGACGTATCGTATTTCATAGGGGTTTCATCTGTTTGCCACAGGAGGGCTTAAGTATATCGCTTAAAGAGTGCTGTTGGCAAAATCATCAATTGTTAAAAGTTGCGATGGGTCAAGCACATCACGTTTAGCTGAACATCAATCCCGCTGCGAACAGCACATTAATCAACAGCGCGACCTTAACGGTTTTCTCCAGCATCGGACGCATCGCCAGGGCGCTGGTTTCGCGCAGGATAAAGCGCCCCTGTTGCCATAGCAGAGGTACCGCCAGCAGAAATAGCCAGCCCGCCGGGCGCAAACCAGCAATCCCGCTATAGAGAACAAAGCATGCCGTTGCTGCGCTTAACAACACGGCATGATAGCGGCGTGCGCCCTGCACGCCCAGGCGCACAGCCAGCGTGAATTTGCCGTTCTGGCGGTCACTGTCGATATCGCGCAGATTGTTGACGTTAAGAACGGCGGTTGCCAGCAAACCGCAGCCGCTGGCGGGAAGCAGCAGCAGCGGGTCTACCTGGTGGGTTTGCAGGTAGCAACTGCCGATTACCCCCAGCCAGCCGAAGAAAATCATCACTGACAGATCCCCAAGGCCAAGATAGCCGTAAGGTTTTTTTCCCACGGTGTAGGCGATGGCAGCCACGATGGCCAGCGCGCCCATTATCACAAAGCCGAGCATATCGGCGGGGGACTGGCAGGCTCTCAGGATGAGTAACAGACCGCAGCCGGTGGTGACCGCTACGGTGAATATCAGCGCGATGCGCATCTGCTCTTTAGTGATCGCACCTTTCTGCATTCCCCGCAGCGGGCCAATGCGCTGTGGCGTATCGCTGCCTTTCAGCGCGTCGCCATAGTCATTCGCCAGGTTGGAGAGAATCTGTAACAGGATGGTGGTCAGCAGAGCCAGCAGGGCAATGGAAGGGTCGAAATATCCCTGATGCCACGCCAGTGCGCTACCGGTGATAATCGAGGCACAGGCCAGCGGCAGAGTGCGCAGGCGCAAACTCTCCAGCCACGCCTGGGGCATTGAAAGGGGGGGAGCCAGTTGACTATTATCCATGACAGGTTACGCCTCCGATCCGCTTCAGGTCGAGTGTGGCGAATGCCAGCACGTTATCGGCATCATGGTAAGGGGCTTTTGGCTGACAGGAATTAATCCTGGTCAAGTTGGCTGGTATAACGGCATAAAAAAAGGAGGCCGGAGCCTCCATTTTTGTCGCACATCAGGCCGATTACAGAATAAAGCGGCTGAGATCTTCGTCAGCGACCAGCTCATCCAGATGCTTGCTCACATATTCGGCATCAATGGTGATCGACTGGCCATTCAGATCGCTGGCGTTATAGGAAACCTCTTCCATCAGACGCTCCAGCACGGTATGCAGACGACGTGCGCCGATATTCTCAGCGGTTTCATTCACCTGCCATGCTGCGGCAGCAATCTTGCTGATGCCGTCAGGGGTGAAGTTGATTTCCACGCCCTCGGTGTTCATCAGCGCTTTATACTGTACGGTGATGGAGGCACTTGGCTCAGTAAGAATGCGCTCAAAGTCGTTAGTGGTCAGCGCCTGAAGTTCAACGCGGATCGGCAGACGGCCCTGCAGCTCAGGGATCAGGTCTGACGGGCTGGCAACCTGGAACGCGCCGGAAGCGATAAACAGGATATGGTCGGTTTTCACCATGCCGTGTTTGGTCGATACCGTACAGCCTTCTACCAGCGGCAGAAGGTCGCGCTGTACCCCCTCGCGGGAGACATCCGGGCCTGAAGATTCGCCACGCTTACAGACTTTGTCAATCTCATCGATAAACACGATGCCGTGTTGTTCAACCGCATCGATCGCTTCCTGCTTCAGCTCTTCCGGATTCACCAGCTTGGCGGCTTCTTCTTCCACCAGCAGCTTCATCGCTTCTTTGATTTTCAGCTTGCGCGGTTTCTGCTTCTGCCCGCCGAGGTTCTGGAACATCGATTGCAACTGGCTGGTCATCTCCTCCATACCCGGAGGTGCCATGATCTCTACGCCACCGGAAACCGCAGCCAGATCGATTTCAATCTCTTTGTCATCCAGCTGGCCTTCACGCAGTTTTTTGCGGAATGCCTGGCGCGCCGCAGATGGCTCAGGTGCCGTTTCATTCTGGCCCCAGTTATTTTTTGCCGGTGGAATCAACACATCAAGAATGCGCTCTTCCGCCATCTCTTCGGCACGATAGCGATTTTTCTCAATCGCCTGTGAACGCACCATTTTGATTGCGGAGTCGGTCAGATCACGAATAATCGAGTCTACTTCTTTCCCGACGTAGCCCACTTCGGTGAACTTGGTGGCTTCAACCTTGATGAACGGTGCGTTAGCCAGCTTGGCCAGGCGGCGGGCAATTTCAGTTTTACCGACCCCTGTCGGGCCGATCATCAGAATATTTTTTGGCGTGACTTCATGACGCAGTTCTTCGTCCAGCTGCATCCGACGCCAGCGGTTACGCAGCGCGATGGCGACGGCACGTTTAGCGCCATCCTGGCCGATAATAAATCTGTTCAGTTCGCTGACAATCTCGCGCGGAGTCATAGCAGACATAAATTAGGATCCTTACGCTTTAGACGGTAATGCTTCAATGGTGAGGTTATGGTTGGTATAGATGCAGATATCACCTGCAATACCCAGCGCTTTTTCCACAATTTCACGAGCGCCGATGTCGGTGTTTTCCAGCAGGGCGCGGGCCGCTGCCTGAGCGTACGGGCCGCCCGAACCGATAGCAATTAAGTCGTTTTCTGGCTGAATAACATCGCCATTACCGGTAATAATCAGTGAGGCATTTTCATCGGCCACGGCCAGCAGTGCTTCGAGCTTGCGCAGCATACGGTCGGTGCGCCAGTCTTTTGCCAGCTCAACGGCAGCCTTCACCAGATGGCCCTGGTGCATTTCCAGCTTGCGTTCAAAAAGTTCAAACAGAGTGAAGGCATCAGCGGTACCGCCGGCAAAACCTGCAATGACTTTGTCATTGTAGAGACGACGCACTTTTTTGACGTTGCCTTTCATCACGGTGTTGCCGAGGGTAGCCTGGCCATCACCGCCAATTACTACCTGGCCGTTGCGTCGTACACTTACTATTGTTGTCACGGGCAGACCCCTTGTTGCAGTCGGAAGATGACCCCGCACATTTTGTACGGGGCACTGATGCATTCAGATATGGGGCGGGATTAAGGGGTTTCAACCCCCGATTGAAAGAGGAATACAATTTGAGTGGCCGGATCCGCGCAGGCGTTTCAGCGTGCTGTCTGCCGCACTACGGCTGTTGTAAGGGCCAATCACCACACGATTCCAGCCGCCGCCGGTAGTAATGCGGCTTTCAAATCCTTCAAAGGCTAACTGAGCGCGGATGGACTCGGCCTGGTCGGTTCCTTTAAACGAACCGCACTGCACCATCCAGCGCTGCGTGCTCTCTTTTACAACTTCTTTCGGTTTGGTTTCCGCTTTCGGTTGAGCAGCAATTTCTGGTTTCGGCTGGCGCACTGGCTCACGTGTAACCGGAGTTATTGGTGCGGCACGCGGTGTCTGCGGTTGAGTCTGCGTCTGCGTCTGCGCCCGCGGTTGCTGGGTCTGCTGCTGCGGCATCCGCGATTGCTGCTGAAGCTGAGTCTGCTGCTGCTGACGTTGAATGGTCTGCTGGCGCTGCGCCGGAGTCTGTTCGTTCCACGGCACTTCGTTTAGCTGGGTGGGCTGCTGGCGCATATCGGCCTGCATCTGATCCAGCAGCTGACGCTGTTCATCGGTGAGCTGGGTCTGAGAATGAGCTTCTCCGCCCGATGTCGGTTCCGTTGGCGTAGGAACGCCAAGCTGACGATTTTCCAGCTCTTTGATATAGCGCCAACGCTCTTCCGGTTTAGGTGGCAGGCCATTACCGGTTGCCTTGTGATCGGGGATCGCCGGAGTTTCTTCTTTTTTGTGATGCGCAATAAACCATAAGCCACCAACAAATGTGACCAGAACGGCAACCGCCAGCACAATCATGATTTTTGATACACCCGATCCACTGCTGCGCTTTTTACTGCGACTGTTGGTCTTTTTGCGACGCGTCCCTGTCGAACGCCCGCGGCCTACATAATCTTTTTGTGCCACTATCGTTCCGCTAATAATCTATAAAGGTAAGGTCGGGCTGAAAGAGAGAAAATACGTGCCCGATGAGTGCCCGCCATGTTACTGAAGGGCCGGAAGTTTGACCAGCAGCGATCTTACTAAGAATGCGCTGATTTTTCCCCGCCAGCGCATGAGTTTTATCATTTGCGGGCGGGGGCTGGCCACTCTTCATCGCGCAATGAAGGCGCGGTGCTGCCGCGAATTTTTAGCTCAAAATCCAGCAGACGTGAACCGTTACTGACCATTCTTCCCTGCAACTGCTCCAGCAAGAGTAGCATCGCTTCACGACCGATGTTGAAACGCGGCTGGGCTACAGTAGTTAACTGCGGGTCACTGTAGCGAGACAGCTCGATATCATCGAAGCCGATAATCGACAAATCTTTGGGTACACGCAGACCCATATTTTTCGCCTGCGACATGGCACCCAGCGCGATAATATCACTGTGGCAGAATAAGGCATCGGGCGGTTTCGGCAGTGTCATCAGGTGCTTCATTGCCTGGGAGCCTGCATCGAAAGTGAATTCTCCCCGCACAATATACTGCGGATCTACGGTCATTCCGTGACGACGCAGAGCCTGAATATAGCCCTGCTGGCGATACTGACAGAGCGGCATCTCTTCCGGCCCTGAGATGCAGGCAATGCGGCGATGCCCGAGTTTTTGCAGATGGTTAACGGCTTCGAAGGCAGCGGTCAGGTTGTCGATATGTACCGTCGGCAGCTCCAGCTCCGGTGCGAACTCATTCGCCATCACCATGGGTGGCAGATTCCGCTGCTCTTCAATCCCGGTATCAAACGGTACATTGGAGCCGAGCAGTACCATGCCATCTATCTGGCGGGTCAGCATCAGGTTAAGAAAGGATTTTTCCTGCTGGTTCTGGTGTGCGCAGTCGCCAATCAGCACCAGATAGCCTTCAGCCGCTGCCACCACTTCAATACCGCGAATAATTTCACTGAAAAACGGGTCGCAGATATCCGGCACAATCACCAGTACGGTGCGCGACTCACTGCGTCTGGCGCTGCGCGTCATTGAATGAGGCGAGTAACCGACGGCAATCACGGCCTGCTCAACCTTGTGGCGCGTTGCCGCAGAGACTTTTTCCGGATTCATCAGGGCGCGGGAGACCGTAGCCGTTGATACGCCTGCTTTTTCAGCCACGTTTTTCATGGTCACCACGGGTGAATCTTGATTCTGCTCCAACACTTTTCTCCTGCACGCCAGCCCCTGAGCTGACCTGAACAACGTAAGACAGTTTTATCGTTCGGTACCGCTAATATCGCTTCGGTGGTAACCCCCCGCATTCTTAACAGATATGCGGGGTTGCTGTTACTTAATTTGCATAAAAATTGTGACTTGTGCGACTTTTTTCGATCAGGTACGCATCTTTGCCAGGCAACCGGTTACGCACTCAGCTTTCCGTCGGGTCAATATCCAGCGTCCATTTCACTTTGCGCGCCTGTGGCAGGGTTGATACCAGCGGCAGGCTGCTTTTAATCAGACGCTGAAGAACTGCGCGTGAAGGATGCTGTAGCAGGAGCTGCCAGCGATAACGGCCGCTGCGTTTTGCCTGTAGCGCCGGAACCGGGCCCATCACCCAGAAGGATTCGCTGTTTAGCGGGCTTGCTTCCAGTAGATTGCGCAGCTGTTGCAGGAACAGGCTGGCCTGCTGGTTATCATGATCTTCTGCACGGAACAGGGCATGGCTGGTAAACGGCGGCAGGAATACGCTCTTCCTTTCGCTGAGAGCCTGGTGCGCGAAAGCATCGTAGCCCTGATGCATCAGGGTTTGTAGCAGTGGATGTTCCGGGTGGTGGGTCTGCAACAGTACTTCCCCCTGCTTACCGGCACGCCCTGCGCGGCCCGCAACCTGAGTATATAGCTGGGCAAAGCGCTCCGCAGAGCGGAAATCGGCAGAAAACAGTGCGCCATCGACGTCCAGTAATGACACCAGGGTGACGTCGGGGAAGTGGTGACCTTTTGCCAGCATTTGTGTGCCTACCAGAATGCGCGCGCCGCCGCGATGCACTTCCGCCAGCTGCTGCTCCAGCGCACCCTTGCGGCTGGTGGTATCACGGTCGATACGCGTTAGCGGTACGTCGGGGAACAGCGAGCCGAGATTGTGCTCCAGCTGTTCGGTGCCCAGCCCGACCGGTACCAGATGTGTCGAACCGCACTGTGGGCACTGATGCGGCACGGGGCGCTGGCTGTCACAGTGATGACAGCGCAGCTGACGCTGGTGCTGATGCAGTGTGTAGTAACGATCGCAGCGCTGGCATTCGGCAATCCAGCCGCATTCGTGACACAGTAAAGTGGGTGAGAAACCCCGGCGGTTCAGGAATAGCAGCACCTGATTATCGGCCTTGAGATGCTGGCCGATTTTCTTAATCAGCATCGGAGACAGGCCACCCTGGAGCTTGACGCCTTTCAGATCCACCAGCAGCTGCGTAGCCCTGGTGGCGTTCCCGGCGCGTTTGCTGAGGTTAAGCTGGCGATATTTACCTGACTGGACATTGTGCAGGGTTTCCAGTGCCGGAGTCGCCGATCCCATTACGATGGGAATATCTTCCTGACGTGCGCGGAACACCGCCAGGTCGCGCGCGTGATAGCGCCAGCCTTCCTGCTGTTTGTAAGAGCTGTCGTGCTCTTCATCAATAATGATCGCCCCCAGGCGGGCAAACGGCGTAAACAGCGAGGAGCGGGTGCCAATCACAATGGCCGTTTCGCCGCTGCGCGCCCGCAGCCAGACGGCGAGGCGTTCGCTGTCGTTTAGCCCGGAATGCAGTACGTCAACAGGTGCGCTGAAACGCTCGCGAAAACGGGCAATGGTTTGTGGCGTCAGGCCAATTTCCGGTACCAGCACCAGCGCCTGCTTGCCATTGGCGAGAATATTCTCCAGCACGCTGAGGTAAACTTCGGTTTTACCCGATCCGGTAATCCCCGCCAGCAGCCAGGCGGAGAAATGGTCGTCAGCGCTGCGGATAGCACCGACTGCGGTTGCCTGCTCCGTATTCAGCCGCAGGCGTTCGCCATTGACCGTATAATTTTCTCGCCAGTCCTGGCGGGCACGGGGCTGCGGGCGCAGCTCACAAAGACCTTTGGCGCGCAGGGCTTGCAGTGTGGCCTCGGTAATATCGTGCTGGCTGACTTCATGGCGGTAAAGCCCGCGGCTACGCAGCGCCGCCAGCGCCTGCTGCTGCCTCGGGGCGCGTTTCAGGCTTTCCGGCGCGGTGGCTTTACCTTCTTCCGTCATTAACCATTGCCATAGCGGGGCCTCTTCGGCTGCTTTCCCCTGACGCAGCAGGACAGGCATAGCGTGGAACAGCACTTCCCCCAGCGGATAGTGATAATAGTCGGCAGCCCAAAGGAGGATGTGCCACAGGGGCGCAGGATAGAGTGAATCGCTATCCAGCACCTCATGTACGCTTTTTAGCTGGTCGAGCGGGAAGTCGCTATGTTCTACAATCTTCACTACCACGCCGATCGCTTTACGCTTGCCAAAAGGCACACTGACCCGTCCTCCAGGCACAGCGTGGCTGAGATGTGGAGGCAACAGGTAATCAAAGTTGCGGGCAAGCGGAACGGGTAGCGCGACCTGAACAACGGGCATGGATTCATCCGGGTGAAAAACAGGGCCAGTAAGTGTACACTGAGTCGTCGGGAATGTGCGGATCCGATTGCAGCGGCTGTTTAGTTTCTGTATAGTTCGCCGCCGTTGGTACAGCTTTTTGGTACCAATACCGTGAAGTATTACTATTAATCTTCGTGTGGTGCCGGTGCAGGAGAAATCCTGGCGCGGGAGAGCGACACGGCCTTAACTGAGGTTTTCCCATGAAAAAAGGTATTCACCCGAATTACGTTGAAATTACTGCTAAATGTTCTTGCGGTAACGAAATCAAAACCCGCTCTACCGTGGGTCGCGACCTGAACCTGGACGTGTGCGGCAACTGCCACCCGTTCTACACCGGTAAGCAGCGTGATGTTGCTAGCGGTGGTCGTGTGGATCGCTTCAACAAGCGTTTCAGCATCCCAGGCGCTAAATAAGCACCCTGTAAGAGACGGTAAACGTTTCGGATGTAAGAAAAACCCAGCCATTGGCTGGGTTTTTTTATGTCTGCGGCCCGGGGAACGGCGTCTGTCATATGCAGAGGGCGTTCAGGAACACGGGCAGATGAGGCACCTGATTTTTCATCAGATGCCTGAGCGGATAACCGGGTTTCTAGTATTCCCAGGTATCAGGATCGACGCCCATCTGCCGCATGATCGTTTTTGCTTCTTCCGGTATTTCGTCGCTGCGCTCTTTACGCAGGTCGATATCATCCGGTAAAGGCTGGCCGGTAAATGCATGCAGGAATGCCTCACACAGCAGTTCGCTGTTGGTGGCATGGCGCAAGTTATTAACCTGGCGGCGGGTGCGTTCATCGGTCAAAATTTTCAATACTTTCAACGGAATGGATACCGTAATCTTTTTAACCTGTTCGCTTTTTTTACCGTGTTCAGCGTAAGGGCTGATATATTCGCCGTTCCATTCAGCCATGAGTTACCTTAGTCATATTTAATTAGAAATACCGAAATTTGGCCAATTATGCCCGAAGTCGATGTCCACCACACCGGGATGGCACAACTTTCTCTGGGATATATCGACATAATTCTAACGGTTATTCATTCATTGCTCAATCTATACGCTAAGACATTTAGATGTCCAGATGTATTGACGTCTATCTCCCTGCTGTTTACTCTATCACTATTCTTTTACCTTACCAGCAGGAATCAATGCACCATGACGCGTAAACAGGCAACTATCGCAGTACGTAGCGGTTTGAATGATGACGAGCAATATGGCTGCGTCGTCCCACCCATCCATCTCTCCACCACCTATAACTTTACCGACTTCAATGAGCCGCGCGCTCATGACTACTCACGCCGTGGCAACCCGTCGCGTGATGTGGTGCAGCGTGCGCTGGCGGAGCTGGAAGGGGGCGCTGGTGCGGTGATGACAAATACGGGCATGTCCGCCATTCATCTGGTGTGTACCGTGTTCCTTAAGCCTGGCGACCTGCTGGTGGCACCACATGACTGTTATGGCGGCAGCTACCGTCTGTTTGACAGCCTGAGTAAGCGTGGCGCTTATCGCGTGAAATTTGTCGACCAGGGTGACGAAGCAGCATTAAAGGCAGCACTGGCCGAGAAACCAAAGCTGGTGCTGATTGAAAGCCCAAGCAATCCGCTGCTGCGTGTGGTGGATATTGTCTCCATCGCCCGGGCGGCGGCAGAGGCAGGCGCGATTAGCGTAGTGGACAATACTTTCCTCAGCCCGGCCTTGCAAAATCCGCTGGCGCTGGGTGCTGACCTGGTGATTCACTCATGTACCAAATATCTTAACGGTCACTCTGATGTTGTGGCAGGTGCTGTGGTTGCCAAAGACCCGCAGCATGCCATCGATCTTGCCTGGTGGGCGAACAATATTGGTGTAACCGGTAGCGCGTTCGACAGCTATCTGCTGCTGCGCGGAATGCGTACTCTGGCCCCGCGTATGGCGGCCGCCCAACGTAATGCATTAGCGATTGTCGATTACCTGAAACAACAACCGCTGGTGAAAAAGTTGTATCATCCTTCGCTGCCGGAAAATGCCGGCCATCAGTTTGCGGTAAGTCAGCAAAAAGGCTTTGGCGCCATGCTAAGTTTTGAGCTGAACGGTGATGAAGCGACGCTGCGTCGTTTCCTGAAAGCGCTGGAATTATTTACCCTGGCGGAGTCGCTGGGTGGCGTTGAAAGCCTGATTTCTCATACTGCGACGATGACACATGCAGGCATGTCTGCTGAAGCACGGGCGGCAGCGGGAATTTCGGAAACGCTGCTGCGTGTTTCGGTAGGAATTGAAGATCACGAAGATTTAATCGCCGATCTGGATAATGCGTTCCGGATCGCGGCCAAGAGGTAAGCATGAGTTATTCAGCAGTGGCAGGGGCAGACAGTTCACGGCAGTTACATAAATTTGGTGGCAGTAGCCTGGCCGATGCCAAATGCTACCAGCGTGTTGCCGGGATCATGGCAGAGTACAGCCAGCCCGGTGACCTGATGGTCGTCTCTGCGGCAGGCAGTACCACCAACCAGCTGATTAACTGGCTCAAACTGAGCCAGAGCGACCGGTTATCTGCGCACCAGGTGCAGCAGGCGCTGCGTCGTTATCAAAGTGAGCTGATTAGCAGTCTGTTACCGCCAGCGGTGGCCGAGCCACTGACTGCTGCATTTATTCATGACCTCGAAAAACTGGCCGCTCTGCTGGATGGCACTATCACCGATGCGGTGTATGCGCAGGTTGTGGGTCACGGTGAGATCTGGTCGGCACGGCTAATGTCAGCGGTGCTGAATCAGCGCGATCTTCATGCCGACTGGCTGGATGCCCGCGATTTCTTACGTGCCGAACGTGCCGCGCAGCCGCAGGTGGATGAGGCAAAGTCTCAGCCGCTGTTGCAGCAGCTGATGGCACAGCGTCCGGCGCAACGCTTAGTTGTGACCGGTTTTATCTGCGCCAATGATGCAGGTGAAACGGTACTGTTAGGACGCAACGGTAGTGACTACTCGGCGACGGAGATCGGTGCGCTGGCCGGGGCGACCCGCGTCACCATCTGGAGTGATGTTGCCGGGGTGTACAGCGCTGACCCACGTAAAGTAAAAGATGCTTGCCTGCTGCCGCTGCTGCGTCTGGATGAAGCCAGTGAGCTGGCTCGACTGGCGGCTCCGGTACTGCATACGCGTACTTTACAGCCCGTTTCCGGCAGCGATATCGATTTACAGCTGCGTTGCAGCTATCAGCCGGAGCAGGGTTCCACGCGCATTGAACGCGTACTGGCATCAGGCACTGGGGCGCGAATTGTCACCAGCCATGATGATGTCTGTCTGATTGAGTTTCAGGTGCCTGCGCAGCATGATTTTGCCTCACTGCATAAAGATATCGATCAGCTACTCTTGCGTGCCCAGGTTCGTCCGCTGGCGACGGGCATCCATCCTGATCGTAACCTTTTGCAGCTTTGCTACACCTCGGAAGTGGTCAACAGCGCGCTGACTCTGCTACAGGATGCGGCATTGCCGGGTCGCTTACAGCTGCGGGAAGGCATGGCAATGGTGGCGATGGTAGGGGCTGGTGTTTGCCGTAATCCGCTGCACAGCCACCGTTTCTGGCAGCAGATGAAAGACCAGCCGGTGGAGTTTATCTGTCAGTCGCAGGAGGGCATTAGCCTGGTGGCGGTGCTGCGCGTCGGGCCGACAGAACATCTGGTTCGTGGTCTGCACCAGACGTTATTCCGTGCTGAAAAGCAGGTGGGCCTGGTACTGTTTGGCAAAGGCAATATCGGTTCCCGCTGGCTAGAGCTGTTTGCACGCGAGCAGGAGACGATTTCTGCCCGTACCGGGTTTGAATTTATTCTTGCCGGGGTCGTGGACAGCCGCCGCAGTTTGTTGAGTTATGACGGGCTGGATGCCAGCCGTGCGCTGGCCTTCTTTGAAGATGAAGCCGTGGAGCAGGATGAAGAGTCGTTGTTCCTGTGGATGCGTGCCCATCCGTTTGACGATCTGGTGGTGCTGGATGTCACTGCCAGTGAAACTCTCGCCGCACAGTATCTTGATTTCGCCAGCTATGGTTTTCACGTTATTGGTGCGAATAAGGTTGCTGGTGCGTCAAGCAGCAACAGCTATCGCCAGATCCGCGATGCTTTTGCCAAGACCGGGCGTCACTGGCTATATAACGCTACGGTGGGAGCCGGGCTACCGGTGAACCATACGGTGCGCGATCTGCGTGAAAGCGGCGACAGTATTTTATCGATCAGCGGTATTTTCTCCGGCACGCTATCCTGGTTGTTCCTGCAATTCGACGGCACGGTGCCGTTTACTGAGCTGGTGGAGCAGGCATGGCAGCAAGGGCTGACTGAACCCGATCCGCGCGTCGATCTTTCCGGTCAGGATGTGATGCGTAAGCTGGTGATCCTGGCGCGCGAGGCGGGCTACGACATTGAACCCGACCAGGTACGCGTGGAGTCGCTGGTGCCGGCTAGCTACCAGTCCGGATCGGTGGATGATTTCTTTGAAAACGCCGATGAGCTGAATGAGCAGATGGTGCAGCGCTTCGAGGCGGCGCAGGAGCTGGGCCTGCTGCTGCGCTATGTGGCGCGCTTCGATGCCAACGGCAAAGCTCGCGTTGGTGTGGAAGCCGTGCGCGACGATCATCCGCTGGCGGCTCTGCTGCCGTGCGATAACGTATTTGCCATTGAAAGCCGCTGGTATCGGGATAACCCGCTGGTTATCCGTGGGCCTGGTGCGGGGCGCGACGTCACCGCCGGAGCAATTCAGTCGGATCTGAACCGCCTGGCGCAATTGCTGTAAATCAGTAATACAGAGGATTCTGCCGCCGGGAAGCGGCAGCAGAATCCCGTTTAAATGATAGTCTTATTCAATTATTTCCTCGCTGTAAAATATCCTCATTTTCGCTAGAATATCCCTAAAGACTTTTTTGGTTTTAAGGGAATAACCTGCATGGATGCAAGAAAACTGATTTTAACTAACGGCTTTACGCTGCGAGAGCTGTTAAGACTGAAAACTCAGTATCTGAGTAAAAAACGTATCGTCTACGGGCGTATACAGAAAGTGACTGAGGATGAGTCGTTTGACAAATTTATTCTGCTGATTGCTGATCTATCAAGTTCGGGATATTTTATTTTTAATTTTACTTTATGTTTTATTACGGTAGGTACATTTTTTACGGATGATGAAAAAGCAGGTTTATTAATGCTTTCTATTTGTCTTTTTTATGGTTTTGTAGCTTTTATTTATAGGGTGAAAGTTTCAAGATTGAGTTTTGTTATTGTCATTAAATTAGCCTTGCTCAGATTAAGAATGCGCTGGTACAAAATCAGTCCGCCACAGATTATGGATGATTGAAATTATTTTTAGATTCATCATTAATTTTAAAAAAAGGATCCCGCATGGATGCAAGAAAACTGATTTTAACCAACGGCTTTACGCTGCGAGAGCTGTTAAGACTGAAAACTCAGTATCTGAGTAAAAAACGTATCGTTTACGGGCGTATACAGAAAGTGACTGAAGATGAGTCGTTTGACAGGTTTATTCTGTTAACTTCTGATTTATCCAGTGGTGCATTTTTTTTAGTGCACGGAGTGGTTTTTTTTATGTTTTTTGGTCATTTTTTCGATGAAGGTTTTAACGGCGGATGGATACTATTTTTCTTCTTTCTTGGTTTTATTCTTTATGATCTCTTTAGTAGGGCAAAAAGTACGAATTTAAGTATTTTAATTATAATAAAATTAATGATGCTCAGATTAAGAATGCGCTGGTACAAAATCAGTCCGCCGCAGATTATGGATGATTAACACTTCTTTAGTTTTATTATTGTTTTTTTCAAAAAAAAAGGTAACCGCATGGATGCAAGAAGACTGATTTTAACCAACGGCTTTACGCAGCGAGAGCTGTTAAGACTGAAAACTCAGTATCTGAGTAAAAAACGTATCGTCTACGGGCGTATACAGAAAGTGACTGAGGATGAGTCATTTGACAAGTTTATACTACTTATCGCAGAAATATGCAGTCGTGGATTTTTTGGTTTATGTGGTATTAGTGTTGTTATAACTATTTTAACTTATCTGGAAGAAGGTTTTTTTGGCGGGGCTGTCATGTTTGTGATCTGTTTTATCCCTGTTTTTTATAATTTTTTTAACTGTGCAAGGGCCGCAGGGTTGAATGTAACAATCGCTATAAAACTATCAACTCTCAGATTAAGAATGCGCTGGTACAAAATCAGTCCGCCACAGATTATGGATGATTGAAATTATTTTTAGATTCATCATTAATTTTAAAAAAAAAGGATCCCGCATGGATGCAAGAAAACTGATTTTAACCAACAGCTTTACGCTGCGAGAGCTGTTAAGACTGAAAACGCAGTATCTGAGTAAAAAACGTATTGTCTACGGGCGTATACAGAAAGTCACTGAGGATGAGTCATTTGACAGGTTTATACTACTTATCGCAGAAATATGCAGTCGCGGTTTTTTCTGGATGTACATTCTGTTTTCTTTTATTGTTTTATATACTTATTACTCTAATGGTATAGCTAGCGGCCTGGTGATGTTTATAATTTCTTTATTTTCTGTATGGTATAAGTTTTTTATTTGTTCCCGATCTGAAGGCTTAAGCATCATAACCACCATGAAGCTATCGATACTTAGGTTAAGAATGCGCTGGTACAAAATTAGCCCGCCCCAGGCTATCGATGATTGAAACTGACTAATCACCGTTATAAATATAGTTATGATCATAAATAATTGCTTTTAGTTTGTAAACTGAGGTACCGCCAAGGAATAGCTTCATGGGTGGAGATTTAGTCTCCCATTTTGGTACGAAGTCTTTTGCATAAAATAATGAGCTAATTTAGGAAAATATTAAAAGCTTTAGCCTCCCCATCTCAATCGATAAAACACGAAAATAGCTGGGATACGTCGATTATTGGTAGTGTTAGTGCGGTGGATGTCATTCAGAGGATAAAAAAATCCTCCTCAGAACATTGAGTGATGATGGGTTCTGGGAGGATTATCAATGGTTTTATAGCTTCGCCATAGTTGAAGCTGTATCTTTTCTCTCAGCTTTTCCGTCGTATTAATTATATGAACCAGATTGCCGAGATTTTTCCTTGCCATTTCGATCAACTTCATTTTTTTTCGGTGCAACTGTGGCGATTAAATTATCTTCATTGTATAGGTTGGCTTGTTTTACACATTCATAATAACTTCTAACTCTCTACAGTATAACTACCAGTGGTCAATAGTACTTCCATAGGCTTTAGTTGGTTAAAACTTATTTATTGAAATTATACGTGATGGTTCAATGAAGTGTATATATTATGGCGGGGCAATTTAAAAAGTATATAATACATAGTCCATAATTGTTGTTTTTTGAGTGTTTTAAATAACACAGCGGATTTAAATATGTGAGATTGATTTATTTTTTAATTGTCAATTGTATTTTAAATGATGATAACCAATTTATTGTTTTATGGTATTTAATCTAAGTGATGTGCACAATTTTCTTTTTGCGTAAAAGAAGCGGCTATAATTTAGTGATCCAATGATGTTTTTTTCGCAACAGCGATATTGGTAGAAAAAGATTTTCCTGTAACTCGTTGTTTATATTGTACAAATAATGACAAAGGTAAATATTTACTTAGCTGGATTGTCACATCATGAATTTCTTTCAACTTCAGTGAGAATTTGTCACGGCAGGTCATCATTTATCTGTTGACTGATTAACCAATTTGGGTCATTTTGAATGTCTGGACGTCTAAATGGATAGACGTGTAAGGCGGTGAGCCATTTTATGTAGCGATCGATGAGGTAACGGGTATGAGTTTTTTCCACGCAAACCAGCGCGAAGCATTGAACCAGAGTCTTGCCGAAATCAGCGGGCAAATTAACGTTTCCTTTGAGTTCTTTCCGCCGCGCACCAGTGAAATGGAAGATACCCTGTGGAGCTCCATCGATCGTCTTAGCAGCCTGAAACCTAAGTTTGTCTCGGTCACCTATGGTGCCAACTCCGGTGAGCGCGACCGTACTCACAGCATTATTAAAGGCATTAAAGATCGTACCGGTCTGGAAGCGGCACCACATTTGACCTGTGTTGATGCTACCCGTGATGAACTGCGCACTATTGCCCAGGACTACTGGAACAATGGGATCCGTCATATTGTGGCACTGCGTGGTGACCTGCCACCGGGTGGCGGCAAGCCGGATATGTACGGTGCTGACCTGGTGGCGCTGCTGAAAGAGGTGGGGGATTTTGATATTTCTGTTGCGGCCTATCCAGAAGTACATCCAGAGGCAAAAAGCGCGCAGGCTGACCTGATCAACCTGAAGCGTAAAATTGATGCCGGCGCTAATCGCGCTATCACCCAGTTCTTCTTTGATGTGGAAAGCTACCTGCGTTTTCGCGACCGCTGTGTATCGACCGGAATTGATGTTGAGATCGTCCCTGGTATTCTGCCAGTGTCAAACTTCAAGCAGCTACAGCGTTTCGCGGCCATGACTAACGTGCGTGTGCCGGGCTGGATGACCAGCATGTTTGAAGGGCTGGATAATGATCCGGAAACCCGCAAAATGGTCGGGGCTAATGTGGCGATGGATATGGTGAAAATCCTCAGCCGCGAAGGGGTAAAAGATTTCCACTTCTACACTTTGAACCGTGCCGAACTGAGCTACGCCATCTGTCATACCCTGGGTGTGCGCCCGGAAGCATCGGTAGCTGTCTGACAATTAGCCCGGTAGCCTAACCATACGAAAAAGGACGCTTACGCGTCCTTTTTTTGTGTTGTAACCAGGTTAACCGGTATTACGCATTCCCGCCGCAACACCTGCAATTGTTACCATCAATGCCTGCTCAACGCGGGCGTCTGGCTCTGCCCCGGCGGCTTCCTGCTGGCGTGAACGATGTAACAGTTCGGCCTGAAGCACATTTAGTGGGTCAGTGTAGACGTTACGCAGCGCAATTGATTCGGCAATCCACGGCTGGTCGGCCATCAGATGGGAATCGTTGGCAATAGTCAGTACCGCTTTGATATCAGACTCCAGCTGATCGCGCAGCTGTTTACCCAGCGCCCACAGTGATTTGTCTACCAGGCGCTGATCGTAGTATTCCGCCAGCCACAGATCGGCCTTCGAGAACACCATTTCCAGCATACCCAGACGGGTAGAGAAGAACGGCCAGTCGCGACACATGGTTTCCAGTGTTTCCTGATGACCCTTTTCCATCGCTTCCTGCAATGCCGCTCCGGCACCCAGCCAGGCTGGCAGCATCAGACGGTTCTGCGTCCACGCAAAGATCCACGGAATAGCACGCAGCGACTCAACACCGCCAGTCGGGCGACGTTTTGCCGGACGTGAACCCAGCGGCAGCTTGGCTAGCTCCAGCTCAGGCGTGGCAGAGCGGAAGTACGGCACGAAATCGGCATGTTCACGTACGTAGCCACGGTACATCTTGCAGGAAACCTCAGACAGCTCATCCATGATGCTGTTCCACTCTTCCTTCGGCTCCGGTGGTGGCAGCAGATTGGCTTCGAGGATTGCACCGGTATACAGCGACAGGCTGCTGATAGTGACTTCCGGCAGGCCGTATTTAAAGCGGATCATCTCGCCCTGTTCGGTAACGCGCAGACCGCCTTTCAGGCTGCCCGGAGGCTGAGAGAGTAGGGCTGCATGTGCTGGAGCACCGCCACGGCCGATTGAACCGCCGCGTCCGTGGAACAGCGTCAGGGTGATACCGGCTTTCTCGCAGGTTTTAATCAGCGCATCCTGAGCCTGATACTGCGCCCAGCTTGCGGCCATCACGCCCGCATCTTTTGCGGAGTCGGAATAGCCAATCATTACCATCTGTTTGCCCTGAATCAGGCCGCGATACCAGTCAATATTCAGTAGCTGGTTCATGACCTCGTTAGCGTTATTGAGGTCATCGAGGGTTTCAAATAACGGAGCCACAGGCATTGCGTATGTAATACCTGCTTCTTTCAGTAGCAGGTGTACGGCCAGCACGTCTGACGGCGTTTTTGCCATCGAGATTACATAGGCAGCAATTGAACCTTTCGGCACCTCTGCGGCCACGCGACAGGTTTCCAGCACCTCTTTGGTCTCGGCGCTTGGCTCCCACTGACGCGGCATCAGAGGACGTTTGGAATTCAGTTCGCGAATCAGGAATGCCTGTTTGTCGGCTTCTGACCAGCTTTCGTAATCGCCAAGGCCGAGGTAACGGGTGATCTCAGCAATCGCTTCGGTGTGGCGGGTGCTTTCCTGACGGATGTCGATTCGCACCAGCGGAACGCCAAAACATTTCACGCGGCGCATCGTATCCAGCAGCTGACCATTGGCAATAATGCCCATGCCGCAGGCTTGCAGCGACTGGTAACAGGTGTTGAGGGGTTCCCAAAGCTGATCGTTGGAGATCAATAAGTTAGCCGGGCGCGGTAAACGCTCACCTTTCAGACGGCGCTCAAGATAAGCCTGAGTGCTCATCAGCTGGCCCCGCAGATTTTTCATAATCTCGCGGTAGGGTTCCAGCGCTTCCGGGTTACCACAGAGTTCGCGTACTTCAGGCGTACATTCGGACATCGACAGCTCAGAGACCAGCACCGCGATATCACGCAGGAACAGATCGGTGGCTTTCCAGCGACTCAGCTGTAACACATGGCGGGTGATATCAGCGGTAACATTTGGGTTACCGTCACGGTCACCACCCATCCATGAAGTAAACGTTACCGGCACAAAATCGACGGGCAGAGTGTAGCCAAAAGCGGCTTCGACCTGTTCGTTCAGCTCACGCAGGAAGTGAGGAACACCTTCCCACAGGCTGTTTTCGACTACTGCAAAGCCCCACTTCGCTTCATCAACTGGCGTAGGACGGTATTTGCGAATTTCATCGGTATGCCAGGCCTGAGCGACCAGCTGACGCAGGCGACGCATGATCTTTCCATGGTCATAGTCGGAGAGATCGTTGTGATCCAGCTGTTGCAGACAGGTATTCACTTCCACCAGTTTGTGGATCAGTGTACGGCGAGTGATTTCAGTTGGGTGCGCGGTCAGAACGAGTTCAAGCGACAGGGATTCAATGGCGTTACGTATGTCAGCTTCGGTCAGATTCGGCTGCTGTTTCAGTCGTTCAAACGTCTTGGCCAGCAACTCGGGATGGTTAGCACCTTCACCTTTTGGTGAAATGGTGTGGTACTGCTCGGCCACGTTCGTCAGATTCAAAAACTGGCTGAATGCACGGGCAACCGGCAACAGTTCATCATTGGACAAATTTTGCAGCGTGGTCAGCAATTCCTGACGGTGGGCATCATTTCCCGCACGTGATGACTTGGAGAGCTTACGGATGGTTTCTACCTGGTCCAGGATGTTCTCTCCCAGTGCATCCTTGATAGTATCCCCGAGCAGTTTGCCGAGCATACTTACATTACTTCGCATTGCGGAATATTGTTCGTTCATATGATCCCTGACACCCTTCTAGTATTTGTAACTTTAATATCCGTCATCTTTGAAGCTGCAACTACGTTGACTGCTCTCACTCACTCGAATCACTTACTTATGCAAGCTCATCGGAACTCGTTCTTTTGCCGCCCTGCTGCAACTCCAACTATTTTTGGCTATAAATAACCCTTGTGGGCATAACTCAGCCTTTTATCTAGCCACGTTAACAACCATTCGTCAATTGACTTAAATTTCCCGCATCGTGGCGCTAAGTGGCGGGAATTTATGAAATTTAACAACCCCGGAGTGAGATAAGTTATTCTTATCATCCCGAATAATCGAAATCAGAGATAATCGGCTGTTTTCACTGCCTATTACCTCTTCTTTTCACTTAGTGATGGCAAAAATGGTGCACCACCTGGGCGATCAGCTCTCTGGTTGGCTTGATAAATGCCGTGTCGATAAATTCATCCGGCTGGTGCGCCTGATCGATTGATCCCGGGCCTAAAACCAGCGTCGGGCAGATTTCCTGAATAAATGGTGCCTCGGTGCAGTAGTTGACCACTTCCGTTTCTGTTCCCAGCAGTTTCTCTACCACTTGCACCAGCTGATGTTCACGCGGGCACTCGTAGCCAGGGATCGGCGGATGCAATTCGCCTACGGTTAGTCGGCCAGGCCAGCGTGCGCTTACCGGAGCCAGCGCTTCATTCAGCAGCCCGTCGAGATCGCTTAACGTCAGACCCGGCAGTGGGCGTATATCCATATGCAGTTCACAGCAGGCGCAGATGCGGTTAGCAGCATCACCGCCGTTAATATGGCCGAAGTTCATTGTAGGGTAGGGGATCGCAAAGCCGTCGTGGTGATAGCGCGTTTTCAGCGTGTTGCGCAGCTCCATTAGCTGGGTAATCGACTCATGCATCAGTTCAATGGCGTTAACGCCTCGCCCCGGATCGCTGGAGTGGCCGGACTGGCCCTGAATGCGGATGACATTGGAAATATGGCCTTTATGGGCGCGTACAGGTTTCAGTGATGTTGGCTCGCCGATAATGGCACAGTCCGGGCGCAGGCTGGTCGTTTCAGAGAAGAACTTCGCACCCGCCATAGTGGTTTCTTCGTCAGCGGTAGCCAGGATGTAGAGCGGTTTTTTCAACGCTGACACGTCAATATCACGCAAAGTATCTAAAATGAAAGCGAAGAAGCCTTTCATATCAGCCGTTCCCAGCCCGTATAGCTTGTTATCGTGTTCGGTCAGGGTAAAGGGATCACGCGTCCAGCGGCCATCATCGAAAGGAACGGTATCAGTATGACCCGCCAGCAGAAGGCCTCCGGCACCGTTACCGCTCTTCGCCAGCATATTGAATTTATTGCGCGTACCAGGCACTGGCTGCACTTCCACCGTGAAGCCGATATCGCGGAACCAGCCAGCGAGTAAATTGATTAAAGTTTCATTGCTCTGATCGAGCGCACTGTCGGTTGCACTGATTGATGGCGTTGCAATCAACTGGCGGTAAATCTCAATAAAAGGGGGTAATTTTGTCTTCACTGTTGACAGTCCTTGGGTTAGGATAGTATCAATATTCATGCATTAATAGTGAATAAAAATACATTAACGACGACCGGATGGAAACCGATAATTTTGTCTTCCACGGTAGCAGTTCAACAGGCGTTTTGGCAGCCCTGAAGCGCAATGACTCATAGTGAGCGAGTGACTTTCATGACGAATCCGTTAATTATCAAGTTAGGTGGTGTGTTGCTGGACAGCGAAGAAGCGCTGGAGCGGCTGTTTGACGCCCTGGTGGCCTATCGTGCTGCTCATCAACGTCCGCTGCTGATTGTTCACGGTGGTGGCTGCCTGGTCGATGAGCTGATGACTAAATTAGCGCTGCCGGTGAAGAAGAAAAACGGCCTGCGTGTGACCCCAGCCGATCAGATTGACATTATTACCGGTGCGCTGGCTGGTACGGCGAACAAAACCCTGCTGGCCTGGTCGAAAAAACATGGCATTGATGCTGTGGGCCTCTGTCTTGGTGACGGCGGCAGCGTCAATGTGGCGCAGTTTGATGATGAGCTTGGCCACGTTGGTCTGGCAACGCCAGGCTCTCCACGGCTGATCTCCACGCTGCTGGAGGCGGGTTATCTGCCGGTAGTCAGCTCAATTGGTATTACTCAGGATGGCCTGCTGATGAACGTGAATGCCGATCAGGCAGCGACGGCACTGGCAGCTACTCTGGGCGCAGATCTGATTCTGCTCTCTGACGTTAGCGGTATTCTTGACGCTAATAAGCAGCGTATCGCTGAAATGACGGCAGAAAAAGCAGAACAGCTGATCGCTGACGGTGTGATCACCGACGGTATGATCGTTAAAGTAAACGCTGCACTGGACGCTGCCCGTACTCTGGGCCGTCCGGTTGATATTGCCAGCTGGCGCCATGCGGAACAGCTGCCAGCCCTGTTTAACGGCGTGTCCATTGGCACCCGTATCCTCGCTTAACTATAAACCTTTCCCGGAAGATGAAGGGAAGTTCAAGGAAAAGACAATGCAAGATAAGAGCATCAAAAAAATCGTACTGGCTTACTCCGGCGGTCTGGATACTTCGGCCATCATTCCATGGCTGAAAGAGAACTACGGCGGCTGTGAAGTCGTGGCATTCGTGGCGGACATCGGCCAGGAGCGCGGCGATCTGGAAGGCGTTGAGCAGAAAGCGCTGCAATCTGGTGCGTCAGAGTGTCATGTGGTGGATCTGCGTGAAGAGTTCATCAGCGAGTACGTTTATCCGGTGCTGCAAACCGGTGCCCTGTATGAAGGCACCTATCTGCTGGGAACGTCTATGGCGCGCCCGATTATCGCAAAAGCTCAGGTTGAACTGGCCCTTAAAGTGGGCGCAGATGCGCTGTGCCACGGCGCGACCGGT
This sequence comes from Erwinia sorbitola, assembly GCF_009738185.1. Lineage (NCBI taxonomy): Bacteria > Pseudomonadati > Pseudomonadota > Gammaproteobacteria > Enterobacterales > Erwiniaceae > Erwinia > Erwinia sorbitola. Next base: position 4,489,613 of record NZ_CP046509.1, on the reverse strand, counting down.
AAAGGTAATGACCAGGTGCGTTTCGAAACCACCTACACCGCGCTGGCACCACAGTTGAAAGTGGTTGCGCCATGGCGTGAGTGGAACCTGCGTTCCCGTGAAGCTCTGCTGGATTACCTGAAAGAACGTAATATCCCGACTACTGCGTCGCTGGAAAAAATTTACAGCCGTGATGAAAATGCATGGCATATCTCCACCGAAGGCGGCGTGCTGGAAAGCCCGTGGAACGCACCGAACAAAGATTGCTGGGTGTGGACCGTTGATCCGCTGGAAGCACCAGATCAGCCTGAGCAGGTGACCGTTTCCGTTGAGAAAGGCCGCGTTGTTGCCGTCAATGGCGAAGCGTTAAGCCCGTTTGGCTGCCTGGACAAACTGAATGCTATCGGTGCCCGTCACGGCGTTGGCCGTATCGACATCGTGGAAAACCGTCTGGTCGGTATCAAGTCCCGTGGCTGCTATGAAACCCCTGGCGGCACCATCATGGTGAATGCGCTGCGTGCCGTTGAGCAACTGGTGCTGGATCGCGATAGCTTCAAATGGCGTGAGCAGCTGGGTCTGGAAATGTCCTACGTGGTTTACGATGGTCGCTGGTTCGCGCCGCTGCGTAAATCTATTCAGGCCTCTGCCGCAGCACTGGCAGAAGAAGTGAATGGTGAAGTGGTTCTGCAACTGTATAAAGGCCAGGTAACGGCGATTCAGAAAAAATCTGCTAACAGCCTGTACTCTGAAGAGTTCGCGACCTTCGGTGAAGATGAAGTGTACGATCACCGTCATGCAGGCGGCTTTATCCGTCTGTTCTCTCTCTCTTCACGCATCCGTGCGCTGAACGAGAAGAAGTAGTATTTTTTCGGGCGAGGTGCGCCTCGCCCCTACAAGATTTCTGATAGGGAGTACTGAGCATGGCACTTTGGGGTGGACGGTTTACGCAGGCAGCAGATCAACGTTTCAAGCTCTTCAATGACTCACTGCGCTTCGACTATCGTCTGGCAGAGCAGGATATTACCGGTTCCATTGCCTGGTCCAAAGCGCTGGTGACGGTCAATGTATTAACCGCCGATGAGCAGCAGCAGCTGGAAGTGGCGCTGAATGCTTTACTGGAAGATGTGCGCGCAAATCCACAGCAAATACTGGAAAGCGACGCCGAAGATATTCACAGCTGGGTGGAGGGCAAACTGATCGATAAGGTCGGAGCGCTGGGTAAAAAACTCCATACTGGCCGTAGCCGTAATGATCAGGTCGCAACCGACCTGAAACTGTGGTGCAAAGCGCAGGTCAGCGAATTGCTGATCGCCACGCGTCAGTTCCAGCAGGCGCTGGTCGCCACCGCAGAAGCCAATCAGGATGCGGTAATGCCGGGCTATACCCACCTGCAACGCGCCCAGCCGGTGACGTTTGCCCACTGGTGCCTGGCCTACGTTGAGATGCTGGCGCGTGATGAAAGCCGCCTGCAGGATACGCTGAAGCGCCTTGATGTCAGTCCGCTTGGCTGCGGGGCGCTGGCGGGAACAGCCTATGAGATCGATCGTGAGCAGCTGGCAGGCTGGTTAGGTTTTGCCTCTGCAACCCGTAACAGCCTCGATACCGTTTCAGACCGCGACCACGTGCTGGAGCTGCTGTCTGATGCCTCAATCGGCATGATTCACCTGTCGCGCTTCGCTGAAGATCTGATCTTCTTCAACACTGGCGAATCCGGTTTTGTCGAGCTGTCTGATAAGGTCACTTCAGGTTCATCTCTGATGCCACAGAAGAAAAACCCGGATGCGCTGGAGCTGATCCGTGGCAAAGCTGGTCGTGTGCAGGGTGCTTTAACCGCGATGAGCATGACGCTGAAAGGGCTGCCGCTGGCCTACAACAAAGATATGCAGGAAGACAAAGAGGGGCTGTTTGACGCACTCGATACCTGGTCTGACTGCCTGCATATGGCGGCGCTGGTGCTGGATGGTATTCAGGTGAAACGCCCGCGTTGCCAGGAGGCCGCCGAACAAGGATATGCTAACTCCACCGAACTGGCGGACTATCTGGTAGCTAAAGGTGTACCTTTCCGTGAAGCGCACCATATTGTTGGCGAAACGGTAGTTGAAGCTATCAAGCAGGGCGTGGCGCTGGAAGCACTGAAGTTATCTGATTTGCAGAAGTTCAGCAGTGTGATTGGCGAGGATGTGTATCCGATTCTTGCGCTGCAATCCTGCCTGGATAAACGTAACGCGAAAGGCGGCGTTTCTCCGCATCAGGTAGCAGCCGCGATTACCGAAGCGAAGCAGCGTCTGGCTTAATCGCGCTGTGGGTCGGGCAAGTCCGCCCCCTGGGTAATGTTGTAGGGGATGGGCATGCCCATCCCGTTTTTGTTTTACGCCGCGAAGAACTGCTCTAAATCATCGCTGCCGCCAATATGACGTCCGCCGATAAATACCTGAGGTACGGTAGCACGGCCAGTCATAGCGCGCAGGCTGACGGTGGTTGCATCCTGGCCCAGAACGATCTCTTCGAACTTAATCCCGCGATCTAACAGCATCTGCTTGGCTTTAGCGCAGAATGTACAGCCCGGCTTAGTGAACAGCGATACGGACTCCTGCACCTTAAACTCCGGCGCTACATAGCGCAGCATGGTATCTGCATCAGATACCTCAAACGGGTCACCCGGTTTGTTTGGCTCAACAAACATTTTCTCTACCACGCCGTTACGTACCAGCATGGAGTAACGCCAGGAGCGCGGGCCAAAGCCGAGATCGGCTTTTTCGACCAGCATTTCCATGCCGCGAGTGAACTCGCCGTTGCCATCGGGGATAAAGGTGATGTGTCCGGCATGCTGATCGGCTTTCCAGGCATTCATCACAAACGTATCGTTGACAGAAACGCACAGGATGCTGTCTACGCCATGTTTTTTAAATACATCAGCCAGTTCGTTGTAGCGTGGCAGATGGCTGGAGGAGCAGGTGGGGGTAAAGGCACCCGGCAGTGAAAAGACGATCACGGTTTTGTCTTTAAACAGCTCATCAGTGGTGACATCGACCCAACTGTCGCCCTGACGTGTGTGAAAAGTGACCTGCGGGACAGACTTACCTTCCTGACTTGCAAACATAAAAGACCTCAAGATTATAAAATTAGGTGTGCTCATGTTCTGGCACCGGCACATTATCATTATTGATGCTTGATAGGGATAATCGTTGGTTGCTATGCTATCTATCGTCACGGTCTATCGTGAAATAGAGGATTAAGATGAACATTCGTGATCTGGAATATCTGGTTTCACTGGCAGAACACCGCCATTTCCGTCGTGCAGCCGATGCCTGCCATGTGAGTCAACCAACGTTAAGCGGCCAGATTCGTAAGCTGGAAGATGAGCTGGGAGTGATGCTGCTGGAGCGTACCAGCCGCAAAGTGTTATTCACTCAGGCCGGTTTGCTGCTGGTGGATCAGGCACGTACCGTGCTGCGTGAAGTGAAAGTATTGAAAGAGATGGCCAGCCAGCAGGGCGAGGCGATGTCCGGACCGCTGCATATAGGCCTGATCCCTACCGTTGGCCCATATCTGCTGCCACAGATTATCCCTACCTTGCATCAGACCTTCCCTAAACTCGAAATGTATCTGCATGAAGCGCAGACGCAGCAGCTGCTGGCGCAGCTCGACAGCGGCAAGCTGGATTGTGCCATTCTCGCACTGGTAAAAGAGTCGGAAGCATTTATTGAAGTTCCGCTGTTTGATGAGCCAATGAAGCTGGCGATCTACGCCGATCACCCGTGGCATGACCGCGATCGTGTACCGATGTCAGATCTGGCAGGGGAAAAACTGTTGATGCTGGAAGATGGTCACTGTCTGCGCGATCAGGCGATGGGCTTTTGCTTCCAGGCGGGAGCCGATGAAGATACCCATTTCCGCGCTACCAGTCTGGAGACGCTGCGCAATATGGTCGCGGCAGGTAGCGGTATCACGCTCTTGCCTTCGCTTGCCGTGCCGAACGAGCGGGTGCGTGATGGCGTCTGCTATCTGCCTTGCTACAAACCTGTACCGCAGCGCACTATTGCACTGGTTTACCGCCCGGGTTCACCTCTGCGTGGCCGTTATGAGCAGCTGGCAGAGGCAATCCGCGAGCATATGCGCGTGGTGATGGATCGCTTAAAAGAGCCGGTTTAAACCGTTCAGCGCGGCGACCCGGTAGGCTTCCGCCATCGTCGGGTAGTTAAAGGTGGTATTCACAAAGTATTCAATCGTGTTGCCACCGTTTTTCTGTTCCATGATCGCCTGACCGATATGAATAATTTCGGCGGCGCGCTCACCAAAGCAGTGAATCCCGAGGATCTCTTTGGTTTCGCGGTGGAACAGGATTTTCAGGCTACCGACGTTCATACCGACAATCTGCGCGCGCGCGAGATGTTTGAACTGCGCCCGGCCCACCTCATATGGCACCTTCATCGCCGTTAGCTGCTGCTCGGTTTTACCGACTGAGCTGATTTCCGGAATGGTATAGATACCGGTAGGAATGTCTTCAATCAGATGAGCCGTGGCTTCACCTTTTATCATCGCCTGTGCAGCAATGCGCCCCTGATCGTAAGCGGCTGACGCCAGACTCGGATAGCCGATAACATCGCCCACCGCGTAGATATGCGGCTGTGCAGTCTGGTACATGCTGTTAACTTTCAGCAGGCCACGCCCATCGGCTTCCAGACCTACGCTCTCCAGCCCCAGTGAATCGGTATTACCGGTACGGCCGTTCGCATAGAGCAGGCAGTCTGCCTTCAGCTTTTTACCGGATTTCAGATGCATAATGACTCCATCTGTCACCCCTTCAATTCTTTCAAACTCTTCGTTGTGGCGGATTACCACACCGCTATTCCAGAAATGATAGGAAAGTGAATCTGACATTTCCTGGTCAAGGAAGGCCAGCAGACGGTCACGGGTATTGATCAGGTCAACCTTGACCGACAAACCACGGAAAATCGACGCATATTCGCAGCCAATCACTCCGGCACCATAGATAATCACATGTTCCGGTTCATGATGCAGGTTGAGGATGGAGTCGCTGTCGTAGATGCGTGGATGGGTAAAGTCGACATCAGGCGGGTGATAAGGACGTGAGCCGCAGGCGATAACAAATTTGCCTGCTGTCAGGCGCTCAACAGTGCCATCCTGGCTCTTGATTTCGATGGTGTTAGCATCGATAAAACGCGCATCACCCTGGAACAGTTCACAATGGTTACGTTCATAGAAACCCTGACGCATACGGGTTTGCTGGCTGATGACATTTTCAGTGTGATTCAGAATATCGGCAAAAGAAGAACGCAGAAGACGTGTATGGTCGCTGTAAAGTGGGTTCTGGTTGAACTCGATAATGCGGCTGACGGCATGGCGCAGCGCTTTCGACGGGATTGTTCCCCAGTGTGTACATCCACCGCCAATGTTGTGGTAGCGCTCGATAACGGCTATGCGCGCCCCCTGTTTTACCAACCCCATTGCGGCACCTTCACCGCCAGGGCCGGAACCAATCACTATGGCGTCGTAATCATAAGACTGTTGCATACCAATACGTCCTATTTTCTAAAACAATTTTACAACGAGATTCTAACATCTCGTGCCTCAGTTCCCAATTCTAACCGTGCTGTTTTCTTTCAAACCTCGAATTAAGCTTTTAAGTAATGTTTCGCGATAGCGGCACATTGTCTAACAGACGTTCACAAAGTTTGGCCCACTGTACGCTGAAATTTTTGTTATAGTGCCTACTCGCAGGCTAAACAGGCACAAAAATGGGCGTCAGAGCGCAGCAAAAAGAACGTACACGGCGTTCACTTATTGAAGCAGCATTTAGTCAGCTAAGTGCCGAGCGTAGTTTTGCCAGCCTCAGTTTGCGGGAAGTTGCCAGGGAGGCTGGAATTGCCCCTACGTCATTTTATCGTCATTTTCGTGATGTAGATGAGTTAGGGTTAACAATGGTGGACGAAAGTGGCCTGATGTTACGCCAGCTGATGAGGCAGGCGCGTCAGCGTATTGCTAAAGGTGGCAGCGTTATCCGCACATCGGTCTCTACCTTTATGGAGTTCATTGGCAATAACCCTAATGCATTTCGGCTGTTACTGCGTGAGCGATCCGGTACGTCATCGGCGTTTCGTGCCGCCGTTGCCCGTGAAATTCAGCACTTTATTGCTGAACTGGCCGACTACCTTGAAATTGAAAACCGTATGCCGCGCAGTTTCACTGAGGCGCAGGCAGAAGCGATGGTAATTATCGTGTTTAACGCTGGCGCTGAAGCGCTGGATATCGACGTCGATCAACGGCGTCAGCTGGAAGAACGGCTGGTGCTGCAACTGCGTATGATCTCGAAAGGGGCATATTACTGGTATCGTCGTGAGCAGGAGAAGCTGGCGGTTACGCTGGAATCTAGAGAATAGAATAGCCTACTGGAACAGGCGCAAGGGGGTGAAATGAATTTAGCTACTGGCCGTGATAAAGGAACTCTGCTGCTGATGTTTCTTACCGGGCTGTCGATTAATGGTTCGTTTTCAGCGCTGTTTAGCGCTTTGGTACCATTCTCTGTTTTCCCTCTTATTGCACTGGGCCTGTCTGCCTGGTGCCTGCATCAACGTTATCTTAACCGTGCCATGCCGGATGGCATGCCATCGCTGGCCGCCGCCTTTTTCCTGTTGGGGATCCTGGTGTACAGCGCAATAGTCAGGGCAGAGTATCCTGAAATTGGCTCCAACTTTGTGCCAACCATCCTGATGGTGGTCGTGGCGCTTTGGATTGCGATGAAGTGGCGCGCACGTCGCGCTTAAGTAAGGTAAAGCAGGGCGACTTATCATCGCCCGCACTCTTTTAGCGGCGGGTCAGCAACACGCCGCACTCCATATGATGGGTATACGGAAACTGGTCGAACAGCGCCAGGCGCGTAATCGTATGAGTGGCCGATAACGTGGCGAGATTGTCGCACAGCGTTGCCGGGTTACAGGAGATATAGAGGATACGCGGATAGGCCTGCACCATCTTCACCGTTTCGTCATCCAGGCCGCTGCGTGGCGGGTCAACGAAAATGGTCTCACACTCATAGCTCGTCAGATCGACACCCTCCAGCCGTCTGAAGCTTCTTTCACCCTTCATTGCCTGAGTAAACTCTTCAGCCGCCATACGGATAATCTGTACGTTATCGATCTGGTTGACGGCAATATTGTACTGCGCTGATGCAACTGAAGGTTTGGCGATTTCCGTTGCCAGCACCCGGCGGAAATTGCGGGCCAGCGCAAGTGAGAAGTTGCCGTTACCGCAGTACAGCTCCAACAGATCTCCGCGAGAATTCTGCGTTGCATCCAGCGCCCACTCCAGCATCTTCACGTTCACTGCCGCGTTAGGTTGGGTAAAGCTGTTCTCCACCTGGCGGTAGACCATTTCACGGCCATCCACGGTCAGGCGCTCATCAACGAAATCCTGGTCGAGACAGATTTTAGTTTTAGTGGCGCGCCCAATCAGATGCAGGTCAAAACCTTCAGCACGCAGCGTGTCGCGCAGCAGTGTGGCCGCCTGCTGCCACTCTTCATCAAGCTTACGGTGATAAAGCAGGGAGACTACGATCTGGCCACTGACCGTTGACAGATAGTCGATTTGGAACAGTTTAAACCGCAGCGTTCTTTGATCACGTACGGCATCGATCAGACGAGGCATCAGCCGGTTAATCAGCTCACTGGCGGCCGGAAAACTATCGACCCGGATACGTTCGCGCGTCTCCTGGTCGAAAATGATGTGGTAGAGGTCATCGCCGTCATGCCAGATACGGAACTCTGCACGCATCCGGTAATGGCTGACCGGTGAACGGAAGACCTCGACATCGGGAGCGTTAAACGCCGACATCATGGATGTCAGCCGTGTCACTTTCTCTGAGAGCTGGTCGTCATAGTGTTCAACAGGCAGTTGTTCGGGTGTCATGGTTGTTCCTGTGTATGTGGCAGTAATAGCCGGGCGATTGTAGGGATTCTTTAACTCATGTCCAGTATTGTCCTCAATTCATCCCTTATGGAAGTCTGGATATCTGGACTTCCGACATATTTATACATAAAATGCGGTTCCCGGCCTCCCAACGAGTTAAAAGGGAATCCAGTGTAAATCTGGAGCTGACGCGCAGCGGTATAGAATGTCGTGACAATAGCGTAACGCAGACACTGTCTTTTGATGGGAAGTCATTGCCACCCGATACTATTAGGTATCAAGTTCTGAGCCCGAAGACCTGCCGGATTAACGTCGCATTTTTTACGATCATCGCGTGCTATTGATCGTATGCCTGCGGCATCCGCACATCTTTTGGATGCTTGGTCATGACTACAAAAAAATATAAGCTGCTGGCGTTTAGCGCCACGGCAATTTCTCTCTGGGCGCAAAACGGCTTTGCGCAGAATAGTGACAACACACAGGTCGTCACCGCGAATCGCTTTCAGCAGCCGGTAAATACAGTGCTGGCACCGACAACGATTGTGACCCGTGCGGAGATAGACCGCTGGCAGGCGAAAAGCCTGAATGATGTAATGCGCCGCTTACCGGGTGTGGACGCGGTGCAAAGTGGTGGCATGGGACAGAAAACCAGCCTGTTTATTCGCGGAACTAACTCAAACCATGTTCTGGTACTGATTGACGGTATTCGTCTTAACCAGTCTGGTATTTCGGGTTCTGCCGATATCAGTCAGATCCCACTGGCGCTGGTACAGCGCGTTGAATATATCCGGGGTGCGCGTTCGGCAGTATATGGGTCGGATGCCATTGGCGGGGTGATCAATATTATCACTACCCGCAAGGAAGAGGGAACGACCCTGGAAGCAGGAGTGGGCTCCTATGGTTACCAAAACTATAACGGGTCGACGCAGCAAAAACTGGGCGAAAATACGCGGGTGACGCTGGCAGGGGACTACACCTACACTCACGGTTTTGACGTGAAAGCAGGCTACCCTAATGACAGTGGCCCGGCACAGCCTGACCGGGATGGCTATATGAGTAAGACGCTATACGGTGGGCTTGAACATGATTTCAGCGACAGGTTCAGCGGTTTTGTTCGTGGTTATGGTTTTGATAATCGCACTGCATATGACAACAGTTCCAGTTTTTCGGTACCTGGAGCGCTGGTAGATACCCGCCAGCTTTACAGCCAGACGTGGGACACCGGTCTGCGTTTCCAGCAGGGTATCTACTCGTCTCAGCTGGTAGCCAGTTACAGCCACGTGAAAGACTACAACTATGACCCACGTCTGGGGCGATACAGCCCGGCGACCTCACTGGATGAGAGTAAACAGTACAATCTGCAATGGGGTAACAGCATTGAAGTGGGGCAGGGTACGGTCAGTGGAGGGGTTGACTGGCAGAAAGAGACCACGGAACCTGGCACCAGCTTACTTTCTGACAGTACAGCGATACGCAATACCGGACTCTATCTGACAGGCCAGCAGCGTCTGGGGGACTTCACCCTTGAAGGTGCGGTTCGCTCTGATGATAACTCACAGTTTGGCCGACATAACACCTGGCAAACCAGTGGGGCGTGGGAGTTCATTGAGGGATATCGCTTCGTGACCTCTTATGCGACGGCCTATAAAGCGCCTTACCTATCGCAGCTGTACAGCACCTATGGCGGAAACCCAAATCTTAAACCTGAAGAAAGTAAGCAGTGGGAAGCCGGATTTGAAGGTCTCACAGGCCCGGTTACATGGCATGTCTCTGGATATCGGAATGATATTGATAACCTCATTTCTGCCGATGCACCTTTATATGTTTATTACAACGTTGCACAGGCAACCATTAAAGGAGTAGAAGCCACCGCCGCCTTTGATACCGGCCCGTTGAGCCACCAGATCTCATTTGACTACCTTGATCCCCGTAACAGCCAGACCAATGAAATACTGTTACGTCGTGCTAAACAGCAGGTGAAGTACCAGCTGGACTGGACGGTGTATAACTTCGACTGGTCGGTGACTTACCAGTATCTGGGCCAGCGCTACGATCAGGATTTCAACACGTATCCTTACCGTACGATCAAAATGGGTGGATTGAGCCTGTGGGATCTCGCAGTCGCGTATCCAGTCACATCACATCTCACCGTTCGTGGTAGAATCGCCAACCTGTTCGATAAAGAATACGAGACAGCGTATGGCTATGAAACCCCTGGACGGGAATACTACCTCAGCGGCAGCTACACCTTCTAAAGCGCGCCCCACCGTGCTGGTCTTTGACTCCGGCGTTGGTGGGCTTTCTGTCTATGATGAGATCCGCAAATTATTGCCGGATCTCCATTATCTCTATGCATTCGACAACGTCGCCTTCCCCTATGGTGAAAAGTCGGAAGAGTTTATCGTTGAGCGCGTGGTGGCTATCGTTGAGGCAGTCACCCGCCGCTATCCTCTTGCGCTGGTTGTGATTGCCTGCAACTCGGCGAGCACCGTGACGCTGCCTGCACTGCGTAAACGCTTTGAATTCCCGGTAGTGGGCGTAGTGCCTGCGATTAAACCTGCGGCACGTTTGACCCGTAACGGTGTTGTTGGTCTGCTGGCAACGCGTGGCACGGTAAAGCGTCCTTATACGCATGAGCTGGTGGCACGTTTCGGCAGCGAGTGTAAGACCGAGATGCTTGGCTCTGCTGAACTGGTGGAACTGGCCGAAGCCAAACTGCATGGAAAGCCTGTAGCTATAGAAGATGTTAAACGTATCCTGCAACCCTGGCTGCGTATGCAGGAGCCGCCGGACACTGTTGTGCTGGGCTGTACTCACTTCCCTCTTATTAGTGAAGAGTTGCAACAAGTATTGCCGGAAGGGACGCGTTTAATCGATTCTGGCGCTGCAATTGCCCGGCGTACGGTATGGTTGTTAGAAAATGAGTCACCTGAGGCATTTTCTCAGGATGAGAACGTGGCGTTCTGCATGGATATCACTGAACAGGCGGTACAATTAATGCCCGTTTTGCAGCGTTATGGCTTTGGGAAGCTCGAAAAACTGGCACTTTAGGGAACTTTAGGGCAAAAAAGCGCCAGTCAGTAATTTTTTTGCATTTTGCTCTTGTCACCCGCCAGAAAATCCCTATACTGCGCCTCCACTGACACGGAACAACGGCTTACGGGCTACCGGGTCAGAAGCGTCAGGTAACTGATAGCGCCGGAAAAACTTCTCAAAAAGAAGTTGACTCCGAAGGAGGAAAGCGTAATATACGCCACCTCGCAACAGGAAGCTTCGGCACTGATTGCACCGCTCTTTAACAATTTATCAGACAATCTGTGTGGGCACTCGCAGGATTGATATCAGTCACCTCCGGGTGACAAAAAATATCAAGTCTTAAGAGTGAACACATAATGAAATTCATTATGACGTTTTACACTTGAGCATCGCTGCACTTGTTGCAGCAAATCGAACTTTTAATTGAAGAGTTTGATCATGGCTCAGATTGAACGCTGGCGGCAGGCCTAACACATGCAAGTCGGACGGTAGCACAGAGGAGCTTGCTCCTTGGGTGACGAGTGGCGGACGGGTGAGTAATGCCTGGGAAACTGCCCGATGGAGGGGGATAACCACTGGAAACGGTGGCTAATACCGCATAACGTCTTCGGACCAAAGTGGGGGACCTTCGGGCCTCACACCATCGGATGTGCCCAGGTGGGATTAGCTAGTAGGTGAGGTAACGGCTCACCTAGGCGACGATCCCTAGCTGGTCTGAGAGGATGACCAGCCACACTGGGACTGAGACACGGCCCAGACTCCTACGGGAGGCAGCAGTGGGGAATATTGCACAATGGGCGCAAGCCTGATGCAGCCATGCCGCGTGTATGAAGAAGGCCTTCGGGTTGTAAAGTACTTTCAGTGGGGAGGAAGGCAGAGTGTTAATAGCTTCGCTGATTGACGTTACCCGCAGAAGAAGCACCGGCTAACTCCGTGCCAGCAGCCGCGGTAATACGGAGGGTGCAAGCGTTAATCGGAATTACTGGGCGTAAAGCGCACGCAGGCGGTCTGTCAAGTCGGATGTGAAATCCCCGGGCTCAACCTGGGAACTGCATCCGAAACTGGCAGGCTAGAGTCTTGTAGAGGGGGGTAGAATTCCAGGTGTAGCGGTGAAATGCGTAGAGATCTGGAGGAATACCGGTGGCGAAGGCGGCCCCCTGGACAAAGACTGACGCTCAGGTGCGAAAGCGTGGGGAGCAAACAGGATTAGATACCCTGGTAGTCCACGCCGTAAACGATGTCGACTTGGAGGTTGTGCCCTTGAGGCGTGGCTTCCGGAGCTAACGCGTTAAGTCGACCGCCTGGGGAGTACGGCCGCAAGGTTAAAACTCAAATGAATTGACGGGGGCCCGCACAAGCGGTGGAGCATGTGGTTTAATTCGATGCAACGCGAAGAACCTTACCTGGCCTTGACATCCACGGAATTTTGCAGAGATGCGAAAGTGCCTTCGGGAACCGTGAGACAGGTGCTGCATGGCTGTCGTCAGCTCGTGTTGTGAAATGTTGGGTTAAGTCCCGCAACGAGCGCAACCCTTATCCTTTGTTGCCAGCGGGTAATGCCGGGAACTCAAAGGAGACTGCCGGTGATAAACCGGAGGAAGGTGGGGATGACGTCAAGTCATCATGGCCCTTACGGCCAGGGCTACACACGTGCTACAATGGCGCATACAAAGAGAAGCGACCTCGCGAGAGCAAGCGGACCTCATAAAGTGCGTCGTAGTCCGGATCGGAGTCTGCAACTCGACTCCGTGAAGTCGGAATCGCTAGTAATCGTAGATCAGAATGCTACGGTGAATACGTTCCCGGGCCTTGTACACACCGCCCGTCACACCATGGGAGTGGGTTGCAAAAGAAGTAGGTAGCTTAACCTTCGGGAGGGCGCTTACCACTTTGTGATTCATGACTGGGGTGAAGTCGTAACAAGGTAACCGTAGGGGAACCTGCGGTTGGATCACCTCCTTACCTGAAGATACCTTCCCGCGCAGTGTCCACACAGATTGTCTGATAGAAGTAACGAGCAAAGTAGTACCCGAGTCCCCATCGTCTAGAGGCCCAGGACACTGCCCTTTCACGGCTGTAACAGGGGTTCGAATCCCCTTGGGGACGCCATACCGGTAACGACGTGAAAGACGTTGCCACCCAGTATCTCAAAGCTGACTTTAACGAGTCATGTTTGAGATATTTGCTCTTTAACAATCCGGAACAAGCTGAAAATTGAAACGACATGTCGTTTTCATTCTCCGTAAATAAGAATGAAATCAACGATATGTTCGAGTCTCTCAAATGCTCGCAACAGCAATGTGTCCTCCGGGACGCTTGTGGGTTGTGAGGTTAAGCGACTAAGCGTACACGGTGGATGCCTAGGCAGTCAGAGGCGATGAAGGGCGTGCTAATCTGCGATAAGCGTCGGTAAGGTGATATGAACCGCAACAACCGACGATACCCGAATGGGGAAACCCAGTGTGCTCCGGCACACTATCATGTCATGAATACATAGTGGCATGAGGCGAACCGGGGGAACTGAAACATCTAAGTACCCCGAGGAAAAGAAATCAACCGAGATTCCCCCAGTAGCGGCGAGCGAACGGGGAACAGCCCAGAACCTGAATCAGTTTGTGCATTAGTGGAAGCGTCTGGAAAGTCGCAGGGTACAGGGTGATACTCCCGTACACAAAAATGCACTTGCTGTGAGTTCGATGAGTAGGGCGGGACACGTGACATCCTGTCTGAATATGGGGGGACCATCCTCCAAGGCTAAATACTCCTGACTGACCGATAGTGAACCAGTACCGTGAGGGAAAGGCGAAAAGAACCCCGGCGAGGGGAGTGAAAAAGAACCTGAAACCGTGTACGTACAAGCAGTGGGAGCACCTTCGTGGTGTGACTGCGTACCTTTTGTATAATGGGTCAGCGACTTATATTCTGTAGCAAGGTTAACCGTATAGGGGAGCCGCAGGGAAACCGAGTCTTAACTGGGCGTTAAGTTGCAGGGTATAGACCCGAAACCCGGTGATCTAGCCATGGGCAGGTTGAAGGTTGGGTAACACTAACTGGAGGACCGAACCGACTAATGTTGAAAAATTAGCGGATGACTTGTGGCTGGGGGTGAAAGGCCAATCAAACCGGGAGATAGCTGGTTCTCCCCGAAAGCTATTTAGGTAGCGCCTCGTGAACTCATCTCCGGGGGTAGAGCACTGTTTCGGCTAGGGGGCCATCCCGGCTTACCAACCCGATGCAAACTGCGAATACCGGAGAATGTTATCACGGGAGACACACGGCGGGTGCTAACGTCCGTCGTGAAGAGGGAAACAACCCAGACCGCCAGCTAAGGTCCCAAAGTCATGGTTAAGTGGGAAACGATGTGGGAAGGCACAGACAGCCAGGATGTTGGCTTAGAAGCAGCCATCATTTAAAGAAAGCGTAATAGCTCACTGGTCGAGTCGGCCTGCGCGGAAGATGTAACGGGGCTAAACCATGCACCGAAGCTGCGGCAGCGATACGCAAGTATTGTTGGGTAGGGGAGCGTTCTGTAAGCCGTCGAAGGTGGCCTGTGAGGGCTGCTGGAGGTATCAGAAGTGCGAATGCTGACATAAGTAACGATAAAGCGGGTGAAAAGCCCGCTCGCCGGAAGACCAAGGGTTCCTGTCCAACGTTAATCGGGGCAGGGTGAGTCGACCCCTAAGGCGAGGCCGAAAGGCGTAGTCGATGGGAAACGGGTTAATATTCCCGTACTGGGTGTTACTGCGAAGGGGGGACGGAGAAGGCTATGTTAGCCGGGCGACGGTTGTCCCGGTTTAAGCATGTAGGCTTGAGTTCCAGGCAAATCCGGAACTCTTTAAGGCTGAGGTGTGATGACGAGGCACTACGGTGCTGAAGTAACAAATGCCCTGCTTCCAGGAAAAGCCTCTAAGCATCAGGTAACATCAATCGTACCCCAAACCGACACAGGTGGTCAGGTAGAGAATACCAAGGCGCTTGAGAGAACTCGGGTGAAGGAACTAGGCAAAATGGTGCCGTAACTTCGGGAGAAGGCACGCTGGCGCGTAGGTGAAGGGACTTGCTCCCGGAGCTGAAGCCAGTCGAAGATACCAGCTGGCTGCAACTGTTTATTAAAAACACAGCACTGTGCAAACACGAAAGTGGACGTATACGGTGTGACGCCTGCCCGGTGCCGGAAGGTTAATTGATGGGGTTATCCGCAAGGAGAAGCTCTTGATCGAAGCCCCGGTAAACGGCGGCCGTAACTATAACGGTCCTAAGGTAGCGAAATTCCTTGTCGGGTAAGTTCCGACCTGCACGAATGGCGTAATGATGGCCAGGCTGTCTCCACCCGAGACTCAGTGAAATTGAACTCGCTGTGAAGATGCAGTGTACCCGCGGCAAGACGGAAAGACCCCGTGAACCTTTACTACAGCTTGACACTGAACATTGAGCCTTGATGTGTAGGATAGGTGGGAGGCTTTGAAGCGTGGACGCCAGTCTGCGTGGAGCCAACCTTGAAATACCACCCTTTAACGTTTGATGTTCTAACCTGGCGCCGTGATCCGGCGTGGGGACAGTGTCTGGTGGGTAGTTTGACTGGGGCGGTCTCCTCCTAAAGAGTAACGGAGGAGCACGAAGGTCAGCTAATCACGGTCGGACATCGTGAGGTTAGTGCAATGGCATAAGCTGGCTTGACTGCGAGAGTGACGGCTCGAGCAGGTGCGAAAGCAGGTCATAGTGATCCGGTGGTTCTGAATGGAAGGGCCATCGCTCAACGGATAAAAGGTACTCCGGGGATAACAGGCTGATACCGCCCAAGAGTTCATATCGACGGCGGTGTTTGGCACCTCGATGTCGGCTCATCACATCCTGGGGCTGAAGTAGGTCCCAAGGGTACGGCTGTTCGCCGTTTAAAGTGGTACGCGAGCTGGGTTTAGAACGTCGTGAGACAGTTCGGTCCCTATCTGCCGTGGGCGCTGGAGAATTGAGAGGGGTTGCTCCTAGTACGAGAGGACCGGAGTGAACGCACCACTGGTGTTCGGGTTGTCATGCCAATGGCATTGCCCGGTAGCTAAGTGCGGAAAAGATAAGCGCTGAAAGCATCTAAGCGCGAAACTTGCCTCGAGATGAATTCTCCCTGACTCCTTGAGAGTCCTGAAGGGACGTTGAAGACTACGACGTTGATAGGCCGGGTGTGTAAGCGCAGCGATGCGTTGAGCTAACCGGTACTAATGACCCGTGAGGCTTAACCTTACAACGCCAGAAGCGTTCTGGTGAGCGTTATGAGAGACGCGAAGACAATTTTCAGCCTGTACCGGATAAAGAATTTATCTGTCCTCCTGCGGAGTCAATTCCGAAGGATTTTGTGCTGTGACAAGGCGGCCAGCGAAGTGAGTGAAGGAGCATACACAGGTATGTGACTGAGCTTGCGAGCGCAGGCAACGCAGTCAGAGCGCAAAAGACACAGGACAGAGCACAGAATTTGCCTGGCGGCTTTAGCGCGGTGGTCCCACCTGACCCCATGCCGAACTCAGAAGTGAAACGCCGTAGCGCCGATGGTAGTGTGGGGTCTCCCCATGCGAGAGTAGGGAACTGCCAGGCATCAAATTAAGACCCGTAAGCGGGTCGTGACCTTACCCCTGACAAGGTAAGGGCGAAACACCTGAAGTCAGACGCAGTCTGAAGTCAGTACAGAATCGGTGGAGCGGTAGTTCAGTTGGTTAGAATACCTGCCTGTCACGCAGGGGGTCGCGGGTTCGAGCCCCGTCCGTTCCGCCACCCTTTTAGGGGCGTAGTTCAATTGGTAGAGCACCGGTCTCCAAAACCGGGTGTTGGGAGTTCGAGTCTCTCCGCCCCTGCCAAATAAAAACAATCCTTTGCTTCGGCAAAGGATTTTTTTTGTCTAAAATTCCTGCCATTTTTCCTGTTGGTTCCAGTTGTCACTCGTAAAGAATAGAAAAGGGCCAGAAAACCGGCCCTGTTAGATGCTTATTTGTACTGATTATGCTCGCGTATTCACCGGAAATTTAATCAGCTGCCGGATATGTGCCTGCTGATCGCTGTTTTGTAACCACACTGCGTACAGTGGTCTGGTCGCTACAGCGGTATCAGGGATCACTAACAGATCGCTGTATTCTTTGCCCCAGGCATCCGGTAAAAAAGTACAGGCACCGGTTGTATGTAGAAGCTGACGAGCTAAATGTGCTGATGTTGTCGTCAGCACCGGAACATCATCCGCCCCGGCCAGATAGCTCTCATGCTGATGGAAATCAGCACCCCATTCCAGCTTAATATAATCATATTTCTCCTTTTTCTCCGATTTTCGCGACCGGAAAAGCGTCAGGGAAATATGACCAATCTGCTGGCTGGTTAATTCATCCATTTTTGGCGCTTCAGTTGTGATCAGCAGGTCAAGCTGCCGTTCATGCAGCTGCTTAACCAGCGAATGACGCTGCGCAACACGCGCTTCCACATGCAGGCTTTCACGATTTTCATACAGCGTCTGTAGCCATGGAGTCAGATACGCTTCCCACAAAGAGGCACTGGCCCCAATGGACAGCTCATGATGCTGCTGTGTGTGCGCGACCTCTTTCTTGGCCATCAGCCACGTGCTCATCAGGCTCTCTGCGTAAGGCAGTAATCGCTCCCCGGCAGCCGTCAGCCTGATGTTATTGCGATGGCGCGTAAACAGGTTAACTCCCAGCTGGTTTTCAAGCTGCCTGATGCGAAAACTTACAGCAGATTGCGTGAGATAGAGTGCTTCGGCGGCACGTCCAAAGTGACGAGTTCTGCTCACTTCAAGAAAGGTTTTCAATAATTCCGTATCCACATCCATCTCCTAAAAAACATTTGTCGTTATGATTTAAATGTTTTGTTTTACACTCTGTCAAGCCTATCTAATACTCCGCGCCATAAATAGCACGGCCATAAAAGAGTTAGGAGCGTGTAAAATGGCGGAAAGCTTCGCAACAACGAATCGTTTTTTTGATAACAAACATTACCCTCGCGGGTTCTCCCGTCACGGTGATTTCACCATCAAAGAAGCCCAACTTCTTGAGCGTTATGGTTACGCTTTTAATGAGCTCGACCTGGCAAAACGAGAGCCATCAACGGAAGAAGAGCGTCTGTTCATTGAGGTGTGCCGGGGCGTGCGTGAGCCACAAACTGAGGCAGAAAAAGTCTGGTCAAAGTATATGACCCGAATTAAACGTCCTAAACGTTTTCATACCCTTTCCGGCGGCAAGCCGCAGATGGAAGGCGTTGAAGACTACACGGATAGTGACGATTAAGAAAAAGGGGCTTCGGCCCCTTTCTCATTTCTGCTATTGCAGGCTGTTGTGCAAGTGAATCAGCAAACGGTCAATCCCACGGTAACTCACTGCTTCCGTCAGATGGTTCCGGTTAACTTCGTCCTCCCCTTCCAAATCAGCAATGGTACGTGCCACTTTTAGCAGGCGTTGCCATGCTCGCACCGACAGCCCCAGCTGGTTAAGTATTTGCTCCAGCCATTGGGCGTCCTCAGGTGTAAGTGTACAGCAAGCCTGGATTTCGTGGTTTTTCATTACCGCATTCACTTTGCCGCAGCGATTTATCTGGCGTTCCCGCGCTGCCAGAACCCGTACGCGAACCTCCTGGCTCGACTCGCCGCCGCCCTGCTGCGCACTTAACGTTCCTGGCGGCAGTAGCGGAACTTCAAGAGAGAGATCGAAACGGTCGAGGAAAGGGCCAGAGAGGCGACTGAGATAGCGCAGTGTCTGCTGGGGTGAACTGCGATTATGTGGGCCGCTGTAGTGCCCGGTTGGGCTGGGATTCATCGCAGCGATCAGCTGGAAGCGTGCCGGATAGGTGATTTTGGCGCGTGCGCGGGAAATACTGATCTCACCTGACTCCAGTGGCTCGCGCAGGGAATCCAGAGCGCGGCGTTCAAACTCCGGAAGCTCGTCAAGAAACAGGATGCCGTTGTGGGCGAGAGATATCTCACCTGGCTTTGGTATTGAGCCGCCGCCGACCAGGGCATAGAGAGAGGAGCTGTGATGAGGGGAACGAAACGGCCTCTGACGCCACTGACGATGCAGATCACCACTACCCAGCAGACTGGCTACGCTGGCACTCTCCAGGGCCTCACGATCGCTTAGAGGCGGCATCAGGCTATTCAACCGGGATGCCAGCATTGTCTTACCTGTGCCTGGTGGGCCGATCAATAACAGATTGTGTCCCCCCGCGGCCGTAATCTCCAGCGCGCGCTTGGCCTGCTGCTGACCAATAATCTCGTTCAGGTCTCCTCCTGCATGCGGCGGACATATCTGTGGCCTGCTTTGTGCCTCTTCCAGCTGTGCTCTGCCGTGCAGGAAAGCGCACACCTCCAGCAGATGACCGGCAATTAAACTCTTCCCGTGCTGAATCAAGGCAACATCATTCACATTGTCCGCTGAGAGAATAAGCTGCCGTCCGGCATCGAGTGCGGCAACGGCAGCAGGAATAGCGCCCTGTACGCCACGTAGCGCGCCCGTCAGGGCTAACTCGCCGAGGAATTCATACCCGGCAAGTTTTGCCGCTGGAATCTGCTCTGAGGCAGCCAGAATGGCAATAGCGATGGGCAAGTCATAGCGTCCACCCTCTTTAGGTAAATCGGCGGGTGCCAGGTTGACGGTGATCCGTTTAGCCGGAAAGGTAAATCCGCTATTGAGAATGGCGCTGCGCACCCGATCCCGGGCTTCTTTCACGGTGGTTTCCGGCAGGCCAACCAGGGAAAGGGCAGGCAAGCCATTACTCAGATGAACTTCCACAGACACCAGAGGTGCCTGAATGCCCAATGCGGCACGGGTATTGGCAACAGATAGCGACATAACACACTCCTTGTGTTCACTACTGTGGATTGTGGTGACTTAGCAGGCCAGTGAGAAAACGTTAATTTGCGCGCGGTGCTGTGATCGATCGCATTCGGTTGACCACCGATGACATTCTGTTGCGGGACGCCTCACGGATTTCCACTATGTGGAAATAAAATAGTCACGCATCGTGACAGATGAAAAAAAATCAATGCCTTCTTATTTACTGAATAACAATAGTTTTTTCTTGTTTTGTGCAAGGGCTCATAAAATAAAATAATGAAAAAAGTTGAATTAAAGCTGATAACTGTGATAACTCTGTAGGCATTACTTCGAACAAGTGAATTAAAAGAATCCGAATGAAAGCCCTTCTACGAGTCATTAGCCTAGTCATTATTAACGTCGTCGTGATTATTATCACGCCGTGCGGGGCTACGCTCGGAGAAAGAAAGGCTTAAAAATCAAGCCTGATTTCGAAAGAACCCCCGCACCGAAAGGTCCGGGGGTTTTTTTTTGGCAAGACAATATGAGAGAGGAACAGAATATGAACAGTAGCATAAAATGCTGTTGTTCCCAGCGAGAGGCGGGGGAATAACTATGAATGGTGCTCAGTGGGTGGTTCAAGCTTTGCGTGCACAGGGAGTCGAGACAGTTTTCGGCTATCCGGGTGGTGCAATTATGCCGGTCTATGACGCGCTGTATGACGGCGGTGTCGAACACCTACTTTGCCGCCATGAGCAGGGTGCAGCTATGGCCGCTATCGGCTTCGCTCGTGCAACCGGAAAAGTCGGCGTCTGTATCGCCACTTCAGGGCCGGGTGCGACCAATCTGATCACCGGCCTGGCGGACGCCATGCTGGATTCTGTACCTATCGTTGCTATCACGGGCCAGGTTTCATCTGCGGTGATGGGAACGGATGCCTTTCAGGAGATTGACGTTCTGGGTCTGTCTCTGGCCTGTACCAAACATAGCTTCCTCGTAGAGTCCCTTGATGAACTGCCGGTGGTGTTGGCAGAAGCTTTTGCTATTGCAAAATCAGGTCGTCCTGGCCCGGTACTGGTTGATATCCCTAAGGATATCCAGTTAGCCAGCGGCGATCTGGTGGCTCATCTGCTGCCGGTAGAGCAGGCAATGCCGCATCCGTATGCCGAATTGCAGCAGGCGCGTAACCTGCTGGCTCAGTCGAAAAAACCAATCCTGTATGTGGGCGGTGGCGTGGGTATGGCGGATGCAGTGCATGCATTGAGGGCGTTTGCTAAAGAGACCGGAATTCCTACCGTTGCGACCTTGAAAGGTCTTGGTACCCCGGATGCTGAAGACGCATATTACCTCGGTATGCTGGGGATGCACGGCACCAAAGCAGCTAACCTCGCAGTGCAGCAGTGTGATCTGTTGATTGCTGTAGGCGCTCGCTTTGACGACCGCGTAACTGGCAAGCTGGATACCTTCGCCCCGCATGCCAGCGTGATCCATCTGGATATTGACCCCGCAGAACTGCATAAACTCCGCCGGGCCCATGTTGGCCTGCAAGGCGACCTCAATAAGCTGCTGCCCGATCTGTACCAGCCGATTGCTATCACCGCCTGGCGTGAAGAGGTGAAAGCGCTGAAAGCCAATAACGGCTGGCGTTACGATCATCCGGGCGAAGCCATTTTTGCGCCGCTGTTTTTAAAGCAGTTATCCGATCGTAAGCCGCAAAGCGCGGTAGTTACCACAGACGTGGGACAGCATCAGATGTGGGCAGCTCAACATATGAGTTTTAACCGCCCTGAAAACTTCATCACATCGAGCGGTTTGGGCACCATGGGGTTCGGCCTGCCTGCCGCTGTGGGTGCCCAGGTTGCTCGCCCGGATGACACAGTTATCTGCGTTTCCGGTGATGGCTCCTTCATGATGAACGTGCAGGAGCTGGGTACCATTAAGCGCAAGCAGCTACCGGTTAAAATTGTTTTGATCGATAACCAGCGCCTGGGAATGGTACGCCAGTGGCAGCAGCTGTTCTTCGAAGAACGTTATAGCGAAACTAACCTCTCAGATAATCCGGACTTTCTCATTCTGGCCAGTGCCTTCGGCATTCCCGGCCAGCGTATTACCCGTAAAGATCAGGTCGACGCCGCATTAGACGCTTTGCTGCACAGTGAAGGGCCATACATGCTCCACGTCGCGATTGACGAGCATGAGAACGTCTGGCCTCTGGTACCACCGGGTGCCAGCAACGAAAATATGATGGAGAAGACCTCATGAAACAGCATCAATTGTCTATAGAAGCACGTTTTCGCCCGGAAATACTGGAACGCATTTTGCGCGTCGTACGTCACCGTGGTTTTCAGGTGTGCTCAATGAACATGGCGTCGCTGGTGAATACTGACAATATTAATATTGAGATGACCGTTGCCAGCCTGCGCTCTGTCGATTTACTGTCAACACAGTTGAGTAAATTGATGGACGTGGCATGCGTTCAGATCCAACAACAAACATCACAACAAATCCGCGCATAAGCGCGCAAGGAAACAAGAATGACGAAGAAAGCAGACTTTATCTGGTTCAATGGCGAGATGGTAAAATGGGAAGACGCTAAGGTTAGCGTGATGTCCCATGCCCTGCACTACGGCACTTCAGTATTTGAAGGCGTACGCTGCTATGACTCGCACAAAGGGCCAGTAGTCTTCCGCCATCGTGAACATATGCAACGCCTGCGCGATTCTGCAAAAATTTACCGTTTCCCTGTCAGTCTGAGCGTTGATGAACTGATGGAGGCCTGCCGTGCCACTCTGCGCAAGAATAATCTTAAGAGTGCCTATATTCGTCCGTTAGTGTTTGTTGGTGATGTTGGTCTGGGCGTTAACCCGCCGGACGGCTACGAAACTGATGTCATTATCGCTGCCTTCCCATGGGGCGCTTACCTCGGTGCTGAAGCGCTGGAGCAGGGGATTGATGCGATGGTTTCTTCATGGAACCGCGTGGCGCCAAACACGCTGCCGACTGCGGCCAAAGCGGGCGGTAACTATCTCTCCTCACTGTTGGTAGGCAGCGAAGCTCGCCGCCACGGTTATCAGGAAGGTATCGCGCTGGACACTCAGGGTTATATCTCTGAAGGCGCGGGTGAAAACCTCTTTGAAGTGAAAGACGGGATCCTCTTTACGCCACCGTTCACCTCTTCTGCGCTGCCAGGAATTACCCGTGACGCCATCATCAAACTGGCGCAGGATATGGGTATTGAAGTGCGTGAGCAGGTACTGTCACGTGAATCTCTGTACCTGGCTGATGAAGTGTTTATGTCAGGTACCGCAGCAGAAATCACTCCGGTACGCAGCGTTGACGGTATTCAGGTTGGCGAAGGTAAACGCGGCCCGGTTACCGCGCGTATCCAGTCTGCATTCTTTGGTCTGTTCACGGGTGAAACGGAAGACAAATGGGGCTGGCTGGATCCGGTTAACCCATAACAAAAAATACTTTTCGCGGGCATCAGTTGATGCCCGCGCACTATCTGATTTCTGGAGTAAAGAGCATGCCTAAGTATCGTTCCGCCACCACCACCCACGGCCGAAATATGGCGGGTGCCCGTGCACTGTGGCGCGCCACGGGAATGACCGATGATGATTTCGGCAAACCGATTATTGCGGTTGTTAACTCCTTCACGCAGTTCGTGCCTGGCCACGTTCATCTGCGCGATCTGGGAAAACTGGTCGCTGAAGAGATCGAAGCGTCAGGCGGCGTTGCGAAAGAGTTCAACACCATTGCCGTCGATGATGGTATCGCGATGGGCCACGGCGGGATGCTCTACTCTCTGCCGTCTCGCGAGCTGATCGCTGACTCGGTGGAGTATATGGTGAATGCACACTGTGCTGATGCCATGGTGTGTATTTCCAACTGCGACAAGATCACCCCCGGAATGCTGATGGCTTCACTGCGCCTGAATATTCCGGTGATCTTCGTTTCCGGCGGCCCGATGGAAGCGGGTAAAACTAAGCTCTCCGACAAAATCATCAAACTCGACCTGGTTGATGCGATGATTCAGGGGGCAAACCCGAACGTCAGCGATGCAGAGAGCGATCAGATTGAGCGCTCTGCTTGCCCAACCTGCGGCTCCTGTTCCGGTATGTTCACCGCTAACTCAATGAACTGCCTGACCGAAGCGCTGGGTCTGTCACAGCCAGGTAACGGCTCACTGCTGGCGACCCACGCCGATCGTAAAGAGTTGTTCCTGAATGCTGGCCGTCGAATTGTTGCTCTGACTAAGCGTTATTACGAGCAGGATGATGAAACGGCACTGCCGCGCAGCATCGCCAGCAAAGCAGCCTTTGAAAACGCCATCACGCTGGATATCGCCATGGGCGGTTCCACTAACACTGTTCTGCATTTGCTGGCTGCTGCCCAGGAAGGCGAAATTGACTTCGATATTTCTGATATCGACCGCCTGTCCCGTGAGGTTCCGCACCTGTGTAAAGTGGCACCAAGCACCCAGAAATATCATATGGAAGACGTACACCGTGCGGGTGGCGTGCTCGGTATTCTTGGTGAGCTGGATCGCGCCGGATTGCTGGACAATAGCGTACGTAACATCCTCGGCCTGAGCCTGCGGGAAACCCTCGATCAGTACGACATCATGCTGACCAAAGATGAAGCGGTGAAGAAAATGTTCCGCGCCGGCCCGGCGGGTATTCGTACCACCCAGGCGTTCTCGCAGGACACTCGTTGGGACACGCTGGATGACGATCGTAAGGAGGGCTGTATTCGCTCACGCGAGTTTGCTTTCAGTCAGGACGGTGGCCTGGCGGTGCTGTATGGCAACATCGCTGAAAACGGCTGTATTGTTAAAACGGCAGGCGTTGATGAAGGCAGTCTGGTGTTTAGCGGCCCGGCGAAAGTCTATGAAAGTCAGGACGATGCGGTTTCTGCCATTCTCGGCGGAAAAGTTGTCGCCGGTGATGTGGTGGTGATCCGTTACGAAGGCCCGAAAGGCGGTCCCGGCATGCAGGAAATGCTCTATCCGACTACTTATCTGAAATCTATGGGGCTCGGCAAAGCCTGTGCGTTGATCACCGACGGTCGTTTCTCCGGCGGTACTTCTGGTCTCTCCATTGGTCATGCCTCACCGGAAGCAGCCAGTGGCGGTACTATCGCACTGGTAAAAGATGGAGATACCATCAATATCGATATTCCTAACCGCGGTATTGAGCTGGCGATCTCTGTTGAAGAGCTGGCAGCACGCCGTCGTGAAGAAGAAGCTCGCGGCGATGAAGCCTGGACGCCACACGGTCGTGAACGTCAGGTCTCCTTTGCGCTGCGCGCTTATGCCACACTGGCAACCAGCGCTGATAAAGGCGCCGTCCGTGATAAGAGTAAGCTGGGAGGCTAACAAACATGGCTGAATCTCAACCGCTATCCGATCAACCCAATGGCGCGGAGTATCTGCGTGCCGTGCTGCGTGCCCCGGTGTATGAAGCTGCGCAGGTGACACCGTTGCAGAAGATGGAAAAAATCTCTGCGCGCCTCGGTAACACTATTTTGGTGAAACGTGAGGATCGCCAGCCGGTGCACAGCTTCAAGCTGCGCGGTGCTTACGCAATGATTGCCGGGCTGAACGAAGAGCAGAAGGCCAGAGGGGTGATTACCGCCTCGGCCGGTAACCATGCCCAGGGCGTGGCGCTCTCTTCCAGCAAGCTGGGGATCAAATCTCTGATTGTGATGCCGGTGGCAACTGCGGATATCAAAGTGGATGCTGTGCGTGCGTTTGGCGGTGAGGTTTATCTGTTTGGGGCCAACTTTGACGAAGCGAAAGCGAAAGCCATTGAGCTGTCCGAATTGCAGGGCTATACCTTTGTGCCGCCGTTCGATCACCCGATGGTCATCGCCGGGCAGGGCACGCTGGCTATGGAACTGTTGCAGCAGGATGCTCACCTGGATCGCGTCTTCGTGCCGGTAGGCGGTGGCGGGCTGGCGGCGGGTGTCGCGGTGTTGATCAAGCAGCTGATGCCGCAAATCAAAGTGATTGCGGTCGAAGCTGCCGATTCGGCCTGTCTGAAAGCCGCGCTTGATGCCGGTCATCCGGTTGATCTGCCGCGCGTCGGGCTGTTTGCTGAAGGGGTGGCGGTGAAGCGGATCGGTGACGAAACGTTCCGCCTGTGTCAGGAGTATCTGGACGATATTATCACCGTTGACAGCGATGCCATCTGTGCCGCGATGAAAGATCTGTTTGACGATGTTCGCGCGGTCGCGGAGCCTTCAGGGGCGCTGGCGCTGGCAGGGATGAAGAAGTATATCCAGCTGCACCAGATCCAGGGTGAACGCCTGGCACATGTGCTGTCTGGCGCTAACGTGAACTTCCACGGCCTGCGCTACGTCTCTGAGCGATGCGAGTTGGGTGAGCAGCGTGAAGCGCTGCTGGCGGTAACCATTCCTGAGCAGCAGGGTAGCTTCCTGCGTTTCTGCCAGTTACTGGGCGGCCGTTCGGTCACCGAGTTCAACTACCGTTACGCTCACGCTGATGAAGCCTGTATTTTCGTGGGTGTAAGGCTGACGCGCGGCCTGGACGAACGTGAGGAGATTCTGACGCTTCTTTCCGAGGGCGGTTACAAGGTGGTGGATCTCTCCGACGACGAAATGGCGAAGCTGCATGTGCGTTACATGGTCGGCGGACGTCCATCTAAGCCACTACGTGAAAAGCTGTTCAGCTTTGAGTTCCCGGAAGCGCCCGGTGCGCTGCTGCGTTTCTTGCAGACGCTCGGCACTCACTGGAATATTTCGCTGTTCCACTATCGCAGCCACGGCACCGACTATGGCCGCGTGCTGGCGGCATTTGAGCTGAGTGACAGTGAACCGCAGTTCGAAGAGCATCTGGCGGCGCTGGGCTATGATTTCCACGATGAAACGCATAACCCTGCTTTCCGCTTCTTCCTTGCTGGCTAAAGCAGTTTCCAGAAAGCATCAATAAGCGGCTCTGTGAGTCGCTTTTTTTGTACGCAAACGCCCAGCTCAAACGGCGCTACCATCTCCACATCTTCCAGTTCCAGAATGCGGTTACGTATCGGCTCCGGGCTGTTTTCCAGCACCACGTCGGGCAGCAGTGCAATACCACAGCCCAACGCCACCATTGATACAATCGCCTCATGGCCGGAGACCGTAGCGTAAATCTGCGGATTCGCGATATGGCGATGACGGAACCATAAATCAATACGCCGCCGCGATGGCCCCTGAGCGGGCAGAATAAACGGGATTTGCGCCCAGTCGGGCTGCGGCTGGGTTGCCTGAGTTCGAACCGGGCAGGGCAGCGCCGGTGCGATCAGCACCAGAGGAATCAGTCCGAGAGGCATAAAGCCAATGCTGGTGGGCAACGTTTCCGGTCGCCCCGCAATGGCAATATCCACCTCGTTGGTCTGCACTTTTTCCACCGCATCGGCAGCATCGCCGGTGGTGAGTTTGATTTCAACCAGCGGATGTTCGGCACGAAACCGATCGAGGATTGGCGGCAGATGGCTGTAAGCGGCGGTTACCGAGCAGAATAGCTTCAGTTCACCGCTGAGTGACGGGCCGTTCTGACCGATAGCGTGACGCATCTGCTGATACTGCAACAGCGTTTGCTGCGCGAACTGGCGCAGACGCTCTCCGGCATCGGTCAGGGTAACGGTACGGTTGTCGCGTAAAAATAGCGTCTGCCCGAGATCTTCCTCCATCCGCTGAATCTGTCGTGAGAGCGTTGAGGGGCTGACATGCATCGCCCGTGCACTGCGCCCGAAATGGCGGCTTTCAGCCAGATGGAGAAACAATTTCAGGTCGCGTAAATCCATCAGAGTCGTGCCTCGTTTTCATGTTGCAAAAAGTGCAATGTCACGTTGTTAATATATCAATTTCAGCAACGCATTTCCTGTCATATGATAAGGTCTATTGAGGGCAGGGAAATAACCCGCCCCGACAACAAACAATAATGCGAACACAACCTCATAACGGAGTACCCCATGGCTAACTATTTCAACACTTTGAACCTGCGCAACCAGTTAGCGCAATTAGGTAAATGTCGTTTTATGGCGCGCGAAGAATTCGCCGATGAAGCCAGCTACCTGAAGGGCAAAAAAGTCGTCATCGTTGGTTGTGGTGCTCAGGGCCTGAACCAGGGTTTGAACATGCGCGATTCCGGCCTGGACATCGCCTATGCTCTGCGTGCAGAGGCCATTGCTGAGAAACGTGCTTCATGGCGTAAAGCGACCGAAAATGGTTTCAAAGTGGGCACTTACGAAGAGCTGATCCCGCAGGCCGATCTGGTGATCAACCTGACGCCGGACAAACAGCACAGCTCAGTTGTACAGGCTGTTCAGCCGCTGATGAAAGACGGTGCTGCGCTGGGTTACTCTCACGGCTTCAATATCGTTGAAGTGGGCGAGCAGGTACGTAAAGACATCACCGTAATCATGGTGGCACCGAAATGCCCGGGCACCGAAGTGCGTGAAGAGTACAAACGTGGTTTCGGTGTGCCAACGCTGATCGCGGTTCACCCGGAAAACGACCCTAAAGGCGAAGGTATGGCGATTGCTAAAGCCTGGGCTGCGGCGACTGGCGGTCACCGTGCGGGCGTGCTGGAATCTTCCTTTGTAGCGGAAGTGAAATCTGACCTGATGGGCGAGCAGACCATCCTGTGCGGTATGTTGCAGGCGGGTTCACTGCTGTGTTTCGACAAGCTGGTTGCTGAAGGCACCGACGCAGCTTATGCAGAAAAACTGATTCAGTTCGGCTGGGAGACCATCACTGAAGCACTGAAGCAGGGCGGTATCACCCTGATGATGGATCGCCTGTCTAACCCGGCGAAACTGCGTGCATTCGCCCTCTCTGAGCAGTTGAAAACCATTATGGCTCCGCTGTTTGAGAAGCACATGGATGACATTATCTCCGGTGAGTTCTCTTCCGGTATGATGGCTGACTGGGCAAACGACGATAAAAATCTGCTGACATGGCGTGAAGAGACCGGTAAGACCGCGTTCGAAACCGCTCCGCAGTTTGAAGGTAAAATCTCCGAGCAGGATTACTTCGATCAGGGCGTAGTCATGATTGCCATGGTGAAAGCGGGCGTTGAGCTGGCATTTGAAACCATGGTTGCTGCTGGCATCATTGAAGAGTCTGCTTACTACGAATCACTGCACGAACTGCCGCTGATTGCGAACACTATTGCCCGTAAGCGCCTGTATGAAATGAACGTGGTTATCTCGGATACTGCGGAATACGGTAACTACCTGTTCTCTTACGCGGCAGTACCGCTGCTGAAAGAGTTTATGACAACCTTGCAGGCAGGCGACCTGGGCCAGGCGGTGAATACTGCCACCACCGTTGATAACGCGCAGCTGCGCGATGTTAACGAAGCCATCCGCAACCATGATATCGAAACCGTGGGCCGCACACTGCGTGGCTACATGACCGATATGAAACGTATCGCGGTAGCAGGTTAATTATTCAGCAAGGGTCTGACGATCCTTTCCAGTAAAAAAGGCGCCTTACGGCGCCTTTCTTTTAGTTACGGTACAACACCTTAATGATGTGGTAACCGAACTGAGTGTGCAGCGGGCCTTGTGGCTCGATCAGCGGGCAGGAGAACACCACTTTATCGAATGCCGGTACCATCGCACCCTGTTTGAACTCGCCTAAATGACCGCCTTTTTTGCCTGACGGGCAGGTGGAGTGTTTCTTCGCCAGCTTCTCAAAATCAGCGCCCTGTTGCAGCTGTGCTAACAGGTCATTCGCCAGTTGTTCTTCTTTTACCAGAATATGCAGTGCTGCTGCCATTTTTGCCATGATTGTTACCTTGAGTCATAGGGATTTCGCGGGCTATACCCGTCATACTTCAAGCTGCCTGTGCGTTAGCTGCTCTCGTTCACCCGAATCACTGACTTCAGTCAGCTCATCGGGATTCACACTTTTGCTGCCTTCATGCAACTCGAATTATTTTGGGTATATACTACCACGCTGTTTTCTTCTCCCTCGTAATTTCATTGAGTGACTTATCTATGCGTCTTAATCCTGGGCAACAACACGCCGTCGAATTTGTTACCGGGCCTTGTCTGGTGCTGGCTGGTGCCGGTTCAGGTAAAACACGCGTGATCACCAACAAAATTGCCCATCTGATCCGCGAGTGCGGCTATCAGGCGCGCCATATCGCGGCGGTAACTTTTACCAATAAAGCCTCACGCGAAATGAAAGAACGTGTGGCTCAAACCCTCGGGCGCAAAGAAGCGCGCGGGCTGATGATTTCGACCTTCCACACCCTGGGGTTGGAGATTATCAAACGTGAGTATGCAGCGCTGGGAATGAAAGCTAAGTTCTCACTGTTCGACGATCAGGATCAGCTGGCGCTACTGAAAGATTTAACTGAAAAGTGGCTGGAAAATGATAAAACCCTGCTGCAACAGCTGATCTCGACGATCTCGAACTGGAAGAACGA
The DNA here is from genome assembly GCF_009738185.1 of Erwinia sorbitola. NCBI lineage: Bacteria > Pseudomonadati > Pseudomonadota > Gammaproteobacteria > Enterobacterales > Erwiniaceae > Erwinia > Erwinia sorbitola. The sequence goes on along the minus strand of NZ_CP046509.1, from coordinate 4,459,439 downwards.
TCTGATGGATCCGTCCCGTGCCGCGGCGGGCGCGATCTCGGAACGCGATAAGCTGTTTGCCCACTGCTATGGGCTGTATGACAAACATCTTAAATCATGCAACGTGCTGGACTTTGATGACCTGATTCTGCTGCCGACTCTGCTGTTCCAGCGTAATCAGGAGGTGCTTGAACGCTGGCAGCAGCGTATTCGCTATCTGCTGGTGGATGAATATCAGGATACCAACACCAGCCAGTACGAGCTGGTTAAACTGCTGGTAGGGAGCCGGGCGCGTTTCACCGTAGTGGGCGATGATGATCAGTCTATTTATTCATGGCGTGGCGCACGTCCACAGAACCTGGTGCTGTTACAGGAAGATTTTCCGGCGTTACAGGTGATTAAACTGGAGCAGAACTACCGCTCTTCTGAACGTATCCTGAAAGCAGCGAACATTCTGATCGCTAATAATCCGCATGTGTTTGAAAAGCGTCTGTTCTCTGAGCTGGGCTACGGTGCAGAGCTAAAAGTGGTCACAGCTAACCATGAAGATCATGAAGCGGAGCGCGTGACCGGAGAGCTGATCGCCCACCACTTTATCAATAAAACCAGCTACAAAGATTACGCCATTCTTTATCGCGGCAACCATCAGTCGCGGGTATTTGAAAAGATGCTGATGCAGAACCGCATCCCATATCGTATTTCGGGTGGTACGTCGTTCTTCTCACGGCCAGAGATCAAAGATCTGCTGGCCTATCTGCGTGTGCTGACCAACGCTGATGACGACAGTGCTTTTATGCGTATTGTGAATACGCCGCGGCGCGAAATTGGTTCCGCCACGCTGCAAAAGCTGGGTGACTGGGCGATGCAGCGTAACAAAAGCCTGTTCAGCGCCAGTTTTGATATGGGTCTGGAGCAGACGTTAAGCGGCCGTGGTCTGGAATCGCTACAGCGTTTCACCCACTGGTTGCAGGAGATTGCCCGCCTGGCTGAACGTGAGCCGATAGCGGCAGTGCGTGATTTGATTCGTGATATCGATTATGAAAGCTGGTTGTATGAAACTTCACCCAGCCAAAAAGCCGCCGAAATGCGCATGAAAAACGTCAACACTCTGTTCCAGTGGATGACTGAAATGCTGGAAGGCAGTGATATTGATGAAGCGATGACGCTGACCCAGGTAGTAACACGTTTTACCCTGCGCGACATGATGGAGCGTGGAGAAAGTGATGAGGATTCCGATCAGGTTCAGCTGATGACGCTACATGCCTCAAAAGGTCTGGAGTTCCCGTATGTCTTCCTGGTCGGTATGGAAGAGGGGCTGTTACCTCATCAAAGCAGCATCGACGAAAACAACGTTGAAGAGGAGCGACGTCTGGCCTATGTCGGGATCACCCGTGCGCAAAAAGAGCTGACGTTTACCCTGTGCCGCGAACGCCGTCAATATGGTGAGCTGGTGCGTCCGGAGCCAAGCCGTTTCCTGCTGGAGCTGCCGCAGGATGACCTGAAATGGGAGTCGGAGCGGAAAGTCGTCAGCGCGGAAGAGCGCATGCAAACCGGACAGAGTCGCGTGGCCGGTCTGCGTGCGATGCTGGATAAAGCGAAGAAATAGAATCGAAGTTACCCGGTCGAAACTGTAGCGGGCGGCGGGTCAGGCAAGACAAAAAAATTCACGGCAAAGCGGAGTTTACAGAGCGTAAATGAGCATGTGACGTGAAATTTTTAACACAGCATGGCCTGGCACAGCTGTTTTATATGATAACCAGTGACCAGTGCACATAGCTTTGCCAGTGCGCTTCCTGCTCCAGCAGTTCAGCCCGCAGAGGATGAAGTTCCAGCCATCCGGCCGGTAACGTCAGGGTCAGGTTGTCATCATCCGCCTGTAAACGCACGGCGGGCAGCATGTCATCACGACGGCGGCTGGCAAAGATAATCGCTAACCGCAGCAGACGACACATACGCTCGGCAACACGCGGTGGTACCGCATTCTGCTGGCTTAACAGCGCCAGATCGATACCGTTGACCTGGTTTTGCAGCAGGGTAGCCAGGAGCTTTTTCTGCGCCGGAGTAAAGCCGGGCAGATCCAGATGGCGAACCAGATAAGCCGCGTGCTGTGGAGCCTGGCGGAAATCTACGCTCAGACCAATCTCGTGGATCAGGCAGGCGCTTTCCAGCAGTTCGCGGCTGCGATCGTCCAGTTTCCACACCTGGCTGACCTGACGGGCAAAACTGTCAGCCAGCTGGCGTACACGCTCGGCCTGTTCAGGATCAATGGCAAAACGGCGCTGGATGTTGTGCAGCGTACGATTACGAATATCCCGATCTACGGGCAGATGCAGCATGCCGTACACCAGTCCTTCGCGCAGTGCACCGCCGGCCAGCGTCATGCTGGTGATGTTCAGTTCAGTAAAGATAGCGATCAGAATCGACAGGCCGCTGGGGAACACCAGCGCACGCTCAAGGGTCAGCCCCTCGATTTCCAGCTCTTCCAGCTTACCGCACTGGATAGCACGCTGTTTAAGCTGCTCAAGTTTGCTGAGTGTAATCCGCTCATCCATGCCCTGCGCCATCATAATTTCTTGTAGCGCCTGCACGGTGCCGGAAGCACCCACGCAGACCTGCCAGCCCTGCTCGCGTAAAGCGTCAGCAACCGGACGGATCATGGCTCGCGCGGCCTCTTCGGCCTGTTCGAAATTGGCTTTACCCAGATGGCGATCGGCAAAGTAGCGCTCAAGCCAGGTGACGCAGCCCATCGACAGGCTGAAAAGCGTTGTGGTCTGTGAACCTCTGCCTGTCACCAGTTCGGTACTTCCGCCACCGATATCAACCACCAGGCGCTTGTCGGAGCCACCGGTGGTATGCGCCACACCCTGATAAATCAGGCGTGCTTCATCTTCGCCGCTGATAACATTGATCGGACACCCGAGGATTTCCTGCGCTTTTACCAGGAAACTCCCGGCATTGGCAGCTATTCGCAGAGTGGCAGTGGCCACCACGCGGATCTGTTCCGGGGGAATGTCCTGGAGCTGTTCGGAAAACAACCGCAGACACTGCCAGCCGCGCTCCATTGCCTCATCGGAAAGATGATGATCGGCATCGAGACCGGCGGCAAGGCGCACCTTGCGTTTGATGCGGGCAACGGTCTGGATGCTACCAGCCACCTCGCGCACCACCAACATATGGAAGCTGTTCGATCCTAAATCGATCGCAGCATAGAGTGATGATGCACTCAGCATGGCGGCTTAACCTGAACGTTTACGGTTAGGATTACGCGGAGCGCTGCTGCGGCGGTTATTATTGCCACCACGGCGCGGACCATTACCAGAACGGTTGCGGGTCAAACGTTTTGGCGGCGGCAGATCGCTCATCAGCGCATCGCTGTTATAGCGGCTGACCGGAATGCTGTGACCGATATACTCTTCGATGCCCGGCAGGTTCAGTGCGTACTCTTCACAGGCGAGGCTGATTGAGTGACCGTTTGCACCTGCGCGACCAGTACGACCAATTCGGTGCACATAGTCTTCGCAATCGTCCGGCAAATCATAGTTAAACACGTGAGTCACCGCAGGAATGTGCAGGCCACGTGCGGCAACATCAGTAGCAACCAGGATATCGACATCACCCTTGGTGAAATCATCCAGGATACGCAGGCGTTTTTTCTGTGCCACATCACCGGTCAGCAAGCCGACACGATGACCATCTGCTGCCAGGTGGCCCCAGACATCTTCACAGCGGTGCTTAGTGTTGGCGAAAATAATCGCGCGATCGGGCCACTCTTCTTCCAGCAGCGTTTGCAGCAAACGCATTTTTTCTTCATTGGAAGGGTAGAACAGCTCTTCTTTAATACGGTGTCCGGTTTTCTGCTCCGGTTCGACTTCAACGTATTCAGCGTTGTTCATATTCTCAAACGCCAGTTCACGGACGCGGAAGGAGAGCGTGGCGGAGAACAGCATATTCAGGCGCTGGTTGGCCGCAGGCATGCGACGGAACAGCCAGCGAATATCTTTAATGAAGCCGAGGTCGAACATGCGGTCAGCTTCGTCGAGCACTACCACCTGGATAGCACCTAAATTCACATGATTCTGTTTAGCGTAATCGATTAAACGGCCAGTGGTGCCGATTAAAACATCGACGCCGCTTTCAAGCACTTTCAGCTGCTTATCGTAGCCATCGCCACCGTAAGCCAGACCAAGCTTGAGTCCGGTTACTTGCGCAAGAGGCTCCGCATCCGCGTGAATCTGCACCGCCAGTTCGCGCGTTGGTGCCAGAATCAGCGCTCGCGGTTGGTTAACCTGGCGACCTTCCGGTGCTGGGTGAGAAAGAAGATGATGGAACGTTGACGTCAGAAACGCCATCGTTTTGCCGGTACCTGTTTGCGCCTGACCTGCTACATCACGCCCGGAGAGCGTAAAAGGTAATGCCAGCGCCTGGATAGGCGTGCAATTATGAAACCCTTTAGTTTCAAGGGCTTCAACAACCTGAGGGTGCAGGGCGAAGTCGGAAAACTTCTGTTCGGTTAAGTGTGTTTTGCTCATAGTGTGGTAGAATATCAGCTTACTATTGCTTTACGAAAGCTTATCCGGTGAAATAAAAGCAGTGATATAAACTCAGCCTGATGTGGCTTAATGCAACATTGAAGGTAAAGATAATCCCCTGGAGTAAACATGAGCGATAAAATTGTTCACCTGACCGATGACAGCTTCGAAACCGACGTCCTTAAAGCAGAAGGTTTGACGCTGGTCGACTTCTGGGCAGAATGGTGTGGCCCTTGCAAAATGATTGCCCCTATTCTTGATGAAGTGGCAGCAGAGTATGAAGGCAAGCTCACTATTGCTAAATTGAACATCGATGAAAATCCAGCAACGGCACCTAAATACGGTATCCGTGGTATCCCAACCCTGCTGTTGTTCAAGGATGGCGAAGTGGCTGCGACTAAAGTCGGCGCACTGTCTAAAGGCCAGCTCAAAGAGTTCCTGAATGCGAACCTTGGCTAATTAAGCTATGCCGGCGGCTTGCGGTTCGAATTTTTCGTTGACCGCTAGACGCCCGGCTTTAAGCGTGCTAAGTTAAATCTACTGCACTACGCACTTGCCTTGTAGTTTGAATCTTTAGAATTACTCCTTGTTGAACACAGTATTCATCAAAGTCTTACAGATGTTCAGCAATCTGACGGTTAGTATCAACTGATTTCCGGTTTCTTGCCTTTACCGTCTCCTCGTCTCAGATTTGCGTTTTCCTGCACGTGATCATCGAGTGGACATCGGCACCAGAAACCAATTAAACAGGCATGGATCTTTCGCCATACCATTCACGACAAACAGTTCATGTATTACCCCGAGTTTAAGAACCCACCATTATGAATCTTACCGAATTAAAAAATACGCCGGTTTCAGACCTGATTACCCTCGGCGAAAATATGGGGCTGGAAAACCTGGCGCGTTTGCGCAAACAGGACATAATCTTCGCCATCCTTAAGCAACACGCTAAAAGTGGCGAAGACATCTTCGGCGACGGCGTACTCGAGATATTGCAGGATGGATTTGGTTTCCTCCGCTCAGGAGACAGCTCCTACCTCGCCGGTCCCGATGATATCTACGTTTCCCCCAGCCAAATCCGCCGCTTCAACCTCCGCACAGGTGACTCCATCTCTGGCAAGATTCGCCCGCCAAAAGAAGGTGAGCGTTACTTTGCCCTGCTGAAAGTTAATGAAGTTAACTACGACAAACCGGAAAATGCCCGTAATAAAATCCTGTTTGAAAACTTAACGCCGCTGCATGCCAACTCTCGTCTGCGCATGGAGCGTGGTAACGGTTCTACCGAAGATCTGACCGCCCGCGTACTTGATCTGGCTGCGCCGATCGGTCGTGGTCAGCGTGGTCTGATTGTGGCGCCTCCGAAAGCCGGTAAAACCATGCTGCTGCAAAACATTGCGCAGAGCATCGCTTACAACCATCCAGACTGCGTGTTGATGGTATTGCTGATTGACGAACGTCCGGAAGAAGTCACCGAGATGCAGCGTCTGGTTAAAGGTGAAGTTATTGCTTCTACCTTCGACGAACCAGCATCCCGTCACGTTCAGGTTGCTGAGATGGTAATCGAGAAGGCCAAGCGCCTGGTCGAGCACAAAAAAGACGTTATCATCCTGCTGGACTCCATCACCCGCCTGGCGCGTGCCTACAACACCGTTGTTCCTGCCTCTGGCAAGGTACTGACCGGTGGTGTGGATGCCAACGCCCTGCATCGTCCGAAGCGCTTCTTCGGTGCTGCGCGTAATGTGGAAGAGGGCGGAAGCCTGACCATTATCGCCACCGCACTGGTTGATACCGGTTCGAAGATGGACGAAGTGATCTACGAAGAGTTTAAAGGTACAGGCAACATGGAATTGCATCTGGCGCGTAAAATCGCTGAGAAACGCGTGTTCCCTGCTATTGATTACAATCGCTCTGGTACGCGTAAAGAAGAGCTGCTTACCACTTCCGAAGAGCTACAGAAGATGTGGATCCTGCGTAAGATTATTCACCCAATGGGCGAAATCGACGCAATGGAGTTCCTCATCAACAAGCTGGCGATGACGAAAACCAATGATGAATTCTTCGATATGATGAAGCGTTCATAAAGGTCTTCGGGCAGCAGGTCAGGCGATGATTTAACCGCCAGACAACACTACTGCCGTCAATATTAAGTACAAAACTCGGGTAACGCCACGCATAGTCGTGGCGTTTTTTGTTTTTGGCCTATAGGCTATCCTAATCTGGGAGAATTAAACCTAAAGAACGGCACAGGGTACTAGTCACAGAGGATAGTGATTTTTTTAGCCCTGGTGAACAAAATCAGAATTGCAGATATGTATTGGCACAAATATTGCTTATAACATCTGTGCAATTCTTAGCAGAGAGCTGGATAATGTGAATTTGCTCAATATGAGTACAGAACTTGGCCTGACTTTTTTATTTTCGTTGGTGTTTCTTTTCTTTGCACGTAAAGCGGCTAAAAAAGTTGGACTGGTGGATAAACCCAACTATCGCAAACGTCATCAGGGAGCCATTCCGCTTGTTGGTGGGATCTCTGTCTTTGCGGGTAGCTGCTTCGCTTTTGCATTAACGAACTTCTATATTCCCCATGCTGAACTGTACCTGGCCTGCGCCGGCTGTCTGGTACTGGTGGGTGCGCTCGATGATCGCTATGACATAAGTGTCAAATTCCGCGCCGTGGTACAGGCGGGTGTTGCCATCGTTATGATGATGAAGGCTAAACTCTATCTGTTAAGCCTGGGCTATATATTCGGCCCCTGGGAGCTGGTGGTAGGGCCGTTCGGCTATGTGCTGACGCTATTTGCTGTCTGGGCCGCGATCAACGCATTCAACATGGTAGACGGAATTGACGGTCTGCTGGGCGGCTTATCCTGCGTAACGTTTCTGGCGATGGGTGTCATCCTGATGTTAGACGGGCAGAGCAGCCTTGCGATGTGGTGCTTCATCATGATTGCTGCCATCGTGCCCTACATTCTGTTGAACCTGGGTATGTTTGGTCGCCGCTATAAAGTCTTTATGGGTGATGCAGGCAGTACGGTGATTGGCTTCACGATTATCTGGATCCTGTTAGAGGCGACCCAGGGCCAGAATCACCCAATCACGCCGGTCACCGCGCTGTGGCTGATTGCCATTCCGCTGATGGATATGGTGGCGATTATGTATCGCCGACTGAGTAAAGGGATGAGCCCGTTCTCTGCCGACCGTCAGCATATACACCATTTGATCATGCGCGCAGGCTTTACCTCGCGCCAGGCATTTGTCCTGATTACCGCTGCGGCGGCGCTGCTGGCGATGGTTGGTGTACTGGGTGAGTACCTTTCGTTTGTCCCTGAATGGGTGATGCTGGTGCTGTTCTTACTGGCATTTATGCTTTATGGCTACTGCATCAAACGCGCATGGCGTGTAGCGCGCATGATTAAACGGTTTAAACGCCGTCTGCGAAATAACAATAATGAAAGCAAATCTTCCACTGACTGACAGATGCCCTCATGACAAGGAAACAGATGTATGACCCATCCTGACGCTGCAGATAATGAGCTGGATATTCGCGGCCTCTGCTGCGCGCTATGGCGCGGTAAATTCTGGATTATTGCCGGGGGCGTACTGTTTGCGCTGCTGGCCTGGCTCTATTCGTTAGTGGTCACGCCTAAATGGAGCACGACGGCGATTGTCGACCGCCCAACGGTGAATATGCTCTCCGGGTTCTACTCTCAGCAGCAGTTTCTTAATAATCTGGATATTCGTGCCGGAAGCCTGACCGTGGCACCTCCAACGGTCATGGAGGAAGCGTATCAAGAATTCATGATGCAGCTTTTTGCCTGGGATACACGCCGTGATTTCTGGTTACAGTCCAGCTATTACCAGCAGCGTAAAACCGGCAAGGCGCGCGAAGATGCGGCACTTTTGGATGAAATGATCGCCAACATCCAGTTTCAGCCTGCCGACGGTGCGAAAAATATGAATGATACCGTCAGGCTGGTTGCGGAGACGTCGGCAGATGCGAATACCCTGCTGCGTCAGTATGTGGCCTTTGCGAACGCCCGCGCCACCACGCATCTGAATGAAGAGCTGTCTGCCGCATGGGCTGCGCGCAGTATCCAGTTAAAAGCGCAGGTTAAACGTCAGGAAGCGGTCGCCAAAGCTATTTACGATCGTCAGATCAACAGCATCGAGCAGGCGCTGAAAATAGCGCAACAGCAGGGCTTTGAGCAGTCAAAAACAGAGATTCCATCTGAACAGCTGCCGGACTCTGAGCTGTTTATGCTGGGCCGACCGCTGCTACAGGCGCGGCTGGAAAATCTGCGGGCAACCGGACCGTCTTACGATCTGGAATACGATCAAAATCGGGCAATGCTGACGACGCTAAATGTTGGCCCTACCCTGGTGAAATCATTCCAGACGTGGCGTTATCTGCGTACGCCGGAAGAGCCGGTAAATCGTGATAGTCCACGCCGTGTATTGCTGATGATCATGTGGGGTACGATAGGCGTATTACTGGGTGCAGGGACTGCGCTGGTGCGCCGCTCTCGCCGTTAAGGGCACTTTAACCGGTGCTGTTAAATAATTTGAATTAAGAGAGTCATGGTGAAAGTATTAACGGTTTTTGGCACGCGCCCGGAAGCGATAAAAATGGCACCTCTGGTGCAAGCGCTGGCGCAGGATGATGAAATCGAGTCACGCTTATGCGTGACCGCACAGCATAGGGAAATGCTCGACCAGGTGCTGCACCTGTTTTCCATCGTGCCGGATTACGATCTTAATATTATGCAACCCGGCCAGGGGTTGACCGAGATCACCAGCCGTATTCTGGAGGGATTGAAGACGGTGTTTGCCGACTTCACTCCGGATGTGGTGCTGGTTCATGGTGACACCACCACCACGCTGGCTGCCAGCCTCGCAGCTTTTTACCACCGTATTCCCGTCGGGCATGTGGAGGCGGGGTTGCGTACAGGCGATCTCTGGTCGCCGTGGCCAGAGGAAGCGAACCGCACGCTGACCGGGCATCTCGCCAGCTACCATTTCACCCCGACTGATAACTCGCAGCAGAACCTGTTGCGTGAGAATCTGCCAGCGTCGCGTATTTTCGTCACCGGAAACACGGTGATTGACGCACTGCTATGGGTGCGGGATCGCGTACTCAGCGATACCGCACTAAGAGACAGTCTTGCAGCTCGTTATCCGTTCCTCGATGCGGATAAAAAACTGATCCTTGTCACCGGCCATCGTCGCGAAAGTTTTGGCGGTGGCTTCGAACGTATCTGCAATGCACTGGCCGAGATCGCGCGTCTGCATCCGGATACGCAGATCGTTTATCCGGTGCATCTCAACCCGAACGTCAGCGAGCCGGTAAACCGCATACTGCGCGATATTGACAATATTATTCTGATTGAACCGCAGGAGTACCTGCCGTTCGTCTGGTTGATGGATCGCGCCTGGCTGATCCTCACCGATTCCGGCGGGATTCAGGAAGAAGCCCCGTCTCTCGGTAAACCAGTACTGGTAATGCGTGATGCAACCGAGCGCCCTGAGGCGGTAGCCGCCGGGACAGTCAGACTGGTGGGAACTGACGGTGCGAAGATTGTTCGCGAAGTGACTCGTCTGCTCACCGATGAGGACGCATGGCATGCAATGAGCCGTGCCCATAATCCTTACGGTGACGGGCTGGCCTGCCAGCGCATTGTGCAGGCCCTTAAAAATAATCGGATAACATTATGAGTTTTAATACTATTTCAGTGATTGGGCTGGGCTACATTGGCCTGCCTACTGCCGCCGCATTTGCTTCACGTCAGAAGCGAGTGATTGGCATTGATATTAATGCTCACGCGGTTGAAACCATCAATCGTGGCGAGATACACATTGTTGAACCGGATCTTGGTCAGGCAGTGAAAACCGCCGTTGAAGGGGGCTGGTTAAGTGCCTCAACCCAGCCTCAGGCTGCTGATGCCTGGCTGATCGCCGTACCAACGCCGTTTAAAGGCGAGCATCAGCCCGATATGGCCTATGTGCAGGCTGCCGCTGAGTCCATTGCTCCGGTACTGAAAAAGGGTGATCTGGTGATTCTGGAATCAACCTCCCCCGTTGGTGCCACCGAGCAGATGGCAGCATGGCTGGCGGCGGCACGATCTGACCTGAGCTTCCCACAGCAGGCGGGTGAGGATGCAGATATTCAGATCGCCTACTGCCCGGAGCGTGTACTGCCAGGCCAGGTGATGGTTGAACTGATTAAAAATGACCGCGTGATTGGCGGAATGACGCCGCGCTGCTCACAGCGCGCCTGCGATCTCTATAACATCTTCCTGGAAGGTGAGTGCGTGGTGACGAACTCGCGCACCGCTGAGATGTGCAAATTAACCGAAAACAGCTTCCGCGATGTCAATATTGCCTTTGCAAACGAGCTGTCGCTGATTGCGGCCGACCAGGGGATCAATGTCTGGGAGCTGATCCGGCTGGCCAACCGCCATCCTCGCGTCAATATCTTGCAGCCAGGCCCGGGAGTTGGCGGTCACTGCATCGCTGTCGACCCATGGTTTATCGTATCGCAAAACCCGGTTCAGGCGCGTTTGATCCGCACCGCGCGTGAGGTGAATGACAGCAAACCGCACTGGGTGCTGGAGCAGGTTCAGCGCCAGGTAGCCGACTGCCTGATGCATAACAATAAACGCGCCAGCGAGCTGAAAATTGCCTGTTTTGGCCTGGCGTTTAAGCCGGATATTGATGACTTACGTGAAAGCCCGGCTGTGCAGGTCACGAAAATGATTGCTGAATGGCATCAGGGGATCACGCTGGCGGTTGAACCGAACGTACAGCAGCTTCCGCCTAAATTGCAGGAACGCGTAACGCTGGTATCGCTGGACGATGCACTGCAACAGGCCGATATACTGGTGATGCTGGTGGATCACCGTCAGTTTAAAGCTACCGATGCGTCAACAGTCAGCCAGCAGTGGATTGTCGATACCAAGGGCGTCTGGCGTTAGTGCAAGCGACGCTTAAACCCCTGGCGTGGGAAAACGCCTTCTTTGGTTGCCACAGCGCGCTGCTGGAATTGCAGGGCGATACGCCACTGGATATCGCTCTGCTCGACAGTTATCAGCTGGTGCAGGTCAAAGTGCTGGCCCAGCAGAGTGCCGAACTGGATGCACTGAGCGCCCTCGGTTTTCGTCTGGTTGAGGGGGAAGCCGACTGCGTTCTGGGGGTTACCCCTGTTGAGCGCCCGACGGGTATTCGCATTGCCCGTGTTGAGCATATATCCGCCCTGCGCGAGGTGGCAGAACACGCCTTTCTCTACAGCCGTTTTCGTGCTCCCTGGTATGCGCCAGGTGACAGCGGGCGTTTTTATGCGCAGTGGGTGGAGAATGCCGTGCGTGGCACCTTTGATCACCAGTGCCTGCTGGCAGTGGATGAACAGGGCGCAATGCAGGGCTTTGTTTCTCTGCGCGAACTGGACGACGGCACGGCACGTATTGGCCTGCTGGCGGTGTTACCTGCGGCACAAGGGCTGGGCATTGGCCAGCGGCTGATGAATGCCGCTAACGACTGGTGCCGGGCGCGCCGCCTGACACGGCTACATGTAGCAACGCAGCTGGGCAATGTTGCCGCGCTGCGACTCTATCTTCGCTGCGGTGGCGTGATTGAACGCACCGCCTACTGGTTATACAGGGAAAACCCATGATTCCGTTTAATGCGCCACCGGTGGTGGGAACTGAACTTGAATATATGCAGTCGGCAATGGGCAGCGGCAAACTATGCGGCGATGGCGGTTTTACCCGTCGCTGCCAGCAGTGGATGGAGCAGCGCTTCGGCAGCCGTAAAGTGCTGCTGACGCCTTCCTGTACTGCATCGCTGGAGATGGCGGCCATCCTGATTGATATTCAGCCCGGCGATGAAGTCATTATGCCGAGCTACACCTTTGTCTCCACCGCCAATGCTTTTGTGCTGCGCGGTGCGACCATTGTCTTTGTTGATGTACGCCCGGACACTATGAATATCGATGAGCGCCTGATTGAAGCGGCGATCACCGAAAAGACCAAAGCCATTGTGCCGGTTCATTACGCAGGAGTTGCCTGCGAGATGGACACTATTATGGCGCTGGCGAAAAAGCATCAGCTGTGGGTAGTGGAAGATGCCGCTCAGGGTGTGATGTCGACCTATAAGGGACGGGCGTTGGGTAGCATCGGCCATATTGGCTGTTTCAGCTTCCATGAGACCAAAAACTACACTGCGGGTGGTGAAGGCGGGGCGACACTGGTCAACGATGCAACACTGGTCGAGCGTGCCGAGATTATTCGTGAGAAGGGCACTAACCGCAGTCAGTTCTTTCGCGGTCAGGTGGATAAATACACCTGGCGTGACATCGGATCCAGCTACCTGATGGCCGATTTGCAGGCCGCCTATCTTTGGGCGCAGCTGGAGGCCGCAGAGCAGATCAACCAACAGCGTTTACGCCTGTGGCAGAACTATAGCGATGCCCTGCAACCGATCGCCGCCCGTGGACGTATTGAACTGGCCAGTATTCCGGCTGACTGCCAGCACAATGCGCATATGTTTTACCTGAAGCTGCGCGACCATGATGACCGCAGCGCGCTGATTGCCTGGCTTAAAGAAGCCGAAATTCTGGCGGTGTTCCACTATATCCCGTTGCACAGCTCCCCGGCCGGGCAGCGCTTTGGGCGTATGAACGGTGAAGATCGTTTTACCCAAAGTGAAAGCGATCGCCTGCTGCGCCTGCCGCTGTTCTATAACCTCTCTGATAATAATCAGAAAACGGTGATCGGCTCCTTACTAAGCTATTTCTCCTGATATGTCACTGGCAAAAGCATCAGTGTGGACGGCGATATCCACACTGGTAAAAATTGTCGCTGGTTTGCTGGTGGTGAAAATGCTGGCGGTCTCATACGGGCCAGCCGGGGTCGGGCAGGCGGGTAACTTCCGTCAGCTGATTACCGTGCTTGGAGTTCTGGCCGGGGCCGGGATTTTTAACGGCGTGACTAAATATGTAGCGCAGTATCAGCAGCAGCCGGAACAGTTACGTGCTGTCACCGGTACCGCATCGTCGATGGTGCTGGGCTTCTCACTGCTGCTGGCGTTGATCTTCCTGCTGTTTGCTGCGCCAATCAGCCAGGCGCTGTTCGGCCATGAGCGTTATCAGCAGGTAATTCGTATCGTCGCCTTCCTGCAAATGGGGATTGCCTGGGCCAACCTGGCGCTGGCGATCATGAAAGGCTTCCGGGATGCGGCCGGTAATGCTCTGTCGCTGATAGTCGGCAGCCTGACTGGCGTCGCCGCATGGTTTGTTTGCTACAAGCTGGGAGGCTACAGCGGCGCGCTGGTTGGGCTGGCGATGGTGCCTGCGCTGGTGGTGGTTCCCGCTGTTATCCTGCTGGCGCGGCGCGACCATCTGCCGATGCGCTATCTGTTGCCTGCCTGGCGGCCAGAGTTTGTCACCCTGCTGGGTAAATTCACACTGATGGCGCTGATTACCGCAGTAACGCTGCCGGTGGCATGGATGATGATGCGTAACTTGCTGGCACAGCATGCAGGATGGGAAGAGGTAGGTTTATGGCAGGGCGTCAGCAGTATATCTGATGCGTATCTGCAATTTATTACCGCATCGTTTAGCGTGTATCTGCTGCCTACGCTTTCACGGCTACAAAACAGAGCGGAGATCTCCCGCGAAATTATCAAGGCTCTGCGCTTTGTGCTGCCAGCGGTTGCTGCGGTAAGTTTTACCGTCTGGCTGCTGCGCGATGTGGCCATCTGGCTGCTGTTTTCCCGAGAATTTGCTGCCATGCGCGACCTGTTTGTCTGGCAGTTAATCGGTGATGTACTCAAGGTTGGCTGCTACGTGTTTGGCTATCTGGTCATTGCGAAGGCATCGCTACGTTTTTATGTGCTGACGGAAGTGAGTCAGTTCGTCCTGCTTACCGGATTTTCCCGCTGGCTCATCCCGCTGCATGGTGCAGCCGGTGCGGCTCAGGCGTATATGGCGACCTATATCGCTTATTTTGCACTCTGTGCAGGCATTTTTATTATTTACCGTAGACGAGTATGACCACAGTAATCCACCTTTTAGGCTCAGATATTCCGCATCATAACCAGACGGTGCTGAGTTTCTTCGATCAACAGCTCCATGACGCGGTGCCCGTTACGACCGCGCGTCAGTTCTGGGTCGTTAGCGCACAGCCCGCGATCGCTCAGTCGTTTACCCGGCTGAATATCCGGGTGTTTGCGGATAAATCCGCGCTGGCCGCAGCGGTGATTGCCACCGGACGCCGCGAGCGTGATACACGTTTTTTCTGCCACGGTCAGTTTAATCCGCGCCTGTGGCTGGCGTTGTTATCTGGCCAGCTTAAACGCTCCCAGATTTACTGGCATATCTGGGGGGCTGACCTTTACGAAGAGTCCACCCACCTGAAATTCCGCCTGTTCTATCTGCTGCGGCGTCAGGCACAAAAACGAGTGGCCCATGTGTTTGCCACCCGGGGTGATATCACGCACTTGCACCAGCGTAACCCGCATATTCCGGCATCGCTGCTCTATTTCCCGACCAGACTGGCACAAAATGTGCAATCCAGTGAGGAGCCGCAGGGGCCACTGACCATCCTTCTGGGTAACTCCGGCGATGCCAGTAACCGCCATATTCAGGCGCTACAGACCATCTGTCAGCAGTTTGGTAATCATGTACGGGTAAAGGTACCGCTGGGCTATCCGGCGAATAACGGGGCCTATATTCAGCGCGTAAAAGAGGCGGCCGCTGCGCTGTTTGCTCCAGGCGTAGTGGAACTGTTAACTGAGAAGCTGGCATTTAGCGACTATCTGCAATTGATAGCCCAGTGCCATCTTGGCTATTTTATTTTTGAACGTCAGCAGGGGATTGGCACGTTGTGTCTGTTGATGCAGGCGAATGTACCCTTTGTGCTTAATCGCAAGAATCCGTTCTGGCAGGATTTGGCGGAACAACAGGTGCCGGTACTGTTTGATGGTGATCCGCTGGATGCTGCAACGGTCAGCGAGGCGCGGCGTCAGATGATGCTGTTAGATAAATCACGTATTGCCTTTTTTGAGCCTGGCTATCTGAGCGGCTGGCAGCAGGCACTGCGTCTGGTCGAAGGAGACTGCGTATGACGCTATTACAGTTTGCCGGCCTGCTGGTGGTCTACCTGTGCTGCTGTGGTTTTATACTTACGCTCACCTGGCGCGAATTTCGTCGCGTACGCTTCAATTTCAATGTGTTTTTCTCGCTGTTATTTCTGCTGACCTTTTTCTTTGGTTTCCCACTGACCTGCATGCTGGTGTTTGGGTTCAACGTTGAAGTGGTGCCGCCGGAATACCTGTTACAGGCGCTGCTGTCAGCCGGTAGTTTCTATGCCATTTACTACGTTAGCTATAAAACCCGGCTGCGCGCGCGCCATCGGGCACCCTCGCGCCAGATGTTTACCATTAATCGCATTGAGGCCCATCTCACCTGGGGCATCCTCGCGCTGGTGGCGCTGGGCACCGTTAGCGTGTTCTTTATGCATAATGGCTTTCTGCTGTTTAAGCTGCACAGCTACAGCCAGATCTTCTCTGCGGATGTCTCTGGCGTGGCGTTAAAACGCTTCTTCTACTTCTTTATCCCGGCAATGCTGGTGATCTACTTTTTGAAGCAGGATAAACGCAGCTGGCTGCTGTTTCTGGTAAGTACAGTGGCCTTCGGTCTGCTGACTTATACGATCGTAGGCGGAACACGGGCGAATATTATTATCGCCTTCGCCCTGTTCCTGTTTATCGGCATTATCCGTGGCTGGATCACTTTGTGGATGCTGGCGCTGGCGGGCATCGGCGGCATTGTCGGGATGTTCTGGCTGGCGTTAAAACGCTACAACCTGGATGTCAGCGGGTCGGAAGCGTTTTACACCTTCCTTTATCTCACGCGTGATACCTTCTCGCCGTGGGAGAATCTGGGCCTGCTGCTGCAAAATTATGACAAGATTGATTTCCAGGGGCTGGCACCTGTCTGGCGCGATTTTTACGTATTTATCCCCAGCTGGCTCTGGCATGAGCGGCCTTCCATCGTGCTCAACAGCGCCAACTACTTTACGTGGGATGTCCTTGATAATCACTCAGGGCTGGCGATCTCGCCCACGCTAATCGGTTCGCTGGTGGTGATGGGCGGCGCACTGTTTATTCCGCTGGGTGCTGTGGCCGTGGGGCTGATTATCAAGTGGTTTGACTGGCTGTATGAGAAAGGCCAGCAGGAGCAGAGCCGTTACAAGGCGGCGATTCTGCAAAGTTTTTGCTTTGGTGCGGTATTCAATATGATCGTGCTGGCGCGCGAGGGACTGGATGCGTTTGTTTCACGCGCGGTGTTCTTCTGTGTGATTTTCGCAGTCTGTGTGGTGGCAGCCAAGCTGCTTTACTGGCTGTTGGACAGTGCCGGGCTGGTGCGAGTACGTGCCGCTGCTCGCTCCTTGTCGACTCAGCCGTAGCCATTGATATGCATTATTTTGTTTTGAAGGAATTTTCATGAGTATCTCTGTAACGGTGCCGCAGTATCAGATCCGTGGTATAGCGCTGTCGGGCTTCCGTGATATGGCTCAGTTTGTCGACTATCTCAACCAGCAGGGTGAATTGAAAACCGGTACGCTGGTGGCGATTAACGCAGAGAAAGTGCTGACTGCGGAGGCAGACGCTGAGGTTCATCAGCTGATTGATGCGGCAGAATACAAATATGCTGATGGCATCAGTATTGTGCGCTCCATCCGTAAGAAGTATCCGCAGGCGCAGGTATCGCGCATTGCCGGAGCTGATTTATGGGAGGCACTGATGGAAAGAGCTGGACGTGAAGGCACGCCAGTTTTTCTTATCGGAGGCCAGCCAGCTGTTCTTGCGCACACAATGGATAAACTGCGTCGTCAGTGGAATGTGAATATTGTGGGATCTCAGGATGGTTTTTTTACTCCGGATCAGCGTGAAGGACTGTTTACCCGTATTAAAGAGAGCGGCGCTAAACTGGTGACGGTGGCGATGGGGTCTCCGCGCCAGGAGATTTTGATGCGTGACTGCAAAGCCCTGTACCCGGATGCGTTATATATGGGAGTGGGCGGCACATATGATGTGTTTACCGGGCGGGTCAAGCGTGCGCCTAAGATATGGCAGAAAATGGGGCTGGAGTGGTTGTATCGTCTGCTTTCGCAACCCTCACGCCTGCGGCGTCAGCTCAGATTGCTGAAATACCTTAAATATCACTGGCGGGGCGATCTTTAATTACCAGGCTGTTTTTATTCGCGAAGGGCATATTGTGTGATTCAACCCGCTGAAAAGGCCGAAAAACGCTGCGACTTTAGACGGAATGCACAAAGCGTAATCAAACGATCTATTTTGTGCAAAAAGCACTGGACAGTCAGGGCTGTCCTCCGTAGTATGCACATCCGCAACGGCGCTACGCGCCCGTAGCTCAGCTGGATAGAGCGCTGCCCTCCGGAGGCAGAGGTCTCAGGTTCGAATCCTGTCGGGCGCACCATTTATTTTGTGCGCATATGAGCGGCGGTGGTAACATTTACCGCGTTAGTAAGCAGTAAAGAAGTGAAGTAAAGAGTAGAGTAGTTGAAGAAGTAAGGTGTGGTGGCTATAGCTCAGTTGGTAGAGCCCTGGATTGTGATTCCAGTTGTCGTGGGTTCGAGTCCCATTAGCCACCCCAGATTTTGTAGTATGCGAAGGTGGCGGAATTGGTAGACGCGCTAGCTTCAGGTGTTAGTGTCTTAACGGACGTGAGGGTTCAAGTCCCTCTCTTCGCACCACAAAATCTTAGAAGTGAAGCAGTGCCGTAGTATTCGGCGAGTAGCGCAGCTTGGTAGCGCAACTGGTTTGGGACCAGTGGGTCGGAGGTTCGAATCCTCTCTCGCCGACCAATTTATAAAATCTTGCTTTTGCGAGGTTTTGCTCAAAGCCTGAGCGTTTTGAGCAACAAAAAGAAAAGTAGTGGCAACGATGTAGTATTCGGCGAGTAGCGCAGCTTGGTAGCGCAACTGGTTTGGGACCAGTGGGTCGGAGGTTCGAATCCTCTCTCGCCGACCAATTTAAGAAACCTGCTTGAAAAAGCAGGTTTTTTTTCGTCTGTACTAATGAGGATGAGAACCTCCGAAGGAGGTTAGAGCCGAGCGTAGCGAGACAACGTTGCGCTTCAGCAACGGCCCGCAGGGCGGCTCGAAGAGCCGTAATCCTCTCTCGCCGACCAATTTAAGAAACCTGCTTGAAAAAGCAGGTTTTTTTTCGTCTGTACTAATGAGGATGAGAACCTCCGAAGGAGGTTAGAGCCGGGCGTAGCGAGACAACGTTGCGCTTCAGCAACGGCCCGCATCCATTATCAGATCAATTAGTAATTGTCTCTAATCGGCGACATTTATCTCATTGTTTTAAAAAACATTTACATGAGCATACATTGATTGTCGCCATATAGAGACGTTTACACCATCATCGTGCCAGCAACAGACGACACTTTAGTGAAATATCAGATGAGCAGATTTATATGTAATCGCTTTAATATCATGAAGATAGATTTTTAATATCGCTCACATTGCAATCCTGGCACGCACTATGCAAGAATATCGCCGTAGATGCTCATTCCACCTCTTATGTTTGCGCAAGCTTCATAAACCTGGGAATGATGCAGAGCCACTTTACGGTACCTGTTGTCCAGCCAGCCAATATCGCTAACGCCTTATTGGATCTATCGGGCAATACGTTGAGTCGGGTACCAACCGGTTGTCTTAGCCGACCTGAAAATTTGCACCTGTCCATGGACAGGTGTTTTTTTTTGCCCTGATGCCCGTTATCTTTCGCGCCGCAGATGCGTTGGCTGCGCGTGCTCACCCCGGTCACTTACGGATGTAAGCTCCCGGGGATTCTCCCGCTGGCCGCCTTCCTGCAACACGAAAAGCAGACATAAAAAAACCGGGCTACAGGCCCGGTTTTGTTGAACAGGTTTCAGGATTCAGGGATTGTTTTTCAGTGTCAGCAACAAACCGTCACGGCGCATGGTGGCGGCTTCTTCAGGTTTATGCTGGCGATCCAGAGTATCGGCAAGCCATGCGTAATCAAACGCATCCGGACGCTGTTGCAGCGCTGCACGGAATGCCTCGCTAGCCTGTTCCCACTCCCCGTGCTGCATTAACAGCTGGCCCAGCGTACTGTGTAACAGCGGCGTAGCGCCGTGTTGTTTAATCTTCTGGCGCAGTGCTTTTTCCAGCTGCTCGGGATTACCGGTTTTCAGCCGCGGCATCAACAGCACCAGACGTTCATCGTACTGACGCTTAAGGCCGTCCAGCACGATTTGCTGCGCGGTATCGTGGTCATTGCAGGCGATAAGATGATCCGCCATTGCCACCTGCAAAGCAGGATCCTGACGGGTTTTGCGGCTCTGATTCTGCCACCAACGTTTCAGACCATCGCTACCCTGATCGGCCATCGCCTGGCTCATCAGGCCCAGCCAGGCCTGCTTCTGCAAATCGAGACGGTGAGCTTCGTCACCCAGCTGAATCTTCTCCATCGCAGGCAGAATATCCAGCAGAGCGCTCCAGGCGTGAGTACGCAGATAAGCCTGCTCCGCCAGACGCAGCACTTCAGGATGGCGAGGGGCAACTTCCAGAAGACGATCAATACCATGGCGTGCTGCATGATCTTCGTTACGTGCCAGCTGGATACGTACACGTGTGATTTCTACCGGTAGCGGGTCACCCGTGTTTATTTCGCTGGCGCGCTCCAGGTGCTGATTAGCACGAATTTCATCACCGCGCTGTTGCGCGGCTTCAGCAGCCAGCAGATAGTTCACCACCGGCTGTTCAGCGTGATCGGCATTGCGTGACAGCAATTTTTCAACCTGCTGATAATCACCCTCTGCCAGCTTCACCAGCGCCGCATTGGTATGCTTATGTGCGCTGCGACGTTTGCGACCGTTGAACCAGCCACGAGTGCGGGCGCCGGTACGGAATAGCCGACGCAGCAGCCACTCGATTGCCAGAATCACGATAAGCGTGAGAACCAGCATGATTACCATGGCAGTCACGCTGGTTCTGATGTCCCAGTTATCGGTCTGAATCAGTACATAACCCTGATGGCCCGCGATTAAAGGGCCCAGCACGATACCGGCAATTAACAACATAAACAGCAGAAGAACTTTTAACATTATTATTCTCCCTGCTGCTGGGACGGAGCCGACTGTGCTGCTGGCTGCGCCAGCAGGTTACGCACGCGGGTCTCCATCAGTTTATCCAGCAGCGGCTGGCTTTGCAGCGCCTCTGGTACATCCATAGACACGCTTTGCTGACTGAGGTCATCCAGCTGTGCAAGGAAGGCTTTAGTATTGGCATCGCTGCTGTCGAACCAGGCGCGCGTCCAGGCAGAAACCGTATCGATCGACTGTTTATAGATTTCATCCTGATGGCGCGGTACCGCCTGGGCGGCAATCAGCAGACGTGAACGGATGTTTTCACGCAAATAAATATCCTGATCAGGAGCCATCAGCGGCTCGGCGGTGGCATCGCGGCGGCGTATCGTGATGAAATCATCCATAAAGTTATGCCAGCTCTTCACCAGGTTCTGACGCCACTCGCGCAGGGAAGAGGTCAGCTCATTGCTATCAGAATCCATCGGCTCATTATCGCTGTCGTTGTTGGCGAGACGCAGATTATCAACATCGTTCGAGAGCTGATTGAGTTTGAGGATCACGCCGTCATAGTCCACCTGGCTGAGGGCCGAGAGGGTGCTGATATCTTGCGTGAGCGCACGGCGCGCATCGATCAGGCTTGGATCGTTCATATCCGCCAGGCTGGCATCTGCACTTTTCAGCAGCGCAACTGCGGTGGTAACGTCCTGATCGCTCCACAGCTTACGCCCGGCCATTTTAACCAGGTAATCGGCCTGAGCCAGCATCCATGTCTGGGCATCGCTGCCTGAGATCGTGGCTACCTTCTGTTTCAGCTCATCCAGCTGCTGACTGGTGGCTGCCTGCTGCTGACGTGTTGTCTCAAGCGCGCTGGCTTGTGTCGCCAGCTGCTCAACCAGTGACTGCTTGTCACTGATTGATGACTGTTGCAGGTTGGAAAGTTGTTCAGCCAGCGCCTTATTGGCGGCAGCCTGCTGCTGTATCTGATGGTTTCCATACATGTAGAGACCTGCACCCATCGCCAGAGCAATAGCGATGGCTACAGCGCCCAGCACCGCACCACTGTTTTTCACTTTCCGCGGTGGTTGTGGTTTAAGTGTCGAGGTTTCACCCGCTGGGGTAGTCTCTTCAACCATGGCGGAGGAATCTTTGTGTTCCGTCATTCTGGTTCATCCCATATTTAAGTGTGTTTTATACGTTTAATCTCTCGCGCAGTGTCCGCAGGAGATCTTAAAGGTATAGTGCGCGCAATAGCGCATCGTTATCGGCGCCCCCGGCGACACAAATGTTCGCCCAGCCCAGCCTTCTGGCCAAGGTCGCCAAACGTTCACTGACGACAATAAGCCGACAGTGTAGTAGCCATTCATCCCGGTCAACATCGGGGAACAGCTGGTAAAGCTGTTGCAGCATTTCACCACTGGTTACCACCAGCGTCTCAATACCGCGATCGCGCCAGCGCCGCCCCTCTTCTGCGCCATGATAATTCTTTTCACAGCGCTGATAGCACTCAATAAACTCTACCTGAGCGCCACGGGCAAGCAAAGTTTCTGCCAGTAGTTCCCGACCGCCATTTCCGCGTAAGATGAGGGCGCGCTTGCCCGCCACGGCCTGTAACGCGGGAAGTTGAATCAGTACTTCACTGATTTCCTCCTCGTGCGGCCAGACCACGTTATGGCCGCTGACCGCGTGAAGCGCCAGGGCTGAAGTGCGGCCTATAGCATAATAGTTCAGGTTAGCAGACCATGTTGTACCCGCCAGGGCTAGCGCTGGCTGGGCATACTGGATTGCGTGCTGTGACAGGATAAATACCAGATCGCCTGCCGTCAGCGAACTAAGCCGCGATGGCAGACGATCCAGTTGGCTTCCCGGTGTAAATTCAATCAATGGGAATGCCCAGGCAACCTGCCCACGAGTACGCAGACGGCTAACCAGCTCATCGGCAGCCGGTGACGGACGGGTTACCAGAATAGTCATGCCGGAGGATTCCCCTGATAGACCTCAGCAAGAATTTCACGAGCGCCGTTATCCAGCAGCTCTTCAGCCAGTGAAATTCCCATTTTTTCTGCATCGGCGCGTGGACCACGACGTTCGCCGCGAATCATCTGGCTGCCGTCTGGCGCTCCGACCAGCCCTCGCAGCCAAAGCTGATCGCCTTCCAGCAGCGCGAAGCTACCGATCGGTACCTGACAGCCCCCTTCCAGCCGGGTGTTCATAGCGCGTTCTGCACGCACCCGACAGGCGGTATCGTCGTCGTTTAACGCTGACAAAAGTCCGATAACCCAGCTATCATCAAGGCGGCATTCAATGCCCACTGCACCCTGGCCGACTGCGGGCAGCGACTCTTCCGCAGGCATTACCTGACGGATACGATCGCCTAGCCCCAGACGTTTCAGCCCGGCTACAGCAAGCACAATGGCGTCATATTCACCGGCATCCAGCTTACCCAGCCGGGTACCGACGTTGCCGCGCAATGAACGGATAACCAGATCCGGACGGCGAGCACTTAGCTGACACTGGCGACGCAGGCTTGATGTACCCACCACTGCGCCTTGTGGCAATGCATCTACCGATGCATAGTGATGAGAAACAAACGCATCGTGCGGATCTTCGCGTTCGCAAATAGTGACTAACCCTAATCCTGGTGGGAAGTCGACAGGAACATCTTTCATCGAGTGGACGGCGATATCGGCGCGATCGCTCAACATGGCCTGTTCCAGCTCTTTAACGAACAGACCTTTGCCGCCGACTTTTGCCAGTGGCGTATCGAGGATCACATCCCCGCGCGTCACCATTGGCACCAGCTCAACGCGCAGGCCCGGGTGAGCGGTGATTAAACGCTGCTGTACATATTCTGCCTGCCACAGCGCCAGTGGACTTTGTCGAGTGGCAATTCTTAAAATTTTGTCTAACATGCTTGATACCGTTTTGATCGTTCACTGATTATCCTATCATTGAACCGGGAACCCTGTCAGTTAAACGGCGGAACGGGCAGCTATTGCAGCAATTTGATTGTAAAATGTGCTAAACTGTTAACTCGCGCAACTTTCTTTACCGTCAATCTGCCAGGTGTTAGATTGATCACGTTTCCAGCAATAATCTGCACGACTATTTCTAAAGCAAGCGGCAGATTTCGGAAAGCGAACTTTTATATACCCTTGAGAGTCATATAAAGGGTATTAGCACTGGGATAATCAGGCGAAACGTCTTGTACCTCTACATTGAGACACTGAAACAGAGACTGGATGCCATCAACCAGCTGCGCGTTGACCGTGCACTGGCGGCCATGGGGCCTGCGTTCCAACAGGTTTACAGTCTGCTGCCGACCTTATTACATTATCATCATCCGCTGATGCCGGGTTACTTCGAAGGTAACGTTCCACATGGCATCGGCTTCTACACGCCTGATGAAAGTCAAAAAATCTATCTGAATGATCTGGAAGGAAAATCCGGGTCGGCTGTTGCTATTCCGCCGCAGGGAGAGATGCCGATCACCGGTGTTTACTCAATGGGCAGTACCTCATCCGTAGGACAGAACTACACCTCCGATCTGGATATCTGGGTATGCCATCAGTCATGGCTGGATAACGAAGAGCGTCTGAGCCTGCAAAAAAAATGCACTCTGCTGCAAAAGTGGTGTGCCGCGATGGGCGTTGAGGTGAGCTTCTTCCTGATTGACGAAAACCGCTTCCGCCATAACGAAAGTGGCAGCCTGGGTGGGGAAGACTGTGGCTCAACTCAGCACATTCTGCTGCTTGATGAATTTTATCGCACCGCAGTGCGGATGGCGGGCAAGCGGATTCTGTGGAATATGGTGCCACGCGAAGAAGAAGAGCATTACGACGACTACGTGATGTCGTTGTACCAGCAGGGCGTGCTGACGCCAAACGAATGGCTGGATCTCGGTGGGCTTGGTACTTTGTCGGCTGAAGAGTACTTCGGTGCCAGCCTGTGGCAGCTGTATAAAAGCATCGATTCACCCTATAAAGCTGTATTAAAGACCCTGCTGCTGGAGGCTTATTCCTGGGAGTATCCCGCTACACGACTGCTGGCGATGGATATTAAGCAGCGCCTGCATGATGGTGAAATCGTCTCCTATGGTCTTGATCCTTACTGCATGATGCTGGAGCGGGTAACGCACTATCTGACCAGTATTGACGATCATGCTCGCCTCGATTTGGTACGGCGTTGCTTCTATCTCAAAGTGTGTGAAAAACTGTCAGTTGCTACGGAAGATACTGGCTGGCGTCGCGAAATTCTTGGCCAGCTGGTTAAAGAGTGGGGCTGGGATAATGCACGTCTGACCATGCTGGACAGCCGCTCTGACTGGAAAATAAGCCAGGTACGTGAAGCACATAACGAGCTGCTGGATGCAATGATGCAGAGCTATCGCAACCTGATTCGTTTTGCGCGGCGCAACAACTTAAGCGTCAGCGCCAGCCCGCAGGATATTGGCGTGCTGACCCGTAAGCTGTACGCTGCTTTTGAAGCGCTGCCCGGGAAAGTCACCCTGCTTAATCCGCAGATTTCCCCGGATCTGTCTGAACCGGATCTGACCTTTATTCATGTGCCAAACGGGCGTGCTAACCGTGCAGGCTGGTATCTCTACAATCAGTCGCCGGATATGAGCTCGATAATCAGCCATCAGCCGCTGGAGTATAACCGTTACCTTAATAAGCTGGTGGCCTGGGCGTGGTTTAACGGCCTGCTGACCAGTAAAACGCGGCTGCATATCAAAGGAAATGAGGTTTGCGATCTTGCTCGTTTGCAGGAGCTGGTTTCCGACGTCTCGCATCACTTCCCGCTGCGGTTGCCTGCACCTTCACCGAAGGCGCTTTACAGCCCGTGCGAAATCCGTCATCTGGCCATTATCGTTAACCTTGAATATGATCCGACGGCAGCGTTCCGTAATCAGGTGGTTCACTTTGATTTCCGCAAGCTGGACGTCTTCAGTTTTGGTCAGCAGCAGCAGTGCCTGGTAGGCAGTGTCGACCTGCTCTACCGTAACTCGTGGAACGAAGTGCGTACCCTGCATTTCAACGGCGAGCAGGCGATGATAGAAGCGCTGAAAACTATTCTTGGCAAAATGCACCAGGATGCATCACCGCCGGATGCGGTAGAAGTGTTCTGCTATAGCCAGCATCTGCGTGGATTAATTCGCACTCGTGTACAGCAGCTGGTGTCAGAGTGTATTGAGTTGCGCCTCTCCAGCACCCGTCAGGAACCTGGGCGATTTAAAGCCGTGCGTGTCGCAGGGCAGACCTGGGGACTGTTCTTTGAGCGTTTGAGCGTATCCGTGCAGAAACTGGAAAATGCCGTGGAATTTTATGGCGCTATCTCCAATAATAAACTGCACGGACTGTCACTGAAGGTGGAAACCGATGAGGTACGCCTGCCTGCGGTGGTGAATGGCTATGCCAGTGAAGGCATTATCCAGTTCTTCTTTGAAGATACGCTGGACGATCACGGCTTCAATATCTATATCCTTGATGAGACCAACCGCGTCGAGGTGTATCACCACTGTGAAGGCAGTAAAGAAGAGCTGGTGCGTGATGTCAGCCGTTTCTACTCCTCCTCCCATGATCGCTTCACCTATGGCTCCAGCTTTATCAACTTCAATCTTCCACAGTTCTATCAGATTGTGCGCGTGGAAGATCGCTTCCAGGTGATACCGTTTCGTAGCCAGACCCTGACACAGCTTTGTGCTGCCCTGCCGGATGATGACGCCGCCAGCGAAGAGTATGCTCGCCGCTATCAGATGCAGTAAATACCTTAGCAATTGTTGCCAGATTACTCCCTCCTTTTTTCTTTCCAAAAAATTATAATTAAACACTCTTAATTTCATTATGATTTATTAGCAATCCTTCCTGAAAGCACACGTAATACCAAGAAGGTTTAATGTCTGAAATTTATACCATGGCTCTCGCGCGAGATTTTAATCTGTCTGTGTTACTTGTTTTGGGTTATTATATCGCCAATCTTTTTTTTCAATTATTGTTTGATGACTGAAAATTATTTTTCGTGTATTTAATGAGCTTGTTTGTTTTCATGCACGAGTGCTGTAGTATCATTTTCTTTCCAATAAAGATGTTTTGTTGATCTAATCTTGCGCTATAAGCGAGGTCTTTTGCCTGTGATTTTTCTGATTAAAGGCAAGGGGCTTTATACCTTGGCGAAACAGCCATCATGAAGGTGGCTATGAAAAATATATTATGGATGAGTATTATGAAGATCAAAAATATTGCTCTTGCAATGGCTATCGCGTTCTCCTTCGCGGGTTCGGTTCATGCAGCCAATGACGCTACGGTGTCCAAAAAAATCATTCTGACCGCACAGATAAATGACAGTATTTTTGTCTCTAAACCGGACGGTTCTTCCTGGTATGAAACTGAAGAACTGAAAGCGACTGACTATAAACAGGCGCACTTCTCTAAAGTACTGCCTATCCGTGTCTGGAGTAAAAATGCTGACTTCAATATCTCACTGGCGCAGCAGTTGAAAATGAGCAACGGTAATTATGAAATGATAAATCCGGCCGTTACTCTGGTTACTCCTCAGGGCAATAAGCAGGTGACATTCGGCACTTCGACGAAAGTGACGCAGGTTGTGGCGGGTACAGATGGTTTTGACTCTGTATACGATCTGAAAATTGATGTCGATGCTCCTGTAAAAACCACTGCAAGCACCAATGGTAGTTACAGCGGTGAGCTGGTTATGCTGTTTGAGGCAGTTGCCAGCGCTCCAAACGGCAGTTAACCCCCTAATCAGTTGTTACAGGGCTAGCCCCGGAGGATACGGGGCTATATATCATGTGGATCTCTGTTGGGTAAAATGGATATGAACCGCTGTGTCCATAATTTATACTTTTATAAAAAGTGGTTTATTGTTTTTTTTGCCGTTTTTTCTACAAACTCCCATGCCAGGATTAAAATTTCCTATGCTGTTCCAGCGGGCTTTGCCGCTGCAGAAATGGATATCGATGCTCGTTATCTGGGTACGTTTAATGGAATGATTTTGCCAGATTTTATTAGCGTTTCGCGAGATAACGGGAAGTTAACCTTTGATGAAAAAAGGTACCAGGAAAATAATATTGAAGAAAAAGACATCCTTGCTATGCAAGCGGTTTTTAAAAAACTTGATTATCTGGCTTGTAAGGAAGGATGCGATATAACCCTGGAGGGCTATCGGGTTTCCCTGGATAAACTCAGACGAACCATTTCTATTCGCGATATCAACAGCGATTACGTGGTGCCCGCTACCAATTTTGGTCTGGTTCACAATCAGTCAATTGATCTGCGCGCATCTTCGGATAGCTATCGTGCGATGAATATTAATGGCAATGCCTGGCTGGGGTTACCTGCTCAAACTTTTGGCTATCTGAGTTGGTATGCCAGCCATACAGAGAGAAAAAATCAGTCGTATCGCAGTGAAGGGATCTCGTCCTGGTATATGCAAAAAAACTTTACCAGCAGTTATTTGCGGGCCGGTAAGCAGAACAGTATCGACTACTTATCCGGCTCTGTCAGCACTGTGTTATCACCCAGCTTCGATCAGTTTATTACCGTAGGGAGTCAGGCACATTTGCAGACTAAATCCCATAAAGGGTCACTGGTGCTTTACTCCACGGCTGAAGGGAATTACGAGATATATCGTGGCGGCCGCATGATCCTTAAACGTCCGGCAGTTCTGGGTCGCAATGAAATCGGTTTTGCTGACCTGCCCGGTGGTTACTACTCACTGGAGGTATATCTTGTTGATCGCGATGGCCGGATCATTAAAAAAGAGATACGTGAAGTTAATAACGTCACTTTCGGCAGGGGCGGTAACGCCTGGAGTCTGACTGCCGGGCGCGAAATGCGTACGCGCAGAACAATGCTACAGGCTTCATGGAGCCGCGATGTTCGCTGGTTTTATGTTAACGCTTCTGCGATTAGCGGCGAGCACGGCAAGTGGGCGGCGGAGGTGAATATCACCCGGCCCTCACCGATAGGTAACATTCAAGTGGATCCGAGCATCGGCATTTTGACCGGTGAGAAGAAAAGCGGAGGCTATGCCAGCCTGAGCGCCAGCAGTAACGAATTGGGCTCAGTAACGATTAACCGCTATCAGAACAATGATGTTTCCTATTTTTATCGGGGATCCTCAAGTACCAGTTTTTCTTACAGTTATTTATTCAAAGGAACCCTGCTGAGTTACACCTATCAGCGTTTTTCTAACAGTGAACAGCAGCAGGCAGAAGTCCGCTGGAACTATCGCCCGAACGGGCTATGGGCGAACTTCTCCGTAGGGGTGCAGAAGGGGGGATATCACCAGTCCGCCGGCAACTATGCCGTGTATCTCAATACCAGCTGGACGCTGAATAACTCGCAGGCCAGCTTCAGGGCAGCCCGTTCCGGCCAGCAAACGCAGTTGAGCGGAGATTATCGAAACACCTTTGAGGATCAGTACGGTGAAACCACCGCGGGTACTACGGTGAGTCGGATTGATGACGAGACCAGCGTCGCCCTGTATGCGAGCCGCGCAGGTACCCGTGGGGATGTGTCAGTGAACCTGGGGCATAACCCATTCAGCACTAATGCTGACTTTAACTATCGCGGCATGCTGGCTGCTAACTCACAGGGAGTGGCGCTGGGGCGTTATAGCTATAGCGGATCGGCAATGTTACTGAAAACGCCTGAAATTCCTGGTACCCATTACGGGTTTAGCGTTGAGGGTGCGCCGGTTGCAGGCGGCAGACGTTATGCCGTGCCACTGCAATCCTATGCAGATGTATCTTTTGCCCGGGTTACCACCAATAGCAAGGATATGGATATGAACGTAGAAGTCCCTGCCAATATCGTGCGTGCGCACCCTGGTCAGGTTTACAACGCAGAGGCAACGGTCGAATTGAGCCTGCTTTACAACGGATTTATGAAAGATATGCAGGGTAAACCCGTAGCAGGAGTGATTACTCAAACCGGGGATACTGTTTATCCCAATGGGCTGTTCTCTATCGTCAGTAAGACTCTGCTATCAAAAGTGACCGTTGATGGTAAGAGCGGGGTATACCGTTGTGACCTGACTCGCCCTGTAGGTAATGATTACTCATGTGATCCGCTAGAGATTAACGATTAATAATAAAGGGCTTTATATGTTGAAGAAAATATGGATGGTCGTTCTGGGGAGCGCTTTGCTGGCCTCAATGCCAGCTCAGGCCGAGGGTGAACTGATGGTACTGCCTGCCAGTACTAAACTGTTCAATGCCCATGAAAAGAGCATTAAAGTTCGTAACGTAGGCGATGCGCCGTTATACCTCTCGGTGATGGTGGAGAAAGTCACAAATCCGGGCCTCTCTCCGGAGAAAAAAGTAAAGCTACGCGATATACCGAATCCCGGAATGCTGGCATCGCCGGATAAGATCACGCTGGGGCCAAATCAGGCACGCGATCTACGGCTTATCTCCCTGGGGGAGCCTAAAGAGGAAGTGCTGTATCGGGTTTATATTATGCCGGTCAAATCTCTCACCGTGGAGCAGGCCCCCGCCGACAAAATTACGGCCCCGCTGTCTGTATCGATTGGCTACGGAGTGCTGGTACGGCATATGCCCGCTCCCGACAAACAAAAATCGGGCTGGTCGCATCGCTGTGAAAATGGCGGTATTACGCTGACCAATACAGGCAACGTTCGCGTGCGGTTTTCGGAGATTCAGGTCTCCCCGTCGGGTAAAAGCCAACCTACTGCAATCGGGCTTTTCCCCGGAGTGCCTCAGGTAGTTAAAGGGAAAAAAATCACCATGAATGTAGAGGATAAACCGGCAACAGTGAGCTGCCCGTGAGGCGTGTCGCTGGCTGGATGCTGCTGGCTGGCGGCTGTCTGGCCCTGTTTCAGGCACAGGCAGCGGGGATACTTCGGCTGACCAACACAGAAATTATCGTGGGTGGCACGCTGCCGCCTGCAAAGTTAGAAATTGAGAATATCGGCAACTCAGCCCTTTATCTGGATGTGACCCAGGAACTGGTGCAAACACCGCTCACCGTGCCGGAAGTGCGTCTTTCTGTAGGGGAAGTCCCTTCTCCATCGCTGTTGATCAGCCCGGTAAAACTGGTTCTTGGCCCCGGGCAAAAACGCGTACTCAACGTAAAAGTGCTGCGCATTCCGCAACAGCGAAAAATCTGGCGTGTCACTTTTCGCCCGCGTGAAAAAATCGTCATCTCAGCCAGTGACGAGGAAGAAAGAGCTGTGGCACCGGTTTCGATCAGCATTGGTTACGGTGTGGTGATTTATCAACCGGGGGCCGTGTGAAAATAGTAAAACCGGGGACGGAACAATGAGAAACACCGCCGTGCAGCTTATTGCGCTGTTGTTATGTTGGTTGCCTGGCATTGGGCAGTCAGAAGTGGTGCTGAAGGGAAAAACTAGCAGCATGGTAACGGCAGTGGTTACCAGAACAAACAACCTGTTTGTCACTGATGAAGGAGGAGGCTGGTATGAGAATGGGTTGATTATGGTTCAAATGGGCGGACTTGGCAGTGCCTACGAGGTTGAGGCTCCCCTGCGTATCACTTCCACCAGTGGTAAGTTTCACGTTCGTATAGATTCCTCTCTGGTGTTACAGCATGTGAGCAAGCCCGCGTTAGTTTTCCGCAATGTCGTGGTAAAAATGGGGCCTCGTGGAGAGGCGCTTAAATTGCTGGCGGTGGCGCAAAACACCACATTTACCAACCCGGCAGCATCTGCTAATGGTGATGACAGTATCGGCCATTACCTGTTGACTGTTTCTGCCTTACCGCCATCGGGTGATTTTAAGTCGACTGGGGGAAATTATACCGGCGTACTGTCATTGACCTTTGAACCCGTGCTGGAGTAGTGATGTTAAAAATAATTCTTTTTGCGATGGTGGTGCTAGCCAGCTATCAGGCGGGAGCAGCCATTGATGTGCAACCAAAGCTGATTGAAGTTAAAGGAAAAGAGCTCACGACGGTAAGCATTATCAATAATAGTGACCATCCGGAATATGTGACGGTAACACTGTTCCGTCTGCTCAATCCTGGGGTGCCCCATGAAAAGGAGCAGCTGGAAACGGTAGGAATGTCACGCAATCCGCAGCTTTACGCTTATCCGTTTCGGGTGTCGCTGGCACAAGGACAATCAAAAAAGATCGTACTTAAACCGCTAACCACGGTTAAGCAGGAGAATGTCTATCGGCTGGAGGTGAAGACCGTCGCGGCATTATCCGGAGAGGCTGCGCTTAAGTCGACAGCAGGGGTGGCGGTTAAACTCAGTTTTAGTGCACTGGTACGCCAGCTACCGGATAAGCAGAGCAGTGATATTTCCATCTCTTGTCGCGCTCAAGGCGTAATGCTGACCGCCACGGGCACCACGCGTTATAAGGTGGGGGGCATGAGAACGGGTGGTCAGACGATTGAGGCATTTAATGTCTACCCGGGGACACCGATTTTCGTCGCTGGCCCTGATATTGAAATGGCGGGGAAGAGGGTTTGCAGGTAAAGGAATTTATCTACGGAATATCCGGAAGATTCACCGGATGAATAAAAATATATGGATTGGCGCAATAGTGAAACAGATGATTTTTGTTCTTTACTCAGTACTTTTAATATTTTTTAGCGCTACTTTTAATAAGGTATTAGCTAATAAGATTCTGTACGACGATATTGCCTCCGGATACACTAACTGCAGTATTACCAATTATGGAACTTATATCAATGTAACGCTATCTATCGGATTTAAGTCGGCGTACGGTACTTCCATGAAAAGCAGAGGCGTGGTGTTCTATAGCTATTCAGCATCGGGTATGCAGCAGAATACCAAAGCTTTAGCGGTCAATTACAATGGTATGCCAGCTAATGACATCACGGTGAGGGATAATTTTGTCCTTTATTCCAGCGCGATGTCAAATTCTGGATGGAACGAACAAGGATATAATAATGCCCATGTTAGTGTTAATGTGTCAAATACTATACTGGATGTCTGGCCTGGTATTGCTATTCAGGCGGCAAACGTAGGAGGAAAGGAGACTGTGCTCCATAATGGCGGCGCAGTATATATAGAAAGGGGCAAAAACACGTGTAATGTAATTGCCGATCCTTCTGTTCCGCCTGCGCCGGATATAAATATAAGTGTGACTGCCCCTGACTGGGATCTGGGCGAAATCAAACCCGGATCGCAAAATATACATTTAGTCAGTGCTTCTCAACAACTCTGCCTGAAATATACGGACAGAAGCATAGCCAACAAGCCTTTTGTTATAAATGCCACTGCTCAGAATGGCGTGAATAATGACTACTACCAGATGACAAATTTGCAGGATAAATCGCAGGTTATTCCTTATTGGCTGACGCTGATTGGTTCCGATATTGGTTCCGGGCGTAAGGTAATATACTGGCCAAACTCTCAAAATACGGGTATCAATCTTGATGCGGGAGGCAGGAGCTGCTTTACGCCCATGTTTAGGCTCGATGTACCTGAAAATATTAGACCAGGCATCTATTCAGATGTGCTGACCATTAATATCGTGACGAAAGCATGACAATGAAACAGGTCGCCACTTTTATTTGCGCAGTCATATTAATATGTCTTGATATTACAGCTAGTCAGGCACTCGCCGCATTAGTCTGGGGCGACGTGACCTCTGGATACGATACTTGTTTTCTGGATGATTTGGGGAATGGATATAGCGAAGCAACGATTTGGCTTTCTCCGAATAACGCCAATGCAGCCTCTAATCAGGATTCATTTATAAGCAGAGCGGTGGCGGTATATCGTTATTCAGAATCAGGCTACACTGAGAACATCAGAGTTCAAAGCGTCACTATGAATGGAACTCCTTCTGATGCAGAGATGAATTTGTCGGGGGTTACCTATTATTATAGAAATCCAAACAACTCTCATTCATGGAGCGACTCTAGTGATATGCCGAGAGTAGTTGTTGTTCGGATGCAAAGTCATTTTCTGGCATCCTGGTCAGGCATCGCTATTGGTATGGGGAACCTGGGAAGCAGAGATTTTGTGGTTGATAAAAAAGGATTGGCATATGTGCAAAAGAACGGGGGAGAGGGGCGCTGTAATATCATTTCCAATCCCTTAGCGGATATAGATATAACAGTTACCGCACCTGACTGGAACCTGGGCGAAATCAAACCGGGTCAGCAGAGTATCCCACTCAGCGGCAGTGCTGAACAGCTATGCCTGAAATATACCGGCAGCAGCGTGGCGGGTAAGCAATTTATTATTAATGCCACCAATCAGCACGGCATAAAAAATAATAGCTACCTGATGAAGCATTTACTTAATCCATCGCAGGAAATTCCTTATGGGCTAATAATGAACCGCACAGTGGGTGGTGTAGTCGTTTTACCTAACTCTTACCACGGTGCTATCGAGCTCAATGCCGGAGGGAGTACCTGCTTTATTCCCACTTTTATAACTATGGCGCCTGAAAATCTCGAACCCGGGCTCTATACCGATGTACTGACTTTTAATATTGTGACGAAAGCCTGAACAGGAGGAATAGAATAATGAAACAGATAACGGCTTCTCTTTTTTCAGTTATTTTAATATTTCTTAGCGCTACGTCCAATCAGGCAACGGCTGCGGTATATTCGGCGAGAGTGTCCAATTCCTTTGATTCATGCTCGATGGTCAATTTTGGCGATGAGTCTGAAGTATCATTAAATATAGGGTTTAATTCATCGATAAAATTGTTAGGTCAGGGTAACCTTGTCAGCAGAGCTTTGGGGCTATATGACCATTTAGAATCAGGAACAGATACGACCAATGTTAAGAGTGTAACTATGAATGGAGAGCCTTCCGATTCATCAATGTACATACTTTTAACTGATTATCATTATAAAAGTTCAGCAAGCAATAAGTCATGGGGTAACGATGCTGATTTTTCCTCGCATGTTGTAGTTCGGATATCAAATAAGACCCAGCAGAAACGGTTTGGAGTCCTGATCGGTATCGCAAACGTGGGAAGCACCGATGTTGTGTTTGATAACATTGGCTATGTATATATAAATGAGAGCAGCAATGGGAAATGTGAGCTTTATCCCAGCTTTGGAAATATTCAGCCGCCGTCGTCGCCACCGCCACCGCCAGATAATATCGATATCACAGTTACTGCACCGGACTGGAACCTGGGCGAAATCAAACCGGGTCAGCAGAGTATCCCACTCAGCGGCAGCGCTGAACAGCTATGCCTGAAATATACCGGCAGCAGCGTGGCGGGTAAGCAGTTTATTATTAATGCCACTAATCAGAATGGTGTAAAAAATAGTCTCTACCGCATGAGTCACTTATATAATCCATCGCAAGAAGCTCCTTATATATTAATGTTGAATAACACCATGGGTGGTTTAACTGTTTTGCCGAACTCTTACAACAGTACCATCACACTAAATGCCGGAGGAAGCACGTGTTTTATTCCCACCTTTATAACTATGGCGCCTGAAAATCTCGAACCCGGTCTCTATACCGATGTGCTGACCTTTAATATTGTGACGAAAGCCTGAAACCTCTTCCGCCGTTGCTTCGGGTGGCTAATACCGTGCCCACAACGATGCAACAGGGATTACCTTTTCCCTGTTGCTTTCGGCGCTTCACCTGCGATGATAGACTGACTGTCTGTGTCCACCGACATGACATTTTAGGGTGTAAAACGAGCAAAATGAGAATGAAGAAAAGAATTTGCCAGCTGGCCCTGATACTGGCTGCCACCAGCCTGGCGGGGTGTGGATTAAAAGGGCCGCTCTATTTTCCGAAGGATGAGCAGGCTAAACCACCAACCACTCAGACAACCCCTGCAACGCAGTCTGGCAATCAGGCGCAACAACCTGCCACGATCGGCGAACAGAGTGTGCAACCGGCTCAGTAAACTATGACGCACTCGGCGGAGCAGAAAATGCAGTTCTCAAAAATGCACGGTCTTGGCAACGACTTTATGGTAGTTGATGCCGTGACGCAGAATGTCTATTTCTCACCAGAACTGATCCGCCGCCTGGCCGATCGGCACCTGGGGATCGGCTTTGATCAGCTGCTGATCGTTGAACCCCCTTACGATCCCGATCTTGATTTTCACTACCGTATCTTTAATGCCGACGGCAGCGAGGTTGCACAGTGTGGCAACGGTGCGCGCTGCTTTGCCCGCTTTGTGCGCCTGAAAGGGCTGACCAATAAAAGCGATATTCGCGTCAGCACACAAACCGGCCGCATGGTGTTAAGCGTTAACCAGGATGAACTGGTGTGCGTGAATATGGGTGAGCCTGATTTTGAACCACAGCAGATCCCTTTCCGTGCCAATAAAGTAGAAAACATCTACCTGATGCGCGCCGCCGAGCAAACTGTCATGTGTGGCGTGGTGTCGATGGGTAATCCACACTGCGTCTTGCAGGTTGATAGCGTACAAACCGCTGCTGTGGAAACCCTTGGTCCGGTGCTGGAAAGCCACGAGCGTTTTCCTGAGCGGGTCAATGTAGGCTTTATGGAAGTGGTGAGCCGTGAACATATCCGCCTGCGCGTCTATGAACGCGGTGCAGGTGAAACCCAGGCCTGCGGCAGCGGCGCGTGTGCGGCGGTGGCGGTGGGGATCCAGCAAGCGTTGCTGGCAGAAAAAGTGCGGGTTGAACTGCCGGGCGGCACGCTCAACATCGCCTGGAAAGGGCCCGGGCATCCACTGTATATGACCGGCCCTGCCACTCACGTTTATGACGGGTTTATTCATTTATGAAAAATGTCGAGGAACAACAGGACGCTGGCGAAATTTTGCTGGACGATCGCATGGTTAGCGAGTTCCTGCTGCAAAATCCAGACTTCTTTATCCGTAATGCCCGCCAGGTTGAGCAGATGATGGTGCCGCATCCGGTACGCGGCTCGGTATCGCTGGTTGAGTGGCAGCTGGCCCGCCAGCGTAACCATATTCATCAGCTGGAAGAAGATATTACCTTGCTGATGGAGCAGGCCAGCGCCAATCAGCAGCTGTTTGATCGTCTCT
Source organism: Erwinia sorbitola (assembly GCF_009738185.1). Taxonomy (NCBI): domain Bacteria; kingdom Pseudomonadati; phylum Pseudomonadota; class Gammaproteobacteria; order Enterobacterales; family Erwiniaceae; genus Erwinia; species Erwinia sorbitola. Next base: position 4,422,811 of record NZ_CP046509.1, on the reverse strand, counting down.
TTGCTCTTCAGGGCCGTCTGGCATCTGCCACCAGTTTGCATGATATGCTCAATCGGCTGCATCGCTGGGCGCGTGAGTTTGGCCTGGCGGGAGCGAATATCCGCCTGTTCAGTGAGAAATGGCGCATTGGCGCGCCGTCTGACTTTACGCAACTTGCGCTGCCGCGCCAGGCATTTGAACCCGTTCGTATTCAGCGCCTCGGTAAGCAGAATCACTACCTCGGGAGCCTCAATGGCCCGGAGCTACTGCTGTTAATACCGCAGGCGAAAGCCATTGGTTCGGTGGCGCTGTCATTGCTGGGTGAAGAGGGCGATCTCGGTGTGCTGATTTTCAGCAGCCGTGACAACCAGCACTACCAGCAGGGTATGGGCACCGTATTATTACAGCACCTGTCGCAGATGCTGCCTCAGCTACTTTCACGCTGGGTCGAACGCGTGTGAACAGCGAGTCGCCCCTGGTTGCTGCCGTTGAGGGCTTCCTGCGTTACCTTAAGGTTGAGCGCCAGCTTAGTCCGCTCACTCTGGAAAGCTATCAGCGTCAGCTCAGTGCCGTTATCCTCCTGCTGGATGAACTCAAGGTTAAAGCATGGCCGCAGCTGGATGCTGCATTGGTACGTTCTCTGGCAGCTCGCAGTAGCCGTAGCGGTCTGAAGCCTGCCAGCCTGGCGTTACGTCTTTCCGCATTACGCAGCTTCCTCGACTGGCTGATTAGTCAGGGCGTGATCAGCGCTAACCCGGCGAAAGGCGTTGCCACGCCGCGGGCTGCGCGCCATCTGCCTAAAAATATTGATGTTGATGAAGTGAACCGGCTGCTGGATATTGACCTTAACGACCCGCTGGCGGTGCGCGATCGCGCTATGCTGGAGGTGATGTACGGGGCCGGGCTGCGTCTCTCCGAACTGGTGGGCATCGATCGCAGCCACCTTGATCTGGCTTCCGGTGAAGTGTGGGTGACCGGTAAAGGCAGTAAAGAGCGCCGTCTGCCGATGGGCCGCACTGCCGTACATTGGATTGAGCACTGGCTGGAGCTGCGTGAGCTGTTTGCACCTGACGATAACGCGCTGTTTCTGTCGAAGCAGGGCAAACGTATCTCAACGCGTAACGTGCAAAAACGCTTTGCCGAATGGGGCATAAAACAGGGGCTATCCAGCCATGTTCATCCGCACAAACTGCGCCATTCGTTTGCCACGCACATGCTTGAATCCAGTGGCGATCTGCGTGCGGTACAGGAGCTGCTTGGGCATGCCAATCTGACCACCACGCAAATCTATACCCATCTCGACTTTCAACATCTGGCGTCGGTTTACGATGCTGCTCATCCCCGTGCGAAACGAGGAAAATCATGATGCACTTTTACCGCCCTTTACGCCCGGTTGCGGCAATGACGTTCGACCTTGATGACACTCTGTACGACAACTATCCGGTGATTCTGCGCACCACGCAGGAATCTCACAGCGCCTTACAGGCCTATCACCCGGCGTTGAAAAACTACAGTGTGGCGCAGTATCAGCAGGTGCGTGACCGCCTGCTGGCCGCCGAACCAGAGATTTATCATGATGTCAGCGAATGGCGTCGCCGTGCGGTTGAACAGGTAATGCTGGACGCCGGGCTGCCGTCAGCGCAGGCAGTGAGCGGTTCCCATGACGTAATGGCGGTGTTTGCCCGCTGGCGCAGTGAAATTGAGGTGCCAGCTGAGACACATGCCACGCTGGCGGCTCTTGCGCAGCGCATCCCTCTGGTAGCGATCACGAACGGTAACGCTGAACCACACCTTTGTGGTCTTGATAAATACTTCCAGTTTACCCTGCGTGCCGGGCCGGATGGCCGTGCCAAGCCGTATCAGGACATGTATGACGTGGCGGTGGAGCGCTTAAATCTGCCCGCTGAAAGTATCCTGCATGTGGGTGACGATCTTATAACCGATGTTGCCGGAGCTATACGCAGTGGTATGCAGGCATGCTGGATAAATCCACATCAGGGAAATCTGATGCATATGAAGGATTCCCGCCTGCTGCCAACGCTGGAAATTTCGCAGTTGGCATCGCTGACCGCGCTGATATAATAAGCTGGTTAAATATCCAGTGGGCGGCCTGATGCTGCCCCCGATCCCCGACGGTGCTTATGGACGTTTCTGACCTGCTCGACAGCTTGAATGATAAACAACGCGAAGCCGTAGCTGCCCCGCGCAGCAACTTGCTGGTGCTGGCCGGCGCGGGCAGCGGAAAAACCCGCGTGCTGGTTCATCGTATTGCCTGGCTGATGGCGGTGGAAAACTGCTCTCCTTATTCGATTATGGCGGTGACCTTCACCAACAAAGCGGCGGCCGAGATGCGCCATCGTATCGAGCAGCTGATTGGCACCAGTCAGGGGGGAATGTGGATCGGTACCTTCCACGGGCTGGCGCATCGTCTGCTGCGTGCACACCATCTGGATGCCAACCTGCCGCAGGATTTTCAGATCCTTGACAGTGAAGATCAACTGCGGCTGCTGAAGCGCCTGATCAAGGCGATGAATCTGGATGAGAAGCAGTGGCCCGCCCGTCAGGGAATGTGGTACATCAACGGCAAAAAAGATGAAGGGCTGCGCCCGAAACATATCGAAAGCTACGGCAACCCGATTGAACAGACCTGGCTGCGCATTTATCAGGCCTATCAGGAAGCCTGCGATCGTGCCGGGCTGGTGGACTTCGCCGAGTTGCTGCTGCGTGCGCACGAGCTGTGGCTGAACAAACCGCATATCCTCAATCACTACCGTGAGCGCTTCACCAATATCCTCGTCGACGAATTCCAGGATACCAACAACATTCAGTACGCCTGGATCCGTATGCTGGCGGGTGACACGGGTAAAGTAATTATTGTGGGGGATGACGACCAGTCGATCTACGGCTGGCGCGGGGCGCAGGTGGAAAACATTCAGCGCTTCCTGAAAGATTTCCCGGGTGCGGAAACTATCCGCCTTGAGCAAAACTACCGCTCAACTAACAATATTCTTAAAGCGGCCAATGCCCTGATTGCTAATAACAGTGGTCGTCTTGGTAAAGAGCTGTGGACGGAAGACAGCGACGGCGAGCAGATTGCTCTCTACTGTGCTTTCAACGAGCTGGATGAAGCGCGTTTTGTGGTCAACCGCATCAAAGTATGGATGGAGAACGGCGGCGCGCTGAACGACTGCGCTATTCTCTATCGCAGTAACGCCCAGTCCCGCGTGCTGGAAGAGGCCCTGCTGCAAACCAGCATGCCGTACCGGATCTATGGCGGTATGCGCTTCTTCGAACGTCAGGAAATCAAAGATGCGCTGGCCTATCTGCGCCTGATCTCTAACCGCAATGACGACGCCGCTTTTGAGCGTGTGATCAATACCCCTACGCGCGGCATTGGTGACCGCACCCTTGATGTGGTACGCCAGACTTCACGCGAACGGCAGCTGACGCTGTGGCAGACCACGCGTGTGTTGTTGCAGGAAAAAGCTCTGGCCGGGCGTGCCGCTTCGGCACTGCTGCGCTTTACCGAACTGGTCGACTCACTGGCGCAGGAAACAGCCGAGATGCCGCTGCATGTGCAGACTGACCGGGTAATCAAAGATTCCGGCCTGTGGCTGATGTATGAGCAGGAAAAAGGCGAGAAAGGCCAGGCACGTATCGAAAACCTTGAAGAGCTGGTTAACGCCACGCGGCAGTACAGCTATCAGGATGAAGATCAGGATCTGATGCCGCTCCAGGCATTCCTCTCCCATGCGGCTCTGGAAGCAGGTGAAGGCCAGGCTGATAAGTGGCAGGATGCGGTGCAGCTGATGACCATGCACGCCGCCAAAGGCCTGGAGTTTATGCAGGTGTTTATTGTTGGCATGGAAGAGGGCATGTTCCCCAGCCAGATGTCGCTGGATGAAGGCGGACGGCTGGAAGAGGAGCGGCGCCTGGCCTATGTGGGCGTCACGCGAGCCATGCAGAAGCTGACGCTGACCTACGCCGAAACGCGGCGGCTTTATGGTAAGGAAGTGTATCACCGCCCGTCACGCTTTATCGGTGAACTGCCGGAAGAGTGCGTGGAGGAAGTCCGCCTGCGCGCCAGCGTGAGCCGGCCTGTGAACCATCAGCGCATGGGAACCCCTGTGGCGAAAAATGACAGCGGCTTCGTGCTTGGCCAGCGTGTGCATCACGCTAAATTTGGTGAAGGTACCATCGTCAATCTGGAAGGAAGTGGTGAGCACAGCCGGTTGCAGGTGGCTTTCCAGGGGCAGGGAATCAAGTGGCTGGTTGCCGCTTATGCCAGGCTGGAAGCACTCTGACGCCCTGAAGGGCGCATGGCCCCGCTTGACGCCTTTTTAGTCTCAGCGTAACATGCGCCCACCATTACCCTAAGAGGACATTCGCCTTGGACACACCCAGTACATACTGGCTCACTGACCTGCACCGCAGGTACAACTCCTAAGGCTATCCTCTTTTGCCGATAGCCTTCGTGGTTGTTGGCGACCTCCTTTCCCGTCGCTCTGAGTCAGTTTTGATCGCTGACTGAAACATCTGTTTCCCGTGTTCAAACGCTCTGTCCCATTTTGTTACTGTGATTTTGGGAGTACAGCTTATGTTGAGCGCATTTAAACTCGACCAAAACCGTCTGACCCGTCTTGAACTGGATGATGCTGATGCCAGAGATGAGCTGATCGGTTCCGTCTGGGTTGATCTGATAGAACCCGAAGAAGCGGAGCGTGAACGGGTACAGACAGAGCTGGGCCAGAGCCTGGCAACCCGTCCCGAGCTGGAAGATATCGAGGCCTCCGCACGTTTCTTTGAAGATGAAGACGGCCTGCACATTCACTCATTTTTCTTTTATGAAGATGCCGACGATCACGCGGGGAACTCAACGGTAGCCTTCACCATTCGTGAAGGGCGTCTCTACACCCTGCGCGAACGTGAGCTTCCGGCATTTCGCCTCTACCGTATGCGCGCGCGCAATCAGGTGCTGACTGACGGGAATGCCTATGAGCTGCTGCTCGACCTGTTTGAAACGAAAATCGAACAGCTGGCGGATGAAATAGAGAATATCTACAGCGACCTGGAAAAACTGAGCCGCGTGATAATGGAAGGACAGCAGGGCGATGCTTTTGATGAAGCGCTGTCGACGCTGGCCGAGCTGGAAGATATTGGCTGGAAGGTGCGTCTGTGTCTGATGGATACCCAGCGTGCTCTGAACTTCCTGGTGCGAAAGGCTCGTCTGCCGGGGAATCAGCTGGAGCAGGCCCGCGAGATCCTGCGCGATATCGAATCTCTGCTGCCGCACAACGAATCCCTGTTTCAGAAAGTTAACTTCCTGATGCAGGCGGCGATGGGCTTTATCAATATCGAACAGAACCGCATCATCAAGATCTTCTCGGTGGTTTCAGTGGTGTTCCTGCCGCCAACGCTGGTGGCCTCCAGCTACGGAATGAACTTCGAGTTTATGCCGGAGCTGAAATGGAGCTTTGGTTACCCGGGCGCAATAACGCTGATGATTCTTGCCGGCCTGGCACCTTATGCTTACTTCAAGCGTAAAAACTGGCTGTAACTTCTTATCAGCAATAAAAAAATCGCCCATGTGGCGATTTTTTTATATATGCGGTTTCCCGTCTGACCTTACAAACCCTATCCGTTACGCCGGGGGGGTAGAGGATCGGCGCAATGCCCACAGCGCATCTGCGATAAACAACGCCAGAGCGGCCCAGATAAAGCCAAAGGTAACGATCTTATCTGGCGTCATCTCCTCCCCGTAGAAAATCACCGCCAGCAAGAACATCAGCGTCGGCCCCAGATACTGGAAGAAGCCCACGGTGGAGAGCCTCAGGCGGCTACAGGCGGCGGTAAACAGCATCAGCGGAACGGTAGTGATCACCCCTGCGGCCACCAGCAGCAGATTCAGACTCATGGGATTTTCCCCCAGATGACTGGTCGTGCTGTCGGCGATAGCGAACAGATAGATAGCCGCAGGGATCAACAGCCAGCTGGTTTCAATCAGCATTCCGGTTTGCGCATCAACAGCAATCTTTTTGCGCAGCAGGCCATAAAACGAGAAGCTGACCGCCAGGCCAAGGGCGATGGCTGGCACGGAACCAAACTGCCACACCTGTATCAGCACACCGCAGGCGGCGAGTGCCACCGCCAGCCACTGCAAACGACGAAAGCGTTCGCCCAGAAACACCATCCCCACCAGGACGTTTAACAGTGGATTAATAAAGTAGCCCAGGCTGGCTTCCAGCAAATGGTGGTTATTGACCGCCCAGATATAGAGTAACCAGTTACTGCAAATCACCACGGCAGAGAGCGCCAGCAGCAGCACTTTTTTAGGGTGCCTGGCAATGGTTCTGACATTGTTCCAGTTACGGCAAACACTCAGCAGCACCAGCATAAAGAAAAATGACCAGATCACCCGGTGGGTCATAATCTCCGCCGGGGAAACTTGCTGGATCAGTTTGAAATAGACCGGGGCAACACCCCAGATAAAATAGGCCCCCAGGGCAAATAAAATGCCCTGTCGCGTTTGCTGTTGATTCATTAATTTATCCGATCAGATAGGTCGCAGTGGCGCTGGCAATATGTAATCCCGCGTCGTTATGAAGTTCTACTCTGGCTACCGAAACTTTATTACCGCCCCGCAGCAGGCTGCTGCTGGCAATAAAGCGCTCACCCCGGCCCGGGCGCAGATAATCTACCCGTAAATCGATGGTTCCCATACGCGATAAACGCTGGCGTAACTCCTCTTCCGTGATGCTCTCCTGGCGTGTAAGCGCACTGGTGACGCACACCAGACCGGCGGCAACATCCAGCACCGAAGCAACCACCCCGCCGTGCAGAATTTTCTGCGCAGAATTACCGACCAGCTTGGTTTGGTTCTCCAGGCTCAGTTCAGCATAATCCGACTCAAGGCGATCGAGCTTCAGCCCCAGCGCACAGTTGAACGGCATATGGTAAACAAAAATCTCTCCAATCAGGCGGCGAGCGGCGGCCTGATCCATAGGTACAGCTGACATTAGCGGGTCTTCCTGTAAAGCGTCTTTACCCTTCGTACTCGAATTACTCAGGGTAGAAGTGAAAAAAACATGTTAATGGATTGTATATCTTATGCTTCGTTGAGAGTGCTTTCCACTTTCAGAAATGAGCACTAATCCCTTAGGAGCTTTCTGTGTAGAATGGCGTGCTTTTTATTCATTTATCCGCCTTTCTGGGAGAAACCTATGGCTCTGCTGAAAGGATTGCTGGCGTCAGCAATTCTGTTTCCGTCGTTAGTGCTGGCACAGGAAGCCACAGTAAAAGATGTGCACGATCAGCCGGCAGTACGCGGCAGCATCATTGCCAATTTGCTGGAGAAGCATGATAACCCATTTATCCTGTTTCCTTATGAAAGCAACTATCTGCTTTATACCGATACCAGCAATATCAATAAAGATGCGATCTCATCTTACGACTGGGGAAACAAGGCCAAACACGATGAAGTCAAGTTCAAGCTAAGTCTGGCTTTCCCTCTGTGGCGTGGCATTGCTGGCGATAACTCGGTACTGGCGGCGTCCTATACTCAGCAATCATGGTGGCAGCTTTCCAATCGTGGCGCATCTTCACCGTTTCGTGAAACTAACTACGAGCCGCAGCTGTTTCTTGGCTGGGCTACCGACTACCGTTTAGCCGGCTGGACGTTGCGTGATGTGGAAACGGGTCTTAATCATCAATCCAATGGCCGTTCGGATCCGACGTCACGTAGCTGGAACCGTGTTTACGCCCGATTGATGGCAGAAAACGGTAACTGGCTGGTGGAAGTCAAACCCTGGTACCGTATTCCAGAAAGTGAAAATAATGATGATAACCCTGATATCACTAAGTACATGGGGTATTATCGCCTGACGGTGGGTTACCAGATGGGTGACAGCATCTTCAGCGTGAGAAGTAACTACAACTGGAACAGCGGCTACGGCGGCGCTGAACTCGGCTGGAGCTACCCGATGACCGATCATGTGCGTTTCTACACGCAGGTGTTCAGCGGTTATGGCGAGTCACTTATCGATTATAATCACCGTCAAACGCGCGTCGGTGTCGGCGTGGCGCTCAACGACCTGTTCTAAGGTCGTCGTGACCGGGTGGTGCAGGCCATCTGGTCAGAATTTTATATTTCAGATTTGGGGACGATGTGTCTACGGCAGCAGTCATCAATACAGAAACGCTGGCAGAACAGGTATTGCGCGAGACCTTCGGCTATCAGCAGTTTCGCCCTGGACAACAAGCCATTATCCAGGAATCGCTGAACGGGCGTGACTGTCTGGTGGTCATGCCAACCGGCGGCGGTAAATCACTCTGTTATCAGATCCCAGCCCTGGTGCGTGAAGGTCTGACGCTGGTGGTATCGCCGCTGATCTCTCTGATGAAAGATCAGGTCGATCAGCTGTTGGCGAACGGCGTATCCGCTGCCTGCCTTAACTCAACGCAGAACCGCGAAGAGCAGCAGGAGGTGATGGCGGGCTGCCGGACTGGCAGAATCCGTCTGCTCTATATCGCCCCTGAACGTCTGATGATGGATAACTTCCTCGAACAGCTGATCCACTGGAATCCGGCAATGCTGGCGGTGGATGAAGCTCACTGTATTTCCCAGTGGGGCCATGATTTCCGCCCGGAATACGGTGCGCTTGGTCAGCTGCGTCAGCGCCTGCCTGATGTCCCGGTGATGGCCCTCACCGCCACTGCGGATGAAACGACACGTAACGATATTGCCCGCCTGCTACAGCTGGAAGATCCGCTGATTCAGATCAGCAGTTTTGACCGGCCCAATATCCGCTATACGCTGGTGGAAAAATTTAAACCCACCGAACAGCTGCTGCGCTATGTGCAGGATCAGCGCGGCAAGTGCGGCATTATTTACTGTAACAGCCGGGCAAAAGTAGAAGACACAGCTGCTCGCCTGCAAAGCCGGGGTCTGAGCGTTGGTGCTTACCATGCGGGGATGGATAACGCTCACCGTGCCCACGTGCAGGAAGCCTTCCAGCGTGATGACCTGCAAATTGTGGTGGCAACCGTTGCGTTTGGTATGGGAATTAACAAACCTAACGTGCGCTTTGTGGTGCATTTTGATATTCCGCGCAATATCGAATCCTACTATCAGGAAACCGGCCGTGCGGGGCGTGATGGCCTCCCTGCTGAGGCACTGCTGCTCTACGATCCGGCGGATATGGCCTGGCTGCGCCGCTGCCTGGAAGAGAAAGCGCCAGGGCCGCTACAGGATATCGAACGCCATAAGCTGAATGCGATGGGGGCATTTGCCGAAGCGCAGACCTGCCGCCGTCTGGTACTGCTGAACTACTTCGGTGAAGGCCGGCAGCAGCCTTGTGATAACTGCGATATTTGCCTTGATCCGCCTCGTCGTTACGATGGTCTGGTGGAAGCACAGAAAGCGCTTTCCTGTATCTACCGCGTAGGCCAGCGTTTTGGCATGGTTTACATTGTGGAGATTCTGCGTGGGGCGAATAACCAGCGTATTCGTGATATGCAGCATGATAAGTTGCCGGTGTATGGCATTGGCCGCGAGCAAAGCCACGAGCACTGGACCAGCGTCCTGCGCCAGCTGATCCATCTTGGTCTGGTAACGCAAAATATCGCCATGCATTCGGCCTTACAGCTGACTGAAGCTGCGCGTCCGATCCTGCGCGGTGAAGCGCCTCTGATGCTGGCTGTGCCGCGTCTGGTCAGCGTTAAACCACGTAACAGCAATCAGAAATCCTATGCTGGCAGCTATGACCGCAAGCTATTTGCCAAACTGCGTAAGCTGCGTAAATCGATTGCCGATGAAGCGAACGTTCCGCCTTATGTGGTGTTTAATGACGCCACGCTGATTGAAATGGCAGAACAGATGCCGCTGACGGCATCCGAGATGCTGAGTGTCAATGGTGTCGGACAGAAGAAGCTGGAGCGATTTGGCAGACCATTTATGGTGATGATCAAAGAACATGTCGACGGTGCGCACGACGACGAGTAATTCCGCATTATTGGCGAGGAGCGCCTCGCCCTTACTGTTAAGCGATTCTGCGTGCCGAAGCCAGCAGTGCACCCACGGCAATAAATAGTCCGCCAAAAATTCTGTTAAGTAACTTCATCTGATGCGGCCCTTTAATCCATGCGGAAATACGCGTGGCCAGCGTGGCATAGCCAATCATCACGATAATATCTACTACCACTGTCGTGACGCCCAGCACCAGATACTGCATCGCCTGCGGCTGGTGGGGCAGGATGAACTGTGGGAAAAGAGCCGCCAGAAACACAATGCTTTTAGGGTTGGTCAGGTTCACCAGCACAGCGCGTTTAAACAGCCTGCGGCGCGGCATCGCTTTTGCCACCGCATTGAGGTCGATGGCACCCGCAGAGCGCCACTGCTGAATACCCAGCCAGACCAGGTATGCAGCACCCGCCCATTTGAGTATTTCAAAGGCCAGCAGCGACTGGGAAAACAGTGCGCCCAGCCCAATCCCAACCAGCATAATATGCAGCGACAAACCAACCTGAAGACCGGAAATTGACGCAACGGCACCGCGATAACCGTGGCTGATACCTGTACTCATGGTATTGATGGCCCCTGAACCCGGGGAGAGACTCAAGATACTGGTTGTTAAAAGATAGGTCAGCCACCACTCGATGGTCATGGGTAAGACTCCCGAAAAACGCTCAATTGTGACACAATACGTTATTGTTGAATGCTGCGCTACGGGGAACCTTCCCTCTTTTTTTAAGGCATATGACCTGTAGAATTCGAGTTGCCGCCAATGCACAGGCACCAAAATAGGCCCCATAAGGGAACCTGGAGTATGAAGGGTACAACTTTCTGGAAATGAATCTGATGGAACACCATAAGCACAACTGGTCGACACGTGAAAAGGCCTTTGCGGCGTTTGCTACAGGCCCGTTGCTGGATTTCTGGAAGTTACGGGAAGAAGACGAGTTTGCCGGTGTTGAAAACGTACCGATCCGCTATGTTCGTTTCATCTCACCGCAACACGATAAAGTCATACTGCTGTGCCCGGGGCGTATCGAAAGCTATGTGAAATATCCTGAACTGGCTTATGACCTGTTTCATAGCGGTTATGATGTGATCATTATCGATCATCGCGGACAGGGGCGATCTGGCCGCCTGTTGCAAGATTCTCATCGTGGTCATGTCGTTGAGTTTGAAGATTATGTCGACGATCTCGAAACGCTCTATCTGAAAGAGATTGTCGCCCGTCACTATCGTCATCGCTACGCGCTGGCCCATTCAATGGGGGGAGCGATACTGGCGCTGATGCTGGCTCGCCAGCCTGCGGCGTTTGATGCAGTGGCGCTGGCGTCACCAATGTTTGGCATCTTCCTGCCAATGCCATTCTGGATGGCAAATTCCATCCTGAACTGGGCAGAAAAATATCCGGCAGTGCGTGAAGGCTATGCGCTTGGTACGGGAAAATGGTATGCGCGCCCGTTCGCTATCAACGAACTGACCCACAGCCGCGAGCGCTACCGCCGTAACCTGCGGTTCTATGCTGACGACCCCGGCCTGCGCGTGGGTGGCCCCACTTATCACTGGGTGAGAGAAGGGGTTCGGGCCGGACACAGCGTGTTAAGCCAGGCGGCTCAGATATCGACGCCGCTGCTGCTGCTCCAGGCTGCGGAAGATAAAGTGGTGGATAACCGCGCTCAGGATCTGTTTTGCCAGACGATGGTAGCGGCGGGCCAGCCTTGTGAAGGTGGCGGGCCGATGATTATTGAAGGAGCGCGCCATGAGATCCTGTTTGAAAAAGACAGTATGCGTGCCGTAGCGCTGGAAGCTATCCTGGAGTTTTATGCCCGCCACGCCTGAGCGGGCAGAATTACGTTGCCGGCGGGTGCTGTTTGCCCGCCAAAAATCTTAACCAGAGGTGTTATGTACCCTATTGTTGCTTCAGACCTGGATGGCACGCTGCTGTCACCAGACCACACGCTTTCTGCTTTTGCCCGCGAAACGCTACAGTTACTCACCCGTAAAGGCATTCATTTTGTTTTTGCTACTGGCCGCCATTATATCGATGTGGCACAGATGCGTGATAGCCTGGGCATCGACGCTTATATGATTACCTCGAATGGTGCGCGTGTGCACAATACGGCGGGTGAGCTGGTGTTCAGCCATAATCTTGATGAAGATATCGCACTTGAGCTGTTTGGCATGCAGCACGCTAACCCTGATATCTTTACCAACGTATACCGCGATGAAGAGTGGTTCCTCAACCGCCATCGTCCAGAAGAGATGGATTTCTTCCGTGAATCTGACTTTAACTATCAGATCTATCAGCCGGGTCAGCTGGCGACGGACGGTATCAGTAAAGTGTTCTTCACCTGTGCGATACCAGAACTGCTGATCCCTCTGGAGCAGGCTCTGATAGCACGCTGGGGTGACCGGGTTAACGTCAGCTTCTCGTTGCCAACCTGTCTTGAAGTGATGGCGGGCGGCGTTTCCAAAGGCCATGCGCTGGATGCGGTGTCAAAATCCCTCGGCTACTCGCTAAAGGAGTGCATCGCATTTGGTGACGGCATGAATGATAAAGAGATGCTGAGTATGGCGGGTAAAGGCTGCATTATGCAGAACTCTCATCAGCGCCTGAAGGATATCCTGCCGGAGCTGGAAGTGATTGGGTCAAATGCTGACCAGGCCGTGCCTCACTATCTACGTGAGTTGTTCGGAGTTTAATTCTGGTGAAAATAAACCTCAGGCTGGTCGTTTTCAGATCGGCCCCGAGGTTGATTAGTGTTTTAAGTCAGGGATCGCTTACGCTTTTGGTGGACGAATTTTCATCGTCAGACCTTTAAGGAAATTACGCAGGATCTGATCGCCGCATTCGCGGTAGTTTTTATGGCCTGGTTTCCGGAAAATAGCGCCAATCTCTGACTGCCCAACCGCGAAATCAGCGTTTTTCAGCAGTTCCAGGATATCGGTAGTTTTCAGGTCGAAGGCAACGCGCAGCTTCTTCATGATGATGTTGTTGGTCATCTTGCGTTCGATGGATGGCGCTGGTGCATCTTCGCTTTTACCGCGACGTTCAAAAATCAAACCATTCAGAAAGTAACCCATGATGACATCAGGGCAGGGGCGATAGCCGGCTTCATCCTCTTTTTTCAGGAAGCTGTGCACTTCGGCTTCTGTTACTTCGCTCTCTGCCAGCGCCAGAATGCTTACAACTTTAGCATCGCTTAAATTCAGCATGTAACGCACGCTGCGCAGGACATCGTTATTGGTCATAGGGACTCTCTATAGTGAAACAATTGCAGTGGGCGCAGTATAACCCTTCATCCCTCAGGCTGCATCTGCGTTAGCGGCGTGCGCGCAACTGAATCACTATTTCATGCCTGCCTGTTAACACAGCGCCAGCGTTAACAGACGGGGGCAACGTCAGGTTGGTGTCTGCGAGGGGTGAGGAACTCCGGGAAGTGAAGCGTCGCGTACCCGTGGAAGATGATCGCAGGCGTGCTGGCGCGCCGACCGAATAAAGGCCTCAACCACCGGCTGACGCTGTTCGCCGTCGCGTACTGCCGCGTACAGGCGGCTCCACAGACCATCACCCAGCGATTTGGTTACCACCAGCCCCTGATGTTCAAAACTCTCCACTACCCAGTGTGGCAGGGCAGCAATCCCCATCTGAGCTGACACCATCTGAATAAGAAGCAGCGTGTTATCAACACTTTTCAGCGCCGGGCTGACGCCTGCTGGCTGTAGGAAATGACGCCAGATATCCAGTCGCTGACGCTGAACCGGATAAATCATTAACACTTCACTGGCCAGATCCTCTGGGGAAATATGGTTTTTCTGCGCCAGCGGATGGTCGGGAGCCAACACCAGGCGCACTTCAAAATCAAACATTGGCGAATAGAACAGCCCGCTGCGCGGCAAAATATCGGAGGTCAGCACCACATCCAGCTCTCCCTGTTGCAGGGCGGGCTGAGGGTCAAATGTCACCCCTGATTTAAAGTCCATCACTACCTGTGGCCAGCTCTTACGGAAATTGTTCAGCGCCGGGGTCAGCCACTGAATACAGCTGTGGCATTCAATGGCGATGCGCAGCGTGGTCTGGTGCGGCTCGTGACAGGCCTGCAGCGCCTGCTGGATCTGTGGCAGCACCTGTTCAGCCAGCTGCAGTAAGACTTCTCCCTGCGGCGTGAAACGCAGCGGCTGGCTTTTACGCACAAACAGCCGGAACCCCAGACGTTGCTCCAGGTCGCTGAACTGATGAGATAACGCTGACTGCGTTTGATGAAGCTGGGCAGCCGCCGCCGCGAGCGAACCTGTCGTTCGCAGTGCCTGCAACGTTCGCAGGTGTTTAAGTTCAATCATGAGAATCCTTCACATCGACAATGAACATATTGCGCTTGTGGATAATACAGTACCTGCACATTATAGCGGTGTAAACATCTGGATGGCTAAATGACTCCGCTGATAAGTTTGATGGTCATTTTTCCTCCCGGCTGTGCTCAGAATATCCGCCTACTTAAGTGTAAGTACGCTCCGCTTCTTCTGCACGGCCCTATGCAAACTGACAACAACACTTATATCAGCTGGCTCTGATCGATCCGGCAAAGAATAATTAAACGAGGCACAACTGATGACTATTCTGAACCATACTCTCGGATTTCCCCGCGTTGGTCTGCGTCGCGAACTGAAAAAAGCGCAGGAAAGCTACTGGGCTGGCACCACCAGCCAGGAAGATCTACTGGCAACCGGCCGGGAGCTGCGTGCCCGCCACTGGCAACAGCAGAAAGATGCTGGCGTGAATCTGCTGCCGGTAGGCGACTTCGCCTGGTACGATCACGTACTCACCACCAGCCTGCTGCTGGGTAACGTGCCTGCGCGTCACCAGAATAAAGATGGCTCAGTTGACCTCGATACCCTGTTCCGCCTTGGCCGTGGACGTGCGCCGACCGGTGAACCCGCCGCAGCGGCAGAAATGACTAAATGGTTTAACACCAACTATCACTATATGGTGCCGGAGTTTGTTCAGGGTCAGCAGTTCAAACTGACCTGGACACAGCTGCTGGATGAAGTCGATGAAGCGCTGGCGCTGGGTCATAAAGTGAAGCCTGTGCTGCTTGGCCCGGTAACTTATCTGTGGCTTGGCAAAGTCAAAGGGGATCAGTTTGATCGCCTGAGTCTGCTGAAAGACATTCTCCCGGTCTACCAGCAGGTGCTGGCTGAACTGGCTAAGCGTGATATCGAATGGGTGCAGATTGATGAGCCAGCACTGGCGCTGGAACTGCCTGCCGAGTGGCAGGCGGCGTTCAAACCAGCCTACGATGCGCTGCAAGGTAAGACCAAACTGCTGCTGACCACCTATTTCGACAGCATTGGTCAGAACATTGACACGATTATTGCGCTGCCGGTACAGGGTCTGCACGTCGACCTGGTTCACGGTAAAGATGATATCGCTGTGCTGAACAGCAAAGTACCGGCAAACTGGCTGCTGTCCGTTGGTGTCATTAATGGCCGTAACGTCTGGCGTGCGGATCTGAGCAGCTGGTTTGAGCGTCTGCAACCCCTGGTTGGAGCACGTAAGCAGCTGTGGATCGGTTCTTCCTGTTCACTGCTGCACAGCCCGATCGACCTCAGCGTTGAAACCCGTCTTGATGACGAAGTGAAAAGCTGGTTTGCCTTTGCGCTGCAAAAGTGTGCAGAGCTGTCACTGTTGAGCAATGCGCTGAACAATAACGATCCGGCATCACTCGAAGCGTGGAGTGCGCCAATCCGTGCCCGCAAAAACTCCACCCGCGTACACAACACGGCAGTGGCCCAGCGTCTGGCAGCGATTACCGCTAAAGACAGCCAGCGCAACAATAGCTATCAGGTGCGTGCAGCAGCCCAGCGTCAGCGTTTCCATCTGCCTGCCTGGCCTACCACCACCATTGGTTCATTCCCGCAAACCACTGAAATCCGTGGCCTGCGCCTTGATTTTAAACAGGGTCGCCTGGATGGCAAAAACTACCGTACCGGCATTGCTGAACATATCAAGCAGGCGATTGTTGAGCAGGAGCGCTTAGGGCTGGACGTACTGGTACACGGTGAAGCTGAACGTAACGACATGGTGGAGTATTTCGGTGAAAACCTGGATGGTTTCATCTTCACGCAGAACGGCTGGGTACAGAGCTACGGTTCACGCTGTGTGAAACCACCGGTCATTATCGGTGACGTTAGCCGTCCGGAAGCGATTACCGTTGAGTGGGCGAAGTACGCTCAGTCACTGACCGACAAACCGGTCAAAGGCATGCTGACAGGCCCGGTAACCATTCTGTGCTGGTCCTTCCCGCGGGAAGATGTATCACGTGAAACTATCGCCAAACAGATTGCACTGGCACTGCGAGATGAGGTGGAAGACCTGGAAAAAGCCGGAATCGGTATCATCCAGATCGACGAACCTGCACTGCGTGAAGGCCTGCCGTTGCACCGCTCTGACTGGGCTGCTTATCTGGAGTGGGCGGTGGATGCTTTCCGTCTGAATGCCGCTGTAGCGCAGGATGACACACAGATTCACACCCATATGTGTTATTGCGAGTTCAATGACATCATGGATTCGATCGCTGCACTCGATGCTGACGTGATCACCATTGAAACCTCGCGTTCTGATATGGAACTGCTGGAGTCGTTTGAGGAGTTCGAATACCCGAATGAAATCGGTCCCGGCGTATATGACATTCACTCGCCAAACGTTCCGAGCGTGGAGTGGATGGAAGCGCTGCTGTTGAAAGCGGCAAAACGTATCCCGACTGAGCGTCTGTGGGTGAATCCAGACTGCGGTCTGAAAACGCGCGGCTGGCCGGAAACTCGCCAGGCGCTGGCGAATATGGTTAAAGCGGCGCAGAACCTGCGCAACGCACAAAAAGCATAATTCTCTGTGTTGTTGATGTAATTGTGTAGTGCTTATTAGGGGTGCCTGGCACCCCTTTTTTTATGCTTTTGGCGCAACGCCATACTGTTTAAACCATGCCAGCATTCGCTGCCAGCCATCCCGGGCCGACTCAGCGTGATAGCTTGGGCGATAGTCGGCATTAAAGGCATGCCCGGCATCGGGATAAACAATAATTTCCGCGTCGGCATTCGCCGCCCGCAGGGCATGACGCATGGTCTCCACGCTATCCAGCGGGATGCTCTCATCCTTACCGCCGTAGAGGCCCAGAACGGGTGAATTAAGATCCACCGCAATATCCACCGGCTGCTTCTGCTGCTTCATGGTTTTTTCACCCACCAGTTTGCCATACCAGGCAACGGCGGCTTTCAGCTGCGGATTGTGCGCGGCATACAGCCAGGTAATCCGCCCGCCCCAGCAAAAACCGGTGGCAGCCATATTGCGCATATCACCGCCGTGACGCGCGGCCCAGTTAGCCACGTGGTCAAGATCGGCCAGTACCTGACTGTCCGGCACCTGGCTCACCAGTTCCTTAAAAAGAGTGGGGATATCGGTATAATCAGCAGGATCGCCCTGACGGAAGTAAAGCTCAGGTGCCACCGCCAGATAGCCTTCAGCGGCAAGGCGACGGCAGATATCGCGGATATGTTCATGAACCCCAAAAATCTCCTGAATCACCAGCACTACCGGCAACAGCCCCTCAGCATGGCGTGGTTTAGCATGGAAGGCAGGCATATTCTCACCCTGGGTGGGAATCGAGGTTTCACCCGACAGAATATCTGCGCTCTCAGTCGTTATCGTAGTCGCTGCGGTGGGAAGCGTCGCGGGCGCAAAGCCTTTATTGCTCAATTCTTGCGTCGTGTTATCGTCGGTTTTCATTCTCTTCTCCCTCTTCTCCGTGCATGCGCATAGACGATCGGCATTCAGGTTTTAACTATAGCCAGGAATGCGATGGGGCAGGCGTCGCCTCAGGATCTCATAACACCAGATAAGCCTGAACCACAGAGCCTGGGGTGTGAAAGTGACCAGAATACATATGATAATGTGACGAATGTCACTGTTACTAATGTAATTAATGCAACTTTCATTTGTATTGTCGATGTTAATCACATAAAAATTCCGCTGACTTGCTTACTATAATAGTGAGTTAACTATCCCCCGTTTCCCGTTACAGGAGTTTGAAATGGCACAGTCTGATGTTTTTCACCTTGGCTTAACGAAAGCTGATCTTCAGGGCGCCACGCTGGCGATCGTGCCGGGCGATCCGGAGCGCGTGAAGAAAATTGCCGCCCTGATGGACAATCCGGTTCATCTGGCTTCGCACCGTGAATTTACCACCTGGCGTGCCGAATTATCCGGTAAATCAGTGATAGTCTGCTCAACCGGCATCGGTGGCCCGTCCACGTCTATTGCCGTCGAAGAGCTGGCGCAGCTGGGCGTGCGTACTTTCCTGCGCGTCGGCACCACCGGAGCCATCCAGCCGAACATCAACGTCGGTGACGTGCTGGTCACTACGGGTTCTGTGCGCCTTGATGGTGCCAGCCTGCACTTTGCTCCGCTGGAGTTCCCTGCTGTGGCTGACTTTACCTGTACCACTGCGCTGGTTGAGGCGGCTAAAGCGGCGGGAGCCACCACCCATATTGGTGTTACCGCTTCGTCGGATACCTTCTACCCGGGCCAGGAGCGTTACGACACCTTCTCCGGACGTGTGGTCAGCCGCTTCCAGAACTCGATGAAAGAGTGGCAGCAGATGGGCGTGCTGAACTATGAGATGGAATCAGCCACGCTGCTTACCATGTGTGCCAGCCAGGGGCTGCGTGCCGGGATGGTAGCCGGAGTGATTGTGAACCGTACCCAGCAGGAAATCCCTGATGCGGAAACCATGAAACGCACCGAAAGCGATGCGGTGAAGATCGTTGTCGATGCTGCCCGTCGTCTGATCTAAGCTTTCTTACTCTGTCGGCCGTGCTCACGCGCGGCCTGCAACCCCCTTCATCCGCTGTCATTAAATTCAGATCCTCCGCGACAATTCTCACAGTGCCTTTCACTTCGTAATTTTTTATCTGGACATTCATACAGTGCGCCTCTATTTTTGCCCTGTTAAGCCCTTCATACTTCAAGCTGCTTGGGTGTTGGCTGCGCTCACTCATCCTGGTCACATAGTTTTTCTATGCTCCCGGGGATTCACTCGCTTGCCGCCTACAAGCAACTCGAATTATTTTGGGTATAGGGTTTGATCAGGAGAAGCAGGGTGGATGCAACAGTCATATACGGCGTAGGTTCTGGTCTGGTCGGTTTACTGGCGGGGTGGTTAATCGCAGGGATCCGCAGCCAGCAGCAGCTGGCAAATGGTGAAACTGAACGGCGTCTGCTTCAGCAGTCGGTAGAGCAGGCCGGATCTGAGCGTCAGCGCCAGCAGCAGCAGCTTGATGCGCTACTCCTCACGCAAAAACAGAATGAGCAGGAGCTGCGCCAGCTGCATGGTTCGCTGGCGGCGGCCGGAGAGAAGCTTCATCATCTTGATCACTGGCGCAGTGAAACCGAGCAGTTAACGCGCGAGCTGCGTAATCAGCTGGAGATCAATGCCTCGCAGGAGGCCGAACTGCGCGAGGTCACCATCCGTCTTGAAGAGACGCGCATGGCGGCGGAAGAGAAGCAGCGGCTGCTGGTCAACAGTGAACAGCGTCTTAACGCGCAGTTTGAAAATCTGGCAAACCGTATTTTTGAAAACAGCGGCCGCAGGGTGGATGAGCAAAACCGTCAAAGCCTGCACGGCCTGATCACCCCGCTGCGTGAACAGCTGGAGGGATTCCGTCGTCAGGTTCAGGAAGGTTTTGGTCAGGAAGCACGTGAGCGACACACGCTTGCCCATGAAATACGCAACCTGCAACAGTTGAATGCCCAAATGGCACAGGAAGCGATTAATCTTACCAAAGCGTTGAAAGGCGATAACAAAACTCAGGGTAACTGGGGGGAAGTGATCCTCAGCCGTGTGCTGGAAGCTTCAGGCTTGCGGGAAGGTCATGAATACGAAACCCAGGTCAACATTCAGCTTGAGCAGAACGGAAGAATGCAGCCCGATGTGATTGTGCGTCTGCCGCAGGGTAAGGATGTGGTCATTGACGCGAAAATGACGCTGGTGGCCTACGAGCGCTATTTCAACGGTGAGGACGAAGCCGCGCGTGAGCTGGCTATTACCGACCATATTGCGGCCATTCGCGGGCATTTACGTCTGCTGAGTCGTAAAGATTACCAACAATTACCCGGTTTACGCTCGCTGGATTATGTGTTGATGTTTATCCCGGTTGAACCGGCCTTCCTGCTGGCTATCGACAGGCAGCCGGAGCTGATCAATGAGGCGCTTAACCAGAACATCATGCTGGTCAGCCCGACGACGCTGCTGGTGGCACTGCGCACCATTAATAACCTGTGGCGCTATGAGCACCAAAGCCGCCACGCCCAGCGAATAGCTGACCGCGCAGCAAGGCTTTATGACAAGATGCGTCTGTTTGTGGATGATATGAGTGCCATCGGTCAGAACCTTGATAAAGCTCAGGATAGCTACCGTCAGGCGATGAAAAAATTGTCTGAAGGTCGGGGGAATTTGATCGCCCAGACCGAAGGTTTTCGCCAGATGGGGGTGGAAGTAAAACGCCCGATTAACCCCAGGCTGGTGGAACAGGCATTGCCAGAGGCTGACGACGAGGCCGATGAAGACGATGATATACCGCCTGCGGAAAAGACGGAATTTTCGCCGGATGCAACACCTCGTCGCATCAATGAATAAGCGTACGGTCAGTGCCTGGCCTGCGTGACTCTGGTACACTTGGCAAATATTTGATTGTAGAGCAGGCAAAACAAATGGCAGATGAATCAAAGGACACAACCCACTTCGGCTATCGCACCGTTGCGAAAGACGAAAAGGCCGATATGGTTGCTGATGTTTTCCATTCCGTTGCGGCAAAATATGACCTGATGAATGACCTGATGTCATTCGGCATTCACCGCATCTGGAAGCGTTTTACCATTGATTCCAGCGGCGTGCGCCGTGGGCAACGCGTTCTCGATCTGGCTGGCGGTACTGGCGATCTTACGGCGAAATTTTCACGCCTGGTGGGTGAAACCGGTGAAGTGGTACTGGCAGATATCAACAGCTCAATGCTGAAAGTCGGCCGCGAAAAGCTGCGTAATAAAGGCATCATCGGTAACGTTAGCTATGTGCAGGCGAATGCCGAAGCACTGCCGTTTCCCGATAACTACTTCGACTGCATCACCATCGCTTTCGGCCTGCGTAATGTGACTGAAAAAGAGAAAGCACTGGCCTCTATGTTCCGCGTACTGAAGCCGGGCGGACGTCTGCTGGTGCTGGAGTTCTCCAAGCCGCAATTCGCGCCATTAAGCAAAGCCTACGATGCTTATTCATTCCATATCCTGCCGCGCATTGGCGAAATGGTCGCGAAGGATGCAGGCAGCTATCGCTACCTGGCAGAATCTATTCGTATGCATCCCGATCAGGAAACCCTGAAGCAGATGATGAACGATGTTGGTTTTGAAAACACCACGTATCACAATCTGACGGGCGGCATTGTTGCCTTGCACCGCGGATTTAAGTTTTAAGCAGGGAAACGAATGACATTAACGCCGCTATTAACCGCCAGTCTGGAGACCGCGCTTAACCATCTGCTGTACCGCGATCGTGGCCTGAAGGCGGCGCGTCAGCGTCTCAACGGACGCAGCCTGGCAATCGTTCTGGCTGAACTTAAGCAGCCGCTCATCTTTATCTTCAGTGAACAGCAGGTTGACGTCATTGGTGAATGGAGTGATACACCGGATTGTACGGTAAAAACGCGCTTTGCCACGCTGTCAAAACTGCGTGACCGCCAGCAGCTCACTTCGCTTATTCGCAGCGGTGAACTGGAGGTAGAAGGCGATCTGCAAGTGGTGCAGCAGTTTTCCGCCCTGCTGGATCTGGCTGAACTGGATCCGGCTGAGTATCTGGCTCCCTGGACGGGTGATATCGCCGCTCAGGGTATCACTCAATTTGCCCGCCGTGGTTTTAACGCAGTTCGCCGCGATGTGCAGCGTAAGCAGAGCTATCTGTCGCAAACGCTGACGGAAGAGTGGCGTCTGGCTCCTGGTTCGCTTGAGCTTGCCTGGTTTGCAGAAGAAGTCGATGCGCTCACCCGCTCACTGGATGCGCTGGATGCTCGCCTCAGCCAGTTGGAGACCAAATGACCTTCGGTGAACTACGTCGTCTTTACCTGATTATTCGCGTTTTCCTCAGCTACGGGCTGGATGAACTGATTCCCAAAATGCGCCTGACTCTGCCACTGCGGTTGGGGCGGAAATGCCTGTTCTGGATGCCAAATCGCCATAAAGATAAACCGCTTGGCGAGCGCTTACGACTGGCGCTGGAACAGTTAGGGCCAGTATGGATTAAATTTGGTCAGATGATGTCGACGCGCCGGGATCTGTTTCCGCCGTTGATCGCCGATCAGTTAGCCATGTTGCAGGATCGTGTTGCGCCATTTGATGGTGCTAAAGCACTCAAGCTGATTGAGCAGTCGCTGGGTGCGCCTATCGACACTCAGTTCGATGACTTTAATATTGTCCCACTGGCCTCGGCCTCTATTGCTCAGGTTCACACAGCAACGCTAAAAGAGAATGGCCGTGAAGTGGTGATCAAAGTGATCCGTCCGGACATTCTGCCGGTAATCAAAGCAGATATGCGGCTGATCTACCGTCTTGCCCGCTGGGTGCCGCGCCTGCTCCCTGATGGTCGCCGCCTGCGTCCACGTGAAGTGGTGGCCGACTATGAAAAAACACTGCTCGACGAGTTGAATCTGCTGCGCGAAGCCGCGAATGCCATCCAGCTAAGACGCAACTTCGACCAGAGCCGGATGCTGTATGTACCGGAAATCTATTCGGACTATTGCAGCGAAAATATGCTGGTGATGGAGCGTATTTACGGTATTCCGATCTCCGACGTGGTCACGCTGGAACAGCACGGCGTAAATATGAAGCTGCTGGCTGAACGCGGTGTTCAGGTGTTCTTTACCCAGGTGTTCCGTGACAGCTTTTTCCATGCTGATATGCATCCGGGTAACATTTTCGTCAGCTATGAACACCCGGAAGATCCACAATATATCGGCATTGACTGCGGCATTGTTGGTTCGTTGAATAAAGAAGATAAGCGCTATCTGGCCGAAAACTTTATCGCCTTCTTCAATCGTGATTATCGCAAGGTAGCCGAGCTACACGTTGATTCTGGCTGGGTACCGCCGGATACCAATGTGGAAGATTTTGAATTCGCCATTCGCACCGTGTGTGAGCCGATTTTCGAAAAACCGCTGGCAGAAATTTCATTTGGGCATGTGCTGCTTAACCTGTTTAACACGGCACGTCGCTTTAATATGGAAGTTCAGCCTCAGCTGGTACTATTGCAGAAAACTCTGCTCTATGTAGAAGGCGTAGGCCGCCAGCTCTATCCGCAGCTGGATTTGTGGAAAACGGCTAAACCATTCCTTGAAGAGTGGATTAAAGATCAGGTAGGTATTCCTGCCATCGTACGTGCGCTGAAAGAGAAAGCGCCGTTCTGGGCAGAAAAATTGCCGGAGCTGCCGGAGCTGTTTTATGACAGCCTGCGTCAGCATAAGCAGTTGCGGCACAGCGTGGATCGGCTGGCTAACGATCTGAAAGGAGAGCGCGCAAAGCAGCATCAATCGCGTTATCTGTTTGGCGTCGGGGCAACATTACTGCTTAGTGGCACAGCGATTCTGCTGTCGCGCCCTGAATGGGATATGCTCTCTGCGGGCCTGATGGCAGCAGGGGCCGTAGCCTGGCTGGTTGGCTGGCGCAGAACAAACTGATTGTCATGAAAGGTAAATAGACAGTTTATTGCGCAGGGGGTGTGGTTTCCGCATCGTAACTAAGCCGTAAGCTGTTATATACTCGAAACCCGCATCAATTATTGATATCAGAGGTAATAATGGGTGGCATTACACTTCCACACTTGTTGATCATCGCCGTACTGGTGGTTCTGTTGTTCGGTACCAAGAAACTGCGTTCGTTGGGTTCCGATCTCGGTTCGTCAATCAAAGGCTTTAAAAAAGCGATGAGTGATGAAGATGACAAAGAGAAAGACAAAGCGAATGCTAACGATGCTGATTTCAATGCCAAACTGGCTGACCAACAGCATACAGAAGCGAAGAAAGAAGACGTCAAGAACGACAAGGTATAATCCGTGTTCGACATAGGCTTTAGTGAGCTGGTACTGGTATTCGTTATAGGCCTGGTGGTACTGGGCCCGCAACGTTTACCCGTAGCAGTCAGAACTGTGATGGGCTGGATTCGGGCGCTGCGTTCTCTGGCAACCAGCGTACAGAACGAGCTGGCCCAGGAGCTGAAGCTTCAGGAGCTGCAAGATGGCCTGAAGAAAATCGAGCAGGCCAGCAAAGACAGTCTCTCTCCTGAGCTGAAAGCGTCGGTAGAGGAGCTGAAGCAAACAGCTGATTCCATGAAGCGCTCTTACCTGGGCGAAAATGAAAAAGCTGATGACGAAGCGCATACTATTCACAATCCGTTAGTGAAAGATCCGCAGGAATCGCATGATGGTGTAACGCCAGCGGCTGCGGATCATCATGCCAGCGCTCCGGCACAGACTCCTGTAACGGTAACGCAGTCCGCCTCTTCGCCTCAGCCCGATCGTAACGAGCCGCCAGCACCTGCTGCTCCGCGTGCATCCGTACCCCCTGGACAAACAAGCGATGAACGTTAAACATGGCTGTTGATGATACCCAACCGCTAATCAGTCATCTGATTGAGCTTCGTAAACGCCTGCTGAACAGCATCATCGCTGTTCTGGTTATTTTTCTCTGTCTGGTCTATTTCTCTAACGACATTTACCACATCGTCTCAGCGCCGCTGATCAAGCAATTACCGGCCGGGGCCAGCATGATAGCCACGGACGTGGCATCGCCGTTCTTTACGCCGATTAAGCTGACGATCATCGTCTCGCTGTTTCTTTCCGTGCCGGTAATCCTCTACCAGGTCTGGGCATTTGTGGCTCCTGCGCTCTATCGCCATGAGCGCAAGCTGGTTATGCCGCTGCTGTTTTCCAGTTCATTCCTATTCTACCTGGGGATGGCTTTCGCCTACTTTATTGTGTTCCCGCTGGCGTTTGGTTTCTTTGCCAAGACCGCGCCACAGGGGGTACAGATTGCCACCGACATTAATAACTATCTCGATTTCGTGATGACGTTGTTTATGGCGTTTGGTGTGTCTTTCGAAGTACCGATTGCCATTGTTCTGCTGTGCTGGACAGGGGTGACAACGCCGGAAGATCTGCGTGAGAAGCGCCCTTATGTACTGGTTGGTGCGTTTGTAGTTGGTATGCTGCTGACACCGCCGGATATCTTCTCGCAGACGCTGCTGGCTATCCCGATGTACTGCCTGTTTGAATTAGGCGTCTTTGTTTCTCGCTTCTATGTTGGCAAAAACCGACGCGATGAAGATGACGATGAAGAGCAGGAATCAGAGTAGCGATACGCGAGCAGCTGCCGTTGGCAGAACAATCTGAATAAATTAACCGCCCGTCAGGGCGGTTACTGTATGGAAGAAACTATGTTTGATATAGGGGTAAACCTGACCAGCACGCAGTTCGCGAAAGATCGCGAGAAGGTGGTTAAACGTGCGCGTGAAGCGGGTGTCACCGGCATGTTGATTACTGGCACAAACGCGCTGGAAAGCCAGCAGGCTTGTAGTCTGGCACAGCAGCATCCGGGTTATTGCTGGTCAACCGCTGGCGTTCATCCTCACCATGCCAGCGAGTGGTCAGGTGAGACTGCCGCCACGCTGCGCCGTCTGGCAGAAAATGAACGGGTGGTGGCTATCGGGGAGTGTGGTCTTGATTTCAACCGCAATTTCTCTGAGCCGGAACAACAGGCTTATGCTTTTAATGCCCAGCTGGCTCTTGCCGCTGAATTGTCGCTGCCGGTATTTCTGCATTGCCGCGAGGCCCATGAGCGGTTTATTGAGATCCTCACGCCGTGGCTGCCGAAGCTACCTGCGGCGGTGCTGCACTGCTTTACCGGGACGCGTGACGAGCTGGAAGCCTGCCTGGCCCTGGGATTATCTATCGGTATTACCGGCTGGGTCTGCGATGAGCGCAGAGGGCAGGCGCTACGTGAAATGATGCCATTAATCCCGGCAGAGCGCCTGCTGCTGGAGACGGATGCGCCCTGGCTGCTGCCGCGAGATATGCATCCTCGTCCGGCATCGCGACGCAATGAACCCTGCTTTTTACCGCATATTGTGCAACAGGTAGCGCTATTGCGCGGGGAGGATGCTGACGAACTGGCAGAGAAAACGGCGCTGAATGCGCGGAAATTATTTCGTATCTGATTCTGCGACAGGCGCTATTGCTCCTGAATAAGGATGCGTTATAGCTTCTGAAACTGGCGGTTGCCCACGCTACGTACTACCTGCTTATTTAATAAGTTCAGAAGCAGCATCGACCGGGCTTCACCGTCCGGTTCGGAAAATATTGCCTGTAATCCTTCGAATGCCCCTTCGATAATAATCACTGCATCACCCGGCTGAGGAAGTTCACTGTCAGTGACGGCTTCAGTCGGATCGCTTTGCAAAGCAACAATGACATCCAGTGGAACAGTGGCAGGCTGATTACCAAAACGAACAAAATGGCTGACGCCACGCGTCGCGCTGATAGTCGTGGTATGGATAGATTCCGGGTCAAATTCAATAAACAGATAATTAGGGAATAACGGCTCATTCACCCGGGTACGTTTGCCACGAACCATTTTCTCTAAAGCAATCATCGGGCTGAGGCAATGCACAGCCTGGCGCTCAAGATGCTCTTTTGCGCGCAGTAACTGACCTCGTTTGCAGTAAAGTAAATACCAGGATTCCATAACATCGCTTTCCAATTATCTGGTCGATAAGGATAGCAAAATCGCTCTTAGAGATATAGCGAGATTGGCGGCATCAGTCCGTTTTCACCCACCGCCTGGTTAAGACAGTCAGTAATACGATAACTCTAAAATAGCAGTAATTATCGGATCGACGAGCTTCTTTTCTCTCATCTGCCCTCGGCACAATCAATCAGGCCTTATCCTTATTACTCCACACTGGTCAGCGGGACAGTAATAAGCCGGGCTAACGGGTTTTGCACTCCGCCAGCGGTTAAACTGAGTAACAAAACTTAGCCTGAGCGGTGGATCGGCACTATAATGGCCCTCTCACTGACCGTACTGATGGAAAGTCATGAAATACCACGACTTACGCGACTTCCTTTCTCTGCTTGAAAAGCGTGGGGAATTAAAACGCATCAAACACGAGATCGATCCCGATCTGGAAATGACCGAAATTGCCGACCGCACGCTGCGTGCCGGAGGCCCTGCGCTGCTGTTTGAAAATCCGAAGGGTTACAGTATGCCGGTTCTTTGCAATCTTTTTGGCACCCCGGA